>NZ_JBHTSW010000053.1:0-35915 GCF_042794945.1 Rhodococcus sp. NPDC056506 | reverse complement strand
CACCCTGCTTGACCAGTGAATCCTCGGACATGACCGCCCCTAGATTTCAAGTGCGAAATTGCCTGGCATAACTCCGTATTCCGACCTTTTACGGTGGTGAAGTAGCCCGTCGGAGGGCAAATCAAACATTGAGCGCTGCACGGCATTGCGATATTCATTCGCCTACGAATTCGAAAGAACCTACCGTGTCGGCATGGATATGGCGGACGTAGGTGAGGCGACGACGACTGCACCGGAAATGATTCGGACGGATCGGTTGGTGCTTCGTACCTACCGTCCAGGCGATCACCGGGATCTCCTCACCTTCTACGGGCGCAGCGACGTATGCCGGTATTTGCTGAACGATCCCTGGGATCTCGCGGAGGCTCGAGAGGCTGTGCAGAGCAGGATCTCTCGTCGTGACCTTGCTGCCGGAGCGGTAGCACTTGTCGTTGAAAGTGACGGCATGGTTGTCGGAAGTGTGAGTGCCTGGCTAGTCGAGGAATCGGGTTGCACAGCCGAAACCGCGCACACGGCTGAAGTCGGGTGGGCATTCTCGCCCGACTTCGGCGGCCGAGGATTCGCGACGGAAGCTGTGACCGCTCTGATCGACCTGGTGTTCGCAACACCCCGATTACGCCGTGTGGTCGCGCAGATGGATGCGAGAAACGAATCCTCGGCACGACTCGCGCGGCGAATCGGGATGCGGCGAGAGGCGCATTTTCGGCAGAACGCGTGGATCAAGAACGAGTGGACCGACACTGTGGTTTTTGCAACGCTGCGCAGTGAGTGGCCTTCAAATCTCTGATCAGGAGGGTCGAGCTGCTACTTCGCAACCAGTTCGGTCAACTGGGGTACCAGCTGGTCGGTTGCCCACGGGACGCTCAGAACACTGACGTACATGGTCGCGGCCGTCAGGCGATTGTCGGTGATCCACAAGTCTTTTCCGTTGGCGATGACCGGCCACCGTGCGAACAGAGTGTTGGCCAACGTGCTGTCGACCTCCGACTGATCGCTTGCCCAGCCGAGATAAACGTCGGTGTTGATCGTGTCGAGCTTCTCCATGCTGATGCCGAACAAGAACGAGTCGCCGGCGAAGTTCTTGGCGCCGTTCACTACGTCGGGAGCGACTGTGAGCCCGAGGTTTTCGACAAACTTGACGCGTGGATCGTCCGGGCCGTAGATGGCGGTTTCGGTTTCTCCTTCGCGAATATAGGACCCGAAGGCAAAGGTGACTCCGTTGAATTCGGGATGGCTCGCCTTCGACTCCTGAACCGTTTCCTCAACCGACTTGATCAGCGCTGCGGTCTGAGCGGGACGGCCGAGGGCCTTGCCTACATCGGTGGCGAGGTTTTGCCACGAGCTCGGCTGGTATGGCTTGGTGTCGTAGGGAAGGGTAGGTGCGATCGAGCTCAGCCGCTGGTAATCCTGCTCGGAGAAGCCCGAGTACGGGGCCAGAATCAGGTCGGGCGCGGCATTGAGAATCTGCTCGAACAGAAGCTCACCGCTGTCGGAGTAGTACGGCGCGGGGGTGGGCAGCGTCTGGCCTGACTTTTCGAGTTCTGCCCGCGTCCACGGCAGGAACCCGTCGGCGTCGCCGGCCCACGAGTCCTTCTGCATCGCGATCGGGGTGACGCCGAGGGCGATGACGGTGTCTGCCGCCGCGGAATCGAGGGTGAGGATCCGTGTCGGTTCCTTGTCGATGGTGGTGCCGCCGAATGCGTGCTCGATCGTGACTGGATATGCGCCGTCCTCGACAGCGGATGCCGACGAACTATTTTCCTGGGCGTCCGATGACGACTGCGTGCAGGCGGTCAGAGGCAGTGCGGCCGCCACCATCAGCGCAACGACAATTCGCCTCTTCCGTTGCGGACGAATTCTCTGACGGGCAGATCTGAACACGCGAAACTCCTCGGGATTGATCGGGGAAGTGCTTGCACGACTCAGCGCGGTACGCACATGAGAGCAGGCTTACCTAAGTGAATGTAGGGCGCGTGCGTGTAGCGAAGGGGCCAGCCGATGTCGACAACAGGTCAGGCTCGAGTCAGTTGACAGCGGCGAGCGCATTGCCGGGGGTGTAGCCGACCGTCTTGCGAAAAGCGGCGATGAAGGAACTCGACGTCCCGTAACCGACACGGCGGCTGACGGCGTTCACACTCATTCCGGTCCCGAGCATGCCGAGGGCTGTGCTCATGCGAACCAGAGTGCGCCACTGCGCAAAACTCAGGGCGAGTTCCGCGGCAAAAATCCGGGTGACCGTGCGTCGGCTGAGGCTGAGAACGTGCGCCCACTGATCGAGTGATCGATCGTCGGCGGGGTCCGACAGCACCTTGTCGACGAGTATCCGTAGCCGCGGATCGCGGGGGATCGGCACGTCGAAATGCGGAGCCGATGCGGGAGTGAGGAGATCGACGCAGACCTGCTGCGCCCGAAGGCGTTGTTCGGCAGGCATTCCGGTGTGCGCGAGGTGGATGAGCAGTACCCGGGCCGCTTCACTCAACGTCACGATGCACGGTTCGTTCCAGGCGGGAGTCCACAACTCGGGCGTGAAGAGGGTGGCACGGAATGCGACGTGGGGATTGGCCTGACCTTCGTGGAGGACTCCGCGAGGGATCCACAGGCCGACGCCGGGCGTGACGGTCCAGAGTTGATTGTCGATGATCATGTTGACGACGCCGCGGTCGGACCAGATCAGTTCGTGCTCGGCATGAGCGTGCTGTGGCCACTGGGTGATGTGGTCGGTCTCGACGATGTACGTCGTCAGTTGAAATGGCGCCGGGACGGCACGCGCCATCGGAGTGTGGCGGTCGGTTTCCCGCACGTGGGGACCGTCGTCCAGGTGTGGACCGTCGTCGATTTCACGAAGGGCAGGGATCAGCACCGCGGACTACCTCCAGAGCAAAGTTAGGTAAACCTTACACTGAAATGTGCTGGGCTCAGTGACCCGCTCCGAGTTCGATGAGAAGCACGCCTGCGGCGATGAGACAGATCCCTACGATCATCAGTTTGGTCAGCGGTTCGCGAAAGAGAATGCGGGATGCGATTGCGGTCAGCGCCACCCCGCACGCGGTCCAGATTCCGTACGCCACGCCGATCGTCAGGCCCGCGTCGAGTGCGAGTGTGAGGAAGGCAAAAGCGGCGAGATACCCCACGGTGACAACCGCAAGCCAACGCTTGTCGCTGCCGTCCTGCGACGCCATCCTCAGTGAGAGTGTTGCGGTGACCTCGGAAATAATCGCAGCGATCAGAAACACGAAGGTCATGCCGGATCCGCCGGTCCGCTGTCGGCAGCTGCCTGAGAGCCGAGTTCGACGCACAGCACTCCGCCGATGACCAATGCAATCCCAACGCCCATGGTGGCCGTCAGAGGATCCCCGAAAAGGGCAGTGGCGAACACCGCGGTCAGGACGACACCAGTTGCGCCCCAGATTCCGTATGCAACACCGAGTCCCATGCCCTCTCGCAGGACGAACGACAAAGCGGTGAACGCCGCCAGATATCCGGCGACGACCACGACGTACCAGGCGGGGTGATCGAGGGCCGCGCGCAACGACAGGGTCGCAGACACCTCGGTCAGGATCGCGGTGATCAACAGCAGCCATTTCTTCACGGGTCGGATTCTGTCAGGCTCGACGGATTCCGGTCGCGCACTGGTTCCGGTCGCACACTGGTTCCGGTCGCACACTACGGTCGAGCCATGACGTGCGTGCTGCTCGGCGGGATCCGCGACGGTGACATCCGCCACGACGCGTCGGGTGGCGATGTAGCCGCGACGCCGATTCTCGACTGGGGCAACGACGACGTGGCCCGCCTCTACGACGACATTGCGGGAGGTGCAATTCAGTCCGCGCAGGAGTTCTTGGTGTCGGCGCATCGCAGCGTCGGCGCAAGGATTCGGGCGGTCTACGGGCTCGACGACCGGCAACCCGTGTCGGTGACATTGAGTCGACGACGCGGATCGTGCAGTCAGAGACTTGCCGTCGTCGAAGCGTTGGCTCGCCGCCGCGGTATCGCCACCCGAGTGCGCGGTCTCGTACTCCGTGGGGAGTTCTGGTATCCACGATTTCGGCATCTACATGCGGTGATTCCGAAATCAGTGCTGCTGGCCTGGCCGGAATTCCTGGTCGACGAACGCTGGCGGGATATCTCCGAGATCGTTTCACTCCCGGCCCTTCCAGAAGTCTCTGCGGTCTCATCTGTCGAACCGTTCACGAACGCCGGCGAGGAAACTCTGTTCGACGCGATCGGACGTGCTCCGCTCAGTTGGGGTAAGTCGGTTTCATGTGATTGCTTGGACTTCTCCGAATTCGTCGACCGTGATCTGGGCACCTTCGAATCCCGTGACGAACTCTTCGAGAAATTCGGACAGACGATGTCGACCCCCGTCAGAATTCTCGTCGATCCTGTTTTCCGGAACTGGAGTGCATCCGGCTGACGGGCGACGCGAGGTCTAGGCTGTTCTGCATGTCTGTGCGCACCCCATTGGTCCCTGGAACCGTCTCTCCCGTCCTCGCAGTGCCCTCGAAGATCGAGCGGCCCGAGTACGCGTGGAAGCCGACCGCCAAAGAGGGCAACGAGCCCTGGGTTCAGACGCCGGAGACTATCGAGGCGATGCGCATCGCCAGCAAGATCGCCGCAGGCGCACTCCAGGAAGCCGGCAAGGCGGTGGCTCCCGGTACCACGACCGACGAGCTCGACCGCATCGCACACGAGTTCATGCTCGACCACGGCGCCTACCCGTCGACGTTGGGCTACAAGAGCTTTCCCAAGTCGTGCTGCACGTCCCTCAACGAGGTGATCTGCCACGGAATCCCGGACTCGACCGTGATCCAGGACGGCGACATCGTCAACATCGACGTCACCGCGTACATCAACGGGGTACACGGGGACACCAACGCGACGTTCCTTGCCGGTGATGTGTCCGAGGAGAACCGCTTGCTCGTCGAGCGCACCCACGAGGCAACGATGCGAGCAATCAAAGCCGTCAAGCCCGGCCGCGCGCTCAACGTGATCGGACGCGTCATCGAGTCGTACGCCCACCGCTTCGGGTACGGCGTCGTCCGGGATTTCACCGGGCACGGAATCGGCGAGACCTTCCACAACGGTCTCGTGATCCTGCACTACGACGAGCCCGCGGTCGAGACCATCATCGAACCGGGCATGGTCTTCACGATCGAACCGATGATCAACCTCGGTGGTATCGACTACGAGATCTGGGAGGACGGCTGGACCGTCGTCACCAAGGATCGCAAGTGGACGGCACAGTTCGAGCACACCCTGGTGGTCACCGAGAGCGGTGCAGAGATTCTCACCCTGCCTTGAGTTCGGAAATGCATGGCGCTCTGCTGGTAGCGGGCACAACGTCCGACGCGGGCAAGAGCGTTCTGGTGGCCGGATTGTGCCGCATGTTGGCGCGTCGAGGCGTGCGAGTCGCGCCGTTCAAGGCACAGAACATGTCGAACAATTCCGTCGTGACGCTCGACGGCGGAGAGATCGGCCGTGCGCAGGCCCTTCAGGCACGGGCGTGCGGGCTCGAACCGAGTGTTCGATTCAATCCGGTGCTGCTCAAGCCGGGCAGTGACCGGACGTCGCAGCTTGTCGTTCGGGGCAAGGCGACGACCACGGTGGGTGCTCGCGACTACATGCAGCATCGCCAGTGGCTTCGAGGAGTCGTGGCCGAGGATCTCGAATCGCTTCGATCCGAGTTCGACGTCGTGATCTGTGAAGGCGCCGGTTCACCGGCCGAAATCAACCTACGCGCAACGGATCTTGCCAACATGGGGTTGGCAGAGGCCGCACGGATTCCGGTCATCGTCGTCGGTGACATCGATCGCGGCGGCGTTCTGGCCCATCTTTTCGGCACCGTAGCGGTGCTCTCGCCGAGCGATCAGTCGTTGATCGCCGGGTTCGTGATCAACAAATTCCGCGGCGACGTTGCCCTGTTGGAACCCGGCCTCGAACAACTGCACAGCCTCACCGGTCGGCCGACACTCGGCGTGATTCCCTTTGCCGACGACCTCTGGCTCGACGCCGAAGACTCGTTGGGGGTGACCGGGAATGCTCCCGTCGGTCGACCGCGTCCGCCTCTGGGGGATCGGTGGTTGAGCGTCGCCGCGATCAGGCTGCCGAGGATCTCCAATTCGACGGATGTCGAGGCGCTGGCATGTGAACCGGGCGTTGCGGTTTCGTGGATCACCGACGCGGCGCGTATTCGTGACGCGGACCTCGTGGTGATTCCGGGGAGCAAGTCCACTGTCAGTGATCTCGAGTGGTTGCGCAGTACCGGTCTGGCCGACGAGATCATCGCTCGCGCGGGTCGCGGGCAGGCAGTGCTGGGAATCTGCGGTGGCTACCAGATGCTGGGCAAGTCCATCGTCGACGACGTCGAATCGGGATCGGGTACCACGACGGGACTCGGACTGCTGGATCTCGAGATCGAGTTCGCGCCCGACAAGGTGCTGGCGCAGGTGACCGGCACGGCAGACGGTATTTCGGTGTCCGGGTACGAGATTCATCACGGGCGGGTAGTCCGCAACGGCGACCGTCCACTGTTGGAGGGTTCCGAAGGCACACCGGAAGGCAGCGTGCGAGGGTCTGTTCGAGGGACCCACTGGCACGGACTCCTCGAAAGTGATGACTATCGGCGCAGTCTGCTGCGGGAGATCGCGGTTACCGGTTTCGTTGTTGCACCCGACACCTCGGTTGCCGCCGTGCGCGAGCAACAACTCGACCTGCTTGCCGACCTGGTGGAACAGCATCTCGACCAGGATCTGCTCGAGAAACTGATCAACGGCGGGGCGCCGCGTGGGCTCCCCGTCATTGCCTCCGCAATCGACGGCTGAGAGCGCTCCCGCAGGCTTCGATGTGGACGTCTGCGTGGACGGGGTAGAATAGCTAGGCCTCACTCCCGCGACGGCTCCCTAGTAGGAGTGTGCGCGGTGGCAGATCAATTCGACGGCTTGCTGGCCGACTTCAGTGACGAGGTGCTGGTCGACTCGGCAGTGCTCGGCGATCACGCAGCCTTCGATGTCATCGTTCGCCGATACGGCCCGCACTTGTATCGATTTGCCCGTCGACTGCTTGCGAGCGAGAGTGACGTCGACGACATCGTCCAGGAAACGTGCGTTGCCGCGTGGCGCCAACTTCCGGGGTTTCAGCGGCGCTCGAGCATCAAGACGTGGTTGTTCGCGATCTGTTCTCGCAAGATCGCGGATTTCTATCGAAAAGTCGGCTCCTGCGCCGCCGACGTGGACGAACTCCGCGAAGAAGCCGATCCCCGATTACGCGATCCGAGCGAAGAAGTATGCGGCACAGCATTTCTCGACGCCTTGGAATCCGAACTCGATCGCCTGCCCCTACACCAGCGCGCCGCCTGGGTCCTGCGGGAAGTGGAGGGTATGACGTATCCGCAGATCGCGACAGTTCTGGAACTGAGCCCGGACGCGGTTCGCGGCCAACACACTCGGGCGAGAAGAAATCTCGGCGCCGCACTCCACCGATGGCGATGACAGCTCGCCGGTTTGCCGGGTTTTGTCGCCGAACTCACTCTCCTTCCTGCCCTCGAAACTGGAAGAATGCTTCGTCGTGGATACCGCTTTCGACCCCAGAGGCTTCGACCCGCGAACCGAGGATTCGGTCCCGTCGGTGATGCCGGACGACGCGACGGCAGCCGGCGCTGACGTCGCCGTCGAGGCTGCGGAAACTCGACTGACTGCAAGCGCGGTCCGAGAGTTGCTGGCAGCGCTCGGGGGAAGTATCGGCGACGAGGACGAACTCGTGATCCTGCTCCAGCGCGCCGTCGAAATCGCGAACGACGCCATCGACGGGGCCGACAGCATCGGCGTCACGATCGATCTGGCGGGACAGACCTACACCGCCGTTCATACCGATTCGCGGACTCTGCGCGTCGACATCGAGCAGTACGACGCCGGCGACGGACCGTGTCTGCACGCAGCCCGAACCGGTGAAACCGTTGTCGTCGACGCCGAGAGAAGTGCGGAACGCTGGCCACGGTTCGCGGCGGCGGCGAAAGAGGAAGGAATCAAGTCATTTCTCGCGGCGCCGCTCTTCACACCGGATCAGCGGCTCGGTTCGTTCAACCTGTACGGACGCGCTCCAGCGGCCTTCGACAGCGTCGACGCGGACGTCATGGAGATCCTCACGACAACAGTCTCACGTGCGATCGGCGACTTCTCTCGCTTCAAATCTGCCAGGGCGGTGGCTGATGCCTTGCAACGCGCGCTCGAGACCCGGGCGCCGATAGAACAGGCCAAAGGCATGCTGATGGCCATCCATCGGATCGACGCCGACACCGCATTTCACATGCTGCGCAAGCAGTCTCAGACCACGAATACCAGGTTGCGTGACGTGGCAGCCGAGATCGTCGAGACGTATTCCGCGCCGCCAACCGCGGTCTAGTTCGACGGAGACCGACGTACAGCCTCGAGCGCGACGACGACGCCCGCGGCGACAACCACGTGCATCAGAGCGAGCATGACCGTGCTGGCGGCGTCGAAGTCCGCGGCGATCGTCAGAGCGATGGTGCCGAGCGCAAAAACTGCACCCACGACCTGAGCGATGCGGATGATCGGCTCCCACTTCAGTGAGATCAACATTGCGAGCGACAAACCGACCAGCAACGGCACTACCGTCAGTGTGATGACCCCGCCGGGAGCTACGCTCGCCACCTTTCCCTGATCTGTCATCTCGAACGATCCGCCCAATGCCAGGCCGATCAACCACAGGATCAGGTTGGCGACGAGGGCAATGACGGTGGCCCCGAGTACGGCACGCGGCTTGGTGAGGTGGAGGTTGTGTGCGGTTGACGCGATTGCAGACATGATGTTCTCCCGGTTCGATGCCATGGTCTTGTGACGGTGTGGTGATGTAGACCTGCGGACCCGGAGAAACTCATCGCCGGGCAGCTACCGCGGATCGGTGATGGGCACGGCGGTGCCCGTGACCGCGATACCGCCGTCGACCGGGATCTCGACCGCGAGAACGCTGGGTCGCCCGACGTGTCGGCCCTGGTGGATGGTGATCTGGCGAGGAGTGGCCGCGGGTTCGAGTTTGCGCAGGTAACCGCCGGTCGACGCCGCTGCAGACCCGGTCGCGGGATCCTCGACGATGTTTCCGACCGGAAACAGATTTCGAGCTTCGAAGGTGTTGTCGTCGAGGGGATGCAGGATCGTCACCGTGCCCGCCCACCCCTGCGCGTCCATCAGAGTTCGCATTGCGGATGGATCGAAGGTGAACTCGTCGAACGTCCCCTGATCACGAAGTACAACGATCGGGTGCGTGTTGCCGGCGTACGAGAGCATGGCGGGATACCGCTGGTCCAGTGCAGACGAATCGACGCCGATCAGCCCGAGCAGTGCCGTCAACACGGCATGATCGATCGGCGTGACCGACGGTTCGACGCTGGTGAAGGTCGCGGTGGATCGCCCGTCTTCGTCGGTCGCCGTGTCGATGGATACCGGTCCGATCGGTGTTTCGAAAACGAAAGTTCCGCTGCCGTCGCGCTCGGTGAGTGCTACGGCTGTCGCGATGGTGGCATGACCGCAGAACGGTACTTCGGCGATGGGGGAGAAGTAGCGGATCCGGCTGTGGCGCGGGTTGTCTCCGAGTGCCGTTTCGGTGAGAAACGCCGTCTCTGCATACCCGATTTCGGCTGCAACAGATTGTAATTCGGAGTCGTCGAGCCCACGGGCGTCGAGCAGCACGCCGGCCGGATTGCCGCCGCCGGGATCCGAACTGAACGCAGTCAGCCGGAGAATGTCGCGAGAATTTGCCATGTCGACCATCTTTGTCCGCCGCCGTGGATCGGGGGAAGAGCAGTCGCGCGATTGCGGTCCGCAATCTTCGAACTGGACTGCCTCGGAACAAACCGGCCGCACGGCGTCGTTGGTGCAGTTATGAGCAATGACACAGGCACTGACGACGCGTTGTTCGCACTTGTAGCCGAGGGAAAGCAAGGCGTGCTGGCGACCGTCAAACGCGACGGCCGTCCGCAGCTTTCCAACATCATCTATCGATGGGACGTCGAGTCGAAGACGGCTTCGGTGTCCATCACCGCAGATCGTGCCAAGAGCCGTAATGCCCTGCGTGATCCGCGGGTTTCCCTCCACGTCAGCGCGCCCGACTTCTGGAGCTATGCCGTGATCGAAGGACTTGCCGTGGTGACACCCGCGGCGGCCGATCCTCACGACGAAGTGTCGGACGCCTTGGTCGAGCTCTACCGGGACATCAGCGGTCAGGAGCATCCCGACTGGGAGGAGTACCGCGAAGCGATGGTGGCAGAGCGTCGACAGATCCTCACGGTGCGCGCTGATCACGTCTACGGAATGACGCGGCTCCCGAAGCCGTCCGGCACCTAGCCCCGCGCCCTCACTCGAGTTCGGACCACCCCCACTTCGAGCGAACGGTACGTCCGTCGCCTCAGATGCGCCGAAAGCCACTTTCGCTCAGTGGGGAGGTGGTGCAGAGCGAACAAATCGGACTAGCAGGCGGTGGTGAGAATGTATGAGTGGTCATACTTCTGCCGACTCCAGGGTCCTCCACAGTGTGGATCGCGTACCGTTTCCAGACATGGAATTGACTCGAGTAGCGGTGGGCAGTGGTTCGTGCACCGTTCGGATCGACGGGCCGGTCAGCAAGCATGCGGTACTCCTGCTCCCCGGCAAGGGCGACCCCGTCGACTTGTACGACGATGTGTGTGAGCGACTGCATCATTCGGATCTGCGGACCGTCGCGGTGGAATCGATCGAGAATCTCGACGAGACATCGGCAGTGGTACTTCTGGACGAGTTGAACATCGCCTGGGTGAACCTGGTCGGTCACCGGGAGGGAGCTGATCTCGCCTGGCTGTTGGCGGCACGGCAGTTCGGCCGCTTCGCGAGTCTGATCGCGGTGGACCGCGGACATCCGTCGGCGAGCGATATTGCCGGCGTTCCACCGGTCGAGGTTCCGACCACGGTCGTCGTGGGCAGTGGGGGTCGGGCCATTGCCGACGCCAGCGGTCGTTTCGTGTACTCCGATTTCCGCGTGACGGAACTTCCGGGTGTCGACGACGTCGTGAAGTCTGCACCGGCCGAACTCGCAACCGAGATCGTGCTGCGTACCAGCCCCTGGTGAAACTCTGACCTACGAAGGCGGGCACTCCCATTGCGCGGAGTGCCCGCCTTTTCGTATGTCGTACGTGGGTGCGGGGGCTCAGATGTCGAGGCCGAGCAGCGCGTTCTCGACTACTTCGGCCAGGGCCGGGTGGATCCAGTACTGGCCGCGCGCCATGTCCTGCGCTGACAAACCGAAGCTCATCGCCTGGATGAGCGGCTGGATCACCGTCGGAGCCTGCGTACCCATGACGTGGGCACCGAGAATGCGTCCGGTGCCGCGCTCGGCGATCACCTTGCAGACACCCTCCTGATCCTCCATCGCCCACCCGTACGCGACGTCTCCGTATGCCTGCACCTTGACGGTGATGTCGAGTCCGGCGTCGCGGGCCTGCTTCTCCGTCATGCCGACATCGGCGATCTGCGGGTCGGTGAACACTGCGGCGGGTACGAAGCGGTGGTCGGTGCTGCGAAGCCCGGACGTGTCCTTCCACGCATCCTGAAGCAAGTTGTGCTGAACAACGCGCGCTTCATGGTTGGCGACGTGCTTGAGCTGGTACGGCGACGAGACGTCACCGAGTGCGAAGACGCCCTCTGCGGTGGTGCGCTGGTATTCGTCGACCACGATCGAGCCCTTGTCGTCGAGTTCGACGCCGGCCTTGTCGAGACCTAGGAGGTCTCCGTTCGGCGCACGACCCACCGCGACGAGGAGAACGTCACCGGAAACGACTGTGCCGTTTGCCAGTTCGACGGCGATGTTGTCGCCGTCACCGCGCACCGACGTGAGGGGGGAGCCCAGATGGACGTCCCACTTCTGTTCGGCCAACTCGGTGAAGCGCTCGGAGATCTCGTCGTCGAGGTGCCGCAGCAGTCGCTGGCTGCGACCGATGATCGACACGCGAGAACCCAACGCGGAGAACACGTGTGCGAATTCGGTGGCGATGAATCCGGAGCCGACGATGACCAGGTGCTCGGGAAGTTCAGGCAGTCGCATGATGTCTTCGTTGGTGTAGTACTTCACCCCACTCGACGCGATCTCTTCCGGGATGATCGGGCGTGACCCGGCAGCGATGACCACCTGATCGGCGGTGATCGTCTCGCCGGTTCCGGTGTCGATCGTCTTCTCGCCGGTGAACGTCGCGTGGCCGCGGTAAACGGTGGTGTTGGGGCTGTCTTCGCTGCGATACCGCTCGCCACCTGCAGAAATGGGATCGATGCGGCCGAAGACGCGCTTGACGATGTCGGACCAACGGACGCCGTCGAGCGTGGCGTCGACGCCGTACTTCTCGGCAGTGGTGATGGTGCGTGCCACCTCGGCGGCGTAGACGAACATCTTGGTCGGGATGCATCCGACATTGAGGCACGTGCCGCCGAACGTGCCCTCTTCGAGAATTGCGATCTTCTTGCCGTCGAACCGTTCGTCGGGCAGCGAGTTTCCGGATCCGCTGCCGATGATTGCAAGGTCGTAGTGCGTCACTGCGCGATCTCCTGTGTGTTGCTTGCGGTGCTTGCCGAACTTTCTACCGCCTGCGCGAGGTGGCCGTCGAGCCACTCCAGCCACAGGTCGAGTTCGGAAAAGGCTGTGGCCAAGGGCTTCTCGGTGGACAGGAACACGTCGTGACGGGCGTCGTCGATCGGGACGATGCTGGTGCGATCGCCCAGGCAACCGGCCCAACGTGCGATCTGCTTGACGTCGAGCACGGAATCCGCCAGGTCGACGCTCGGGTTGTACGCCTTCGCGAACTGCGACTTCTTCGAGCGCAGAATCAGCGCAGGCACCCCGATGTCGAGGCCGCGGTGCAGTTTTGCGTGACCCGCTCGGACGGCCCGCATCCAGCCGAAGGTGACGGGGCAGCCGGCGAGCGGCTTCCAGTCGAGGTTGTAATCCCAGACTCCGTTGGCCGAAACGTGAAGACTGGAACCGTAAGTCGGTAGCCCGGTGCCGGGAATCACGGTTTTTGCCGAGACCCGACCGAGGGCGTCGATCGCGGTGGTACCGACGTTGCGAACCATCGAAGGTCCCTGAAGGTCGAACCAGGGGCTGTTGAGGACGAGACCGCAGATTCCGGCGCCGGCGCTGCCACCGGGCTTGCGCTGCAACCGGTTCAGCCACAGCGGAACGATCAGACCACCGGTGGAGTGCGCCATCAGCAGCACCTCGCTGCCGTCGGTCTCGTTGCCGACGATGCGCAGCGCCTCGTTCAGTTCGGCGTCGTAGAGCGCGAGGTCGGAGACGTAGTGCGCTGTGTGTCCCGGCTTGAGCGACCGGCCGCACTTACGCAGGTCGAGTGCAAAGAAGGCGTAGCCCTGCTCGGCGAAGTGCTCGGCGAGGTGCTTCTGGAAGAAGTAATCGGTGAAACCGTGCACGTACAAAACGGCACGGCGTGTCTTCACTGCCTCCTTCTGCGGTTGGTAGCGGACCAGTGTCGCGTCCACCTCGCCTTCGCCGTCCGGATCCGTTCCGAGCGGGATCGTCAGCTGCTGATATCCGTCACCGAGGACGTCTGGAACCCAAGTAGTCACAAATCACAATCTAATCGTCGTTTCGAGTGCGCGTTGTAGAGCACAATTGGGGGTGGTGAACCGCGCGTGTACGCACGGGTAACCTGTTCGGCGTAACACAGCAGGCGGATGCGCGCACGGCTAATGACAAGGAAGTCGATTCTCCAGTGTCGAATCAGAACGCGGTAGAGACGAAGACGGATGTAGTGCTCGTGGGCGCAGGCATCATGAGTGCCACGCTGGGCGCATTGCTGCGCCAGCTGCAGCCCGATTGGTCGATCTCGACCTTCGAGCGGCTCGATGCCGTCGCAGCCGAGAGCAGCGACCCCTGGAACAACGCGGGAACCGGTCACTCCGCCCTGTGTGAGCTCAATTACACTCCGGAGAACTCGGACGGCACGGTCGACATCAAGAAGGCCGTCAACGTTAACGAGCAGTTCCAGGTGTCCCGCCAGTTCTGGGCGCACGCGGTCGAGCAGGGCGTCCTGACTCAGCCCAAGGAATTCATCAACCCCATCGCTCACGTGAGCTTCGTTCACGGTGAGGCCAACGCCAAGTACCTGCGTGCTCGCTACGACGCACTTGCCGGCCACACGCTGTTCCGCGGTATGGAGTACATCGACGATCCGGCCGAGTTCAGCAAGCGTTTGCCGCTCATGGCCAAGGGACGCGACTTCTCCGAGCCCTTCGCACTGAACTGGAGCCAGGACGGCACCGACGTCGATTTCGGAGCGCTCACCAAGCAGCTCATCGGCTACATCGGTAAGACCGGCGGCAAGATGTACTTCGGTCACGAGGTCACCAACCTGACCCAGAACTCGGACAAGTCGTGGACCGTCAAGGTCACCAACCGTCGTACCGGTGAAAAGCGCACCGTTCGCTCGCGCTTCGTGTTCGTCGGCGCTGGTGGTGGCGCTCTGCACCTGCTGCAGAAGTCGGGCATCAAGGAAGCCAAGGGCTTCGGCGGCTTCCCGGTCAGCGGTGCCTTCTTGCGATGCACCAACCCCGAACTCATCGACCAGCACAGCGCCAAGGTCTACGGCAAGGCCGCCGTCGGCGCCCCGCCCATGTCGGTGCCGCACCTCGACACCCGTGTCATCGGCAACAAGCCGGGTCTGCTGTTCGGTCCCTACGCAGGTTGGTCGCCGAAGTTCCTCAAGCAGGGCCGCGTCACGGACTTGCCCGGCTCGGTCAAGCCCAACAACATCCTCTCGATGCTCGGCGTCGGCGTCAGCGAGCTCGGCCTGGTCAAGTACCTGGTCAGCGAACTCGCCAAGAACGAGGCCGGACGCATCTGGGATCTGCGTGAATTCGCGCCCAAGGCGCAGGCGCAGGACTGGGAACTGATCACCGCAGGCCAGCGTGTCCAGGTGATCCGCCGGGCCAAGGGCAAGGGCGGCGTCCTCGAATTCGGTACCGCTGTGGTCGCCGCTGAGGACGGTTCCATCGCCGGTCTGCTCGGTGCTTCGCCCGGTGCCTCCACGGCCGTCCCAGCGATGCTGGACGTACTCGAGCGCTGCTTCCCGACCGAGTTCCAGGGCTGGAAGGGCAAGCTTCGCGAGATGGTTCCGTCCATCGGCGTCAAGCTCACCGACAACGAGGGCCTGTTCAACCAGGTGCGGGATTGGTCTTCGAAGGTCCTCGAGCTCGATTCCGCCGGTGCTTCCGGATCGGCTCCGGTCGCGGATACCGCCGCGACTGTGTGATAGTCCAACCCATGACGGCAACAGCAGCTTTGAAGCGTTCATGGGCACTCGATCTCGACAACAAGACGTTCTACGAGTTGTTGAAGCTTCGAGTGGAGGTCTTTGTCGTCGAGCAGGCCTGCCCGTATCCCGAGTTGGACGGGCGGGACCTGCTGACGGAGACGCGTCACTTCTGGCTCGAGCAGGACGGCCAGGTGGTGTGCACACTCCGTCTGCTCGAAGAGCATGACGACGGCAACAAGAGCTTCCGAATCGGACGTCTGTGCACGTCGCGTCAGGCGCGCGGTCAGGGCCACACGACCCGCCTCCTGCAGGCCGCACTGGCCGAGGTCGGCGAAGCGCCGTGCCGGATCAATGCGCAGACCTACCTGGTCGAGATGTACGCCAAGCACGGATTCAAGGCTGACGGCGAAGAGTTCATCGAAGATGGCATCCCGCACACCCCGATGCGTCGTGGTGGGGGAGAGCCCTTCGTGGCTGTCAGCTAGTTTGTTCGAGATTTGACCCTGGTCGGCTCATGGGAAAGTGAGCCGACTAGGGTTTTTTCGATACCGAATGCTCGCGGGGAAGTCCTGTTCGATTCAGGCGCGGTCCCGCCACTGTGAAAGATCTCTCCTCTACCGATTGTCCGGGAGATCTCAGCCAGGTTGCCGCGACATTCGAGTGCAGCCAAATTCTCGGCGAGGAAACCGAGAGGTGGAGGGATATCGACGTGCGAAGTGAAGAAGATCGACCAGTGGCGGGCTTCCCGTTCAGTGCTGTGGTCGGCCAGGATCAATTGCGATTGGCGCTGATCCTGTGTGCCGTGCATCCGGGGATCGGTGGAGTCCTGGTTCGCGGTGAGAAGGGAACCGCCAAGTCGACTGTCGTGCGCGCGCTGACTGTGCTGCTGCCGGCGGTCGACGATGCCGGAACGACGCGACCGGCCCGCTTGGTGGAACTGCCCGTCGGCGCCACCGAAGACCGGGTGATCGGGTCCATCGATCTCGAGAAGGTTCTCCGTGACGGGGAACGCGCTTTCCAACCTGGACTTCTCGCGGCCGCTCACCAGGGCGTTCTGTACGTCGACGAGGTGAATCTGCTTCACGACCACCTGGTCGACGTGCTTCTCGACGCCGCGGCGATGGGCCGGGTTCACATCGAGCGTGACGGCATCTCCCATTCGCATCCGGCCAAGTTCGTACTCGTCGGCACGATGAATCCCGAAGAGGGAGAACTGCGTCCGCAGTTGTTGGACCGTTTCGGTCTGGCGGTCGATGTCGCAGCTTCCCGCGACGTCGACGTCCGCATGGAAGTGGTGCGTCGGCGCCTGGACTACGAGCGTGACCCCGAGGCATTTGTCGCTCGGTACGAATCAGCCGATCAAGAGTTGGCGGCCGAAATCCTCACGGCGCGTAAGAAACTGGACTCCGTCGAGTTGAGCAATCGGGAGCTGCGACGTATCGCCTCACTGTGTGCGTCGTTCGACGTCGACGGTATGCGCGCCGACTTGGTGCTCGCCCGTACCGCGACCGCCCACGCCGCGTGGCGAGGCGACAGTGAGGTCACTGCGGAGGACGTGCGAGTAGCGGCGGAACTGACGCTGCCGCATCGCCGCCGCCGCGACCCGTTCGACGAGCCCGGCTTGGATCAGCAGCAGTTGGACGATGCACTCGAGCAGGCTGATCAGGATGCCCAGTCGCAGGTCGAGGACGACGCGCGCGACGGGGAGCCCGAACCTCCCGAGAATCCCGACGGTCGCGGCCCCGAAGATGGCGGCTCCGGCGATGATGGACCAGGCGATGAGGGCCCAGGCGATGAGGGCCCAGATGATGACGGCCCTGAAGACCCTGACGGACCAGGTGGGGGAGTGCGCGCCACTGAGCGACCCTCGGCTCCGCCCGCCGGCGAGTTCAAGGCCAAGCTCCTCGAGGTTCCTGGCGTCGGCGAAGGCGCTCCGGGACGCCGCTCGCGATCCATGTCGTCCCGTGGCCGGGTAGTGCGATCCACCCGGGAGCGGGGTCACAGGTTGCATTTGACGAGCACGGTCTTCGCCGCAGCCGAGTCCCAAGTTGCGCGCGGGCGTACTGCGGGGCGGCTGCGACTGGCACCTGATGATCTTCGCGGCGCGATTCGTGAAGGGCGAGAAGGCAATCTGATCGTCTTTGTTGTCGACGCCTCGGGGTCGATGGCAGCTCGCGATCGGCTCTCCGCGGTCACCGGTGCTGTCGTCTCGCTGCTCCGCGATGCCTACCAGCGCCGCGACAAGGTCGCCGTCATCACTGTTCGCGGCCGCGAAGCGGAGCTCGTCCTGCCGCCGACGTCTTCGGTGGACATCGCCGTTCGCCGTCTGCAGTCCATGCGTACCGGCGGCAAATCCCCACTCGCAGAAGGATTCCTGCGTGCCCGCGAGGTGGTTCTGCGTGAGCGCCTTCGTGACCCGCAGCGCCGCGCCCTCGTCGTCACGCTCACCGACGGCCGGGCTACCGGTGGCAAGGACGCGCTGCATCGCGCCCGCGTCGCCGCGCATCTTCTTGCCGATGCATCAGTCGCGTCCATCGTCGTCGACTGCGAGACCGGCCTCGTTCGTCTGGGGTTGGCGGCCGAGTTGGCCCGAGAACTACGTGGCGGATACGTCCGCCTAGCCGAATTGTCAGCGCAGCAGGTCGCGGGTGTCGTCCGCGCCGCAGCCTAGATCCCAGCTCAGGAGTTCACGATGCCCAAGGGTGTTCCCGAGACAGTTCCCGACGACGGTCTGACCACGCGTCAGCGTCGTAACGCACCGGTGCTCGCCGTGCACACCGGCCCTGGAAAGGGTAAGTCCACTGCCGCTTTCGGCATGGCGCTGCGCGCCTGGAACCAGGGGTTCGACATCGGCGTCTTCCAATTCGTGAAGAGTGCCAAGTGGAAGGTCGGTGAGGAAGCCGCATTTCGCGCCCTCGGAAACTTGCACGACGAAACCGGCGTCGGTGGGCCGGTGCAGTGGCACAAGATGGGCGAAGGCTGGTCGTGGACACGCAAGGCCGGTAGCGAAGAAGACCATGCCGCTGCCGCCGCTGAGGGTTGGCAGGAGATCGCGAGAAGGCTTGCAGGCGAGGAACATCGATTCTATGTCCTCGACGAGTTCACCTATCCGCTCAAGTGGGGCTGGGTCGACGTCGACGAGGTCGTGCAGACACTGCGCGATCGTCCGGGCAACCAGCACGTAGTCATCACGGGACGCGACGCCCCGCAGGCGTTGATCGACGCCGCCGACCTCGTGACCGAGATGACCAAGATCAAGCACCCCATGGATGCCGGCCGAAAGGGCCAACGGGGCATCGAATGGTGAGTGTTTCCACGCCGGCCGTGGTGATTGCCGCACCTGCCTCGGGTAGCGGAAAAACCACGGTAGCAACGGGATTGATCGGTGCGCTCCGGCGGTCCGGCAGCAGCGTCGCGCCTTTCAAAGTGGGGCCGGACTACATCGATCCCGGTTATCACGGGCTCGCCGCGGGTCGACCTGGACGCAACCTCGACACCGTCCTGGTGGGCCCGGATCGCATCGGCCCGCTCTACCGGCACGGAACAGGCGGCTGCGACATCGCAGTGGTCGAAGGTGTCATGGGCTTGTTCGACGGCAAGATCGACGAGGCCAACTCGCAGCCGTCGGCCGAAGGATCGACGGCGCAGGTCGCGTCGATCCTCGGTGCGCCGGTGGTTCTCGTGATCGACGCCCGTGGACACAGTCAGAGTCTGGCCGCCGTACTGCACGGCTTCGCGACGTACGACGCGGGTGTGCGGATCGGCGGCGTCATCCTCAATCGTGTGGGCAGTGCTCGCCATGAACAGGTGTTGCGGCACGCGTGCGACAAGGTCGGCGTCGCGGTGCTCGGAGTTGTACCGCGGTTGACGGAACTCGAAGTCCCCTCCCGTCATCTCGGGTTGATCCCGGCGGCTGAGCACGGCGCGGCCGCCGTGGCTGCGGTGGACGCGATGTCCGACCTGATTGCCTCGCACGTCGATCTCGGCGCTGTTCGCGAGCTGGCCGCATCGAACGTGAGTTCAGGTGCGTGGAATCCGGTTGCCGAAGTCGGCGAACACGGCGACTCTCGGCCTGTGATCGCCATGGCTGGTGGACCCGCCTTCACCTTCGGCTACGCCGAGCACCGAGAACTGCTGTCCGCTGCCGGCGCCGACGTCCAGGTGTTCGATCCGTTGCACGACGAGCTTCCCGCACGAACTGCCGCTCTGGTCCTTCCCGGCGGTTTCCCGGAAGAGCACGCGGTCGATCTTGCGGCCAATACCGTTCTGCTGCAGCAGGTTCGTGACCTGGCGGACGGCGGTGCGCCGATCCATGCGGAGTGTGCCGGTCTGCTCTACCTTGCTCGCAGCCTGGACGGTCACAGCATGGCCGGTGTTGTCGGGGTGGATGCGACGTTCGGGAAACGCCTGACCCTCGGGTATCGGGAAGCGGTCGCGATCAGCGGATCGAGCCTCTTCGACCCCGGCGCCCGCGTCACCGGGCACGAGTTCCACCGGACCTCGCTGGTCTCGGCCGACGCCGACGGGTGTGCAAGTGCATGGGGTTGGCGGCCGTGGGACGGCGGCAGCGTCCGCGAGGGATTCATTCGCGGCGGTGTCCACGCGTCGTATCTGCATACTCATCCGGTGGGGCAGCCCGAATCGATCGCGAAGTTCGTCGATGCCGCCCGAGGATGACCTCTGTCTTGGCATTGGATTCACGACGAGTGCCACCGCGAAGGACATCGTCGCTTCGGTGAACGCCGTACCTCAAGGGCGATGGAAGATCGTGGTACTCGCCACTGCGACGGCAAAAGCCGAGTCCCCGGCTCTGCTGGCAGCAGCCGATGAACTGAACGTCCCGATTGTCGGTTTTGCACCGGACGTGCTTGCGCGCGTTCAGGTTCCGTCGCCGTCATCTCGCGTCGAGAACGCGATCGGGACGGCGAGCGTCGCGGAAGCGGCTGCGATCCTCGCGTCCGGGGGCGGCCGGCTCGTGCTGGCCAAGACTGCCAGGGATGGAGTGACCGTAGCCGCGGCCCGTAAAGTTTCCTCCAGCTTGAACAATTCTGACGACGAAACGGAGTGCGAGTGAGCGAGTCCACCGCAGACGAGACCAACTACCTGGTCGGCCTCAACCTGACCGATCGACGCGTGGTCGTGTTCGGCGGTGGCACGGTGGCTCAGCGCCGTCTCGGACTGCTTGTCGCATCCGGTGCCCGTGTTCACGTCATCAGCCGCGCGTTCACTCCAGCGGTCGAAGGCATGGCCACGGCCGGGCAGATCACGGTCGAAGAGCGTCCGTACGCAGATGGTGACCTCGAAGGTGCGTGGTACGCCATCGCGTCGACCGACGAACCGGAAACCAATGCGGCGATCGTCGCCGAAGCGGAGCGTCGCCACATCTTCTGCGTGCGCGCCGACAACGCGAAGCACGGCACCGCGGTAACTCCCGCCAGCGCCGAGTACGACGGTATGAGCATCGGAATTCTGGCCGGCGGCGATCACCGTCGTTCGGCAGCGGTCCGCACCGCCGTCGTCGAAGGTCTTCAGTCGGGCGTACTCGCCGATACGGCCGAGCCTGCCGCTGCGGGCGTAGCCCTCGTCGGTGGTGGCCCCGGTGACCCCGATCTGATCACCGTGCGCGGCCGCCGGTTGCTCGCTCGTGCCGACGTCGTCGTCGCCGACCGATTGGCTCCACCCGAGTTGCTCGCCGAACTGGGTCCGGACGTCGAGGTGATCGACGCCGCGAAGATTCCGTACGGCCGCGCCATGGCACAGGAGGCCATCAACGCCGCGCTGATCGACAACGCCAAGGCCGGCAAGTTCGTCGTCCGCCTCAAGGGTGGGGACCCGTACGTCTTCGGGCGGGGATACGAAGAACTCGAAGCGTGCGCCGCCGCCGGCGTTCCGGTGACCGTAGTGCCCGGAATCACGAGCGCGATCTCGGTCCCGTCGGCCGCAGGCATCCCGGTCACCCACCGCGGCGTCACCCACGAGTTCGTCGTCGTGAGTGGGCACGTGGCTCCGGATCATCCGGATTCGCTGGTCGACTGGTCGGCGCTGGCCAAGCTGCGCGGCACGATCGTGCTGCTCATGGCGGTCGAGCGCATCGATCAGTTCGCCAAGGCACTCGTCGACGGTGGACGCCCGGCAACCACTCCGGTCATCGTCATCCAAGAGGGCACACTTCGTACTCAGCGTGAGGTGCGTGCCGATCTCGCGACCGTTGCTCAGCGCGTCAAGGATGAGGAGATCAAGCCTCCGGCGATCATCGTGATCGGGCCGGTCGCGGGCTTTTCTGTCGACGCTGGGTAACGTGAAGTCTTGTGTCTGATTCCCCAACGTCTGAAACCGCCTCGGCGAATGCCCCGATAGCGACTCGAGTCATCGGGCTCGCCATCATCGTCCTGAGCGGTTTGCAGATGATGGTGGTGCTCGACGGCACCGTCGCAAACCTCGCTCTGGCCCCACTTCAGGCTGATCTGGGTCTGAGCGACAGTGGTCGCAACTGGGTGTTGACCTCCTACGCGCTGGCCTTTGGCGGGCTCATGTTGCTCGGTGGTCGACTCGGCGACGCGTACGGGCGCAAGAAGATGTTCATCGCGGGCGTCTCGCTGTTCACGGTGGCATCTCTTCTGTGCGGTCTGGCACTGAACGAAGGCATGTTGATCGCAGCGCGGGCGCTTCAAGGCGTCGGAGCAGCCGTTGCGTCACCTACAGCCTTCGCGCTTGTGGCTACGACCTTCGCAGCGGGCCCGGCACGAAATCAGGCAATCGCGATTTTCGCAGCCATGACGGGCGTCGGATCGATCGCAGGTCTGATCATCGGCGGCGCATTGACCGAGGTCTCGTGGCGTCTGATCTTCCTCATCAACGTCCCGATCGGCATCGCGCTCGTTGCTATGGCGTTCCGCGCCCTCCGTGAGACTAACCAGAAGCGACTCGCGTTGGATGTCCCCGGCGCGATCCTCGCGACGCTCGGATGTACCGGCGTCGTGTTTGCGCTCACCGAAGGTCCGGAAATGGGGTGGGGGAGCATCGCCGTTGTCGGTGCGTTGACGGCTGGTCTGATCGCCCTCGCCGCTTTCCTCTTCGTCGAGCGAACTGCAGACAATCCGCTGTTGCCGTTCTCGTTGTTCGCAGATCGCAACCGCGTCGCGACGTTCCTCGCCATCTTCTTCGTCGGTGGCGCGATGTTCAGCATGACCGCCTTCGTGGCGCTCTTCGTGCAGGACATCATGGAGTATTCACCGCTGCGCGCCGGCATCGCGTTCATTCCGTTCGCGTTCGGATTGGGTGCCGCTGCCTCCGTTGCATCCAAGCTCGCAGTGAAGATTCAGCCGCGGTGGCTGGTCCTCACCGGCGTCGTGATCATGATCGTGGGACTGCTGTACGGGTCCACTCTCGATTCCGATTCCACCTACTTGGCCAACTTGTTCGTGCCCGTGATCGGGATCGGATTCGGTATCGGCCTCGCGATGGTGCCCTTGCCGCTGTGCGCGATCGCTGGTGTCCCCGAGACCGAGATCGGCCCGCTGACCGCAATCTCGCAGGTTGCCCAGACGCTCGGTGGACCGCTGGCACTGTCGGTGATCGGTGCGATGGCGACGTCGAAGACGCTGTCTCTCGGCGGCACTTCGGGCAAGGCCGCGGACATGAATCCGGCGCAATTGATCGCACTCGGCGAGGGATACACCTTCGCGCTCGTCGGCTGCGCAGTCTGCGCTGTGTTCGCCGGTATCGCTGCTCTGTGCATCAGGTTCACGCCCTCCCAGGTTGCCCAGGCGCAGGCGGCGGAGAAGGCAGCCCAGGGAATCGCCTGATCAGTCCTGTTTATCCGGTTCGCTAGCCGATACGATCGTTGCAGGACGTGCCGAGAGTCTCGACGAATCGGGGTGCCGTGATGCGGATCGCGGACATATTGCGAAACAAGGGCAACAGCATCGTCACCATTGACGCCCACACGACGGTGAACGGGTTGCTGTGCGATCTCGCCCGTCACAACATCGGCGCCATGGTGGTGATCGACGATGGCGCGGTTGTCGGGATCATTTCCGAACGAGACGTCGTTCGACGCCTGCACGAGCGCGGTCCGGATCTTCTCGGCACACCGGTCTCCGAGGTCATGACGGCCCTGATGTACACGTGCGTTCCGGCAGACGCCGTGGACAGCATTGCCGCGATCATGACCGAGCGTCGGATCCGCCACCTGCCGGTGATCGAGGACGGCAGCCTGCTCGGCATCGTGAGTATCGGGGACGTGGTGAAGAGTCGCATCGACGAACTCAAGAGTGAACGCGATCAACTGGAGTCGTACATCGATCATGGCTGATCGATAGGTCGTCTCACGGTGACTACTCTCGTGTGATGGCTGCAATCGAGGAATCCACAGCAGACACGGTCACCATCGTGGCCGGGCTGGAGAGCACCTTCGCTGACGAACTGGGCGCTCTGACCGTGCCTTGGCATGGTGCTACCGCGCCTGACCCGCAATTGCTCGTTGTGAACGAGCGACTGGCTGCGTCATTGAGATTGGACGTGACAGCGCTGCGAAGTGTGGACGGGGTTGGCGTCCTGGCCGGATCGACGGCGCCGGTCGGGGCCACACCGGTGGCGATGGCGTACGCGGGTCATCAGTTCGGTGGATACGCACCAATTCTCGGGGACGGTCGGGCGTTGTTACTCGGTGAGCTCGTGAGCAGCGACGGTCAGCGAGTGGACCTGCATCTGAAGGGCTCCGGGCCCACGCCGTTCTCTCGGGGCGGCGACGGGTATGCGGTCGTCGGGCCGATGCTGCGCGAATATCTGGTCAGTGAGGCGATGTATGCCCTCGGTATCTCCACTACGCGCGCGCTGTCGGTGGTGGCGACGGGTCGGCACGTTCGCCGCAGCGGCGCAGAACCCGGCGCCGTGCTTGCGCGGGTTGCGTCGAGCCATCTTCGAGTGGGGACCTTCGAGTTCGCGGCCCGGCAGGGCGAGGTCTTGCAGCCGCTCGCCGACTACGCGATCGCCCGCCACTACCCGGAGCTGACCGAACTGCCGGCATCGGGGACACACAATCGCTACCTGAGGTTCTTCGAGAACGTGGTCGAGGCGCAGGCGTCACTGGTGGCGAGGTGGATGCTCGTCGGTTTCGTACACGGGGTCATGAACACCGACAACACGACAATTTCGGGGGAGACCATCGATTACGGTCCGTGCGCCTTCCTCGACGCCCTCGATCCGGCGGCCGTGTTCAGCTCGATCGACCGCGGCGGCCGCTATGCGTTCGGCAATCAGCCCGGTGTCTTGAAGTGGAATCTGGCGCGCTTGGCAGAAACATTGTTGCCGCTGATCGATTCCGCACCCGACGATGCGATTTCCGCGGCGTCGGCAGTTCTCGACACCTTCGACGAGCGCTACGAGGGACACTATGCGGCCGGTATGGCGGCAAAGCTCGGTTTGGGCTTGCCGATTGTCGATCGGACGCTTGTCGACGATCTGCTGACGTTGTTGGCGGAACACGGTGCTGATTGGACGGGCAGTTTCCGCGCTCTCGCGGACGAATTGCGCGGAAATTCGGCGCCCCTCGACCAACTCGTGCCAGGGGAGCACATCGCGCCGTGGTTGCAGCGGTGGCGCGGCGCCCTGGCGGAACAGGGACATGGGGGTGTGGAGACCGCTGGCGCGATGGATCGCGTCAACCCGCTGTACATTCCGCGCAATCATCAGCTCGATGCTGCCCTGCGCGCCGCGAACGACGGCGACCTCGTTCCATTCGAGAAGCTGCTGGAAGTGGTCACGCACCCGTTCGACCGGCGCGACGAGTGGGCTGCCTACACCGCGGCGGCCCCGCAGTCTTTCAGTGAGACGTTCCAAACCTTCTGCGGCACTTGACAGACAGACGAATCCATCAATCCGTCAGGATGATCAATTCACGCTCCGACGCGATCTCCACCCGCAGTCCCGCTTTCGACGCCACCCGCGCAACACCTTTGATGTCCGTGGGTTCGGCGCGCGAGATCACGAGTGCCCGCGCGAGCAGACCCTTGTGGTGCTTGTTGAAATGACTGACCACAGTGCGGGTGCCGTCCGGCTTTTCGGTGAGCACGGTGGCGATCAGCGCGTCCGGAACCGGTCCCAGGTCTTGGTAGGTACCCGATCGCAGATCGATCACAAGTCCGTCGGCTTCGGCGGCCAACGCCTTCGGCAGTTCCGGCTTCCACAGTGAGCGGAGCGTACCCATCCCGGGCAGTTTGGACCCACCGGAGAGGCGGTACGCGGGGATCAGATCACCGGCGCGGACCGCACCGAACAGGGCGGAACCGATTGCGATCCGATCGAGAGCCTTGGCCTTCTGGGCGCGGGTGAACGACTTGGCGTCGAGTGCGTCGAAGAGCACCCCGGTGTAGCGCTGCAGCGCGGGCCGCGTCGCGGACACCCACAGCTTGGCGTTGCGCTCCACTTCGTCCGCTTGCGTCGGACCAAGGCCGAGCGCTTCGCACGACGCCTCGACGTCGGCGGCCAGATCGACCAGCGTCTGAACCAGCAATTCGCGCGTTTCGGTCAACTGGGGCATCGACAGTTCGGCCAGATCGAGGGGCGCATCCTTGCCGCCGTCGGACTTGGTTTCTGAGGGAGGCAGCAGTACAAGCACGCTGTAACCGTACCGAGGCCCGCTCGGCCGACTACGGCGACTATCCTTACACCTCGTGATTACCCGTCTGTCCCACCTGTTCCTGCGTACCCTGCGTGACGATCCCTCGGACGCCGAAGTTGCCAGCCACAAACTGCTGGTTCGTGCCGGCTACGTGCGTCGTATCGCTCCAGGCGTCTACTCGTGGTTGCCGCTGGGATTGCGGGTGCTGCGCGAGGTAGAGCGTGTTGTCCGTGAAGAAATGAATGCCATTGGCGGACAGGAAATCCTGCTGCCTGCGCTGCTCCCGCGCGATCCTTACGAAGCGTCGAACCGCTGGACCGAGTACGGCCCCAACCTGTTCCGCCTCAAGGACCGCAAGGGCAACGACTACATGCTCGGCCCGACCCACGAGGAGCTCTTTGCTCTGACGGTCAAGGGTGAGTACAACTCCTACAAGGATTTCCCGGTCACCCTGTACCAGGTGCAGACCAAGTACCGCGACGAAGAGCGTCCGCGTGCGGGCATTCTGCGCGGTCGCGAGTTCCTCATGAAGGATTCCTACTCCTTCGACCTGACCGACGAAGGCCTGACGGAGTCATACCAGGCGCACCGCGGCGCCTACGAGAAGATCTTCACGCGCTTGGGCGTCAAGTACGTCATCGTCTCGGCCACCTCCGGTGCCATGGGCGGCAGCGCGTCCGAGGAGTTCCTCGCCGAGAGCGAGATCGGCGAAGACACCTACGTCCGCTGCCTCGAATCCGGTTACGCCGCCAACGTCGAGGCCGTCAAGACGGTTGTTCCCGCCTCGATTCCGTTCGACGGGCTGCCCGAAGCGAAGGTGTACGACACCGCGAACACCCCCACCATCGACACCCTGGTGGACTGGGCGAACGGCGCCGACCTCGGCCGTACGGTCACCGCGGCCGACACCCTCAAGAACATCATGGTCAAGACCCGTCTGCCCGGCGGCGAGTGGGAACTGCTCGGTATCGGCATCCCCGGCGACCGTGAGGTCGACGAAAAGCGACTGGAGGCTTCACTGGAGCCGGCCGAGTTCGTGATGATCACCGAGACGGACTTCAAGAACAACCCGTTCCTGGCCAAGGGCTACATCGGCCCGAAGGCGCTGCAGGCCAACGGTGTTCGCTACCTCGTCGATCCGCGCGTCGTCGACGGCACCAGCTGGATCACTGGCGCCGACGAAGACGGCAAGCACGTGGTCGGCCTCGTCGCAGGGCGTGACTTCACGCCGGACGGAACCATCGAAGCTGCCGAAGTTCGCGACGGCGACGCCTCGCCCGACGGAGCCGGTGCGCTGGTCTCGGCTCGCGGCATCGAGATCGGGCACGTCTTCCAGCTCGGCCGCAAGTACACCGACGTGTTCACCGTCGATGTCCTCGCCGAGAACGGCAAGCCCGTCCGCCCGACCATGGGTTCGTACGGCGTCGGCGTCTCGCGCCTGGTTGCCGTCATTGCCGAACAGCACCACGACGAGAAGGGCCTGCGCTGGCCGGCCGAGGTCTCACCGGCCGATGTCTACCTCGTCATCGCGAACAAGGACGAGACCGCTCGGGAAGGTGCCGAAGGCCTCGCCGCGCAGCTCGACCGCGCCGGACTCGAAGTGATCCTCGACGACCGCAAGGCATCGCCGGGCGTGAAGTTCAAGGACTCCGAGCTGATCGGTGTTCCGCTGATCGTTGTCGTCGGCCGTGGTTGGGCTGACGGCAAGGTCGAAATTCGCGATCGCTTCACTGGTGAAAGCCGTGAGATCGACGCCGACTCGGCGATCGAGGAGATCATCAGCGCAGTTCGCGGCTGATTCGAATAGTCGTCAGGGCCGCCGCAGCCACCTTCCGAGGTGTCTGCGGCGGCCCTTCTTTTCTGCCACAATCGAGCCTATGGAACGCGAACCGGATTGGGCAGAAGTCGACGGCTATCTCGTTTCCACGTTGGTAGGTGAAGATCCGGTTCTCGACGCGGCACTCGTCGCCAATTCCGAGGCCGGTCTCCCGCCCATCGACGTGGCACCGAACCAGGGCAAGCTCCTCAATCTGTTGGCGCGAATGTGCTTGGCGCGCAATGTCCTCGAGATCGGAACACTCGGCGGGTACAGCACAATCTGGCTCGCTCGCGCGGTCGGTCCCTCGGGCCAGGTCATCACGTTGGAATTCGATCCCACCCACGCGGACGTCGCGCGGTCGAATATCGAGCGGGCCGGCGTGGCGGACCGGGTCGACATTCGCGTCGGCGCGGCTCTCGACAGTCTTCCGTCGATCGCGAAGGAGGAGTTGGGACCTTT
The DNA here is from genome assembly GCF_042794945.1 of Rhodococcus sp. NPDC056506. Taxonomy (NCBI): domain Bacteria; kingdom Bacillati; phylum Actinomycetota; class Actinomycetes; order Mycobacteriales; family Nocardiaceae; genus Rhodococcus; species Rhodococcus sp. NPDC056506. The sequence continues at coordinate 7,715 of NZ_JBHTSW010000053.1, read as the reverse complement.
CGACTTGGTCTTCATCGACGCCGACAAGGAGAACAACACCGAGTACGTGCGGTGGGCTTTGGCCCTCTCGCATCCCGGAACCGTCATCATCGTGGACAACGTGGTGCGTGGGGGACATGTGTCCAACCCGGATATCGACGACGAGCGCGTCAAAGCGAGTCGAGCAGTGTTGGAGATGATCGCGGCCGAACCGAAGCTCGACGGCACTGCCATTCAAACCGTGGGTTCGAAGGGGTGGGACGGGTTTGCCGTTGCAGTAGTGAACGAGTGAGCGCAGACTCGAAGCGGTGAGGATGCTGGGGGCAGCAAAAGCGGCGTGGCGGTGGGTGCGCAGTGCGCCCGGTACGTATGTCTGGCTGTTGGCCTTGCTGTTCACCACACTGTTCCTGCGGCATCTGCCCGATAACGTCGAGGAACGATTTCTCGGCAAGCGCTCGACCAATCTGCATCACCTCGCCGAAGACCCGCTACGCGTCCTGTTTTCGAGCGCCTTCTGGCTCGAAGGTGGCGGATGGTTGGGATACCTGGTGCTGTTCACGATCTTTCATGCCACAGCTGAGCGTTGGCTCGGGACGTGGCGGTGGTTGTGTGTTGTCGTCATTGCCCACGTCGGAGCCACGTACATCAGCGAAGGTGTTCTGTACGAAGGTATTCGGCACGGCTACGTGGCGGAGTCCGCGGTCAACACTCTCGACGTGGGTGTGAGCTACGGCCTGGCCGGCGTGATGGGGATTCTGGTGTACCGCATCGTCGATCCGTGGCGGTACTTCTATCTCGCGGGTTTGTTGCTCTTCTACGGGGTACCTCTGATTTTCGCCACCAATTTCACCGCTATCGGTCACATGTCCGCGTTGTTGCTCGGGTTGGCGTGCTACCCGATCACGCGTGCTCGGGCCGGTACGTGGAACCCGATGGACCTGTGGCATTCGCGAAGAATCGCAGGTCTTCCATGAATCACGCCGCGGAAAGTTACCCGCTGGTAGTTTAGCGTCATCGACGAAAGGTAATGACGTGTCTGGCACCGATGGACTGCTCTTCAACCCCCATACTTACGACCCCGCTCAGTTCGATCCTGAGACCCGCCGCTTGCTCCGAGCCACCATCGAGTGGTTCGAGAGCCGCGGCAAGAAGCAACTGCTTCAGGACGACCTCGACGCCGTGTGGGTCTCCGACTTTCTCGAGTTCGTCGGCAAGGAGAAGTTGTTCGCGACGTTCCAGACTCCGGCGGCATTTGCCGACGGTGACGAGAACCGTCGTTGGGACGGTGCCCGCAACGCAGCCTTGAGTGAGATCTTCGGTTTCTACGGGCTCGCGTACTGGTACGCGTGGCAGGTCACGATCCTCGGACTCGGACCGATCTGGATGAGTGACAACGACGCTGCGAAGAAGCGTGCAGCACAGGAGCTTGCCGACGGTGGTGTCATGGCGTTCGGGCTGTCCGAGCGCGATCACGGGGCCGACGTCTACTCCACCGACATGCTTCTTACTCCCGCCGACGGTGACGTCGTCTTCCGTGCGAGCGGCGAAAAGTACTACATCGGAAACGGCAACGTAGCCGGAATGGTGTCCGTGTTCGGGCGTCGTACGGATGTCGAGGGTCCCGAAGGCTACGTGTTCTTCGTCGCCGACAGCGCACATCCGAACTATCAGCTCGTGGATAACGTTCTGCGCGGGCAGATGTATGTCAGCAACTTCCGCCTCGAGGACTACCCGGTGCGTGAGGAGGACATTCTGCACACCGGCGTCGCCGCATTCGAGGCCGCACTCAACACGGTCAACGTCGGAAAGTTCAACCTCTGCACCGGCTCCATCGGGATTACCGAGCATGCGTTCTTCGAGGCAATCACTCACGCGCAGAATCGAATTCTCTACGGCAATCCGGTCACGGACTTCGCCCACGTTCGCGCCGCCTTCGTCGACGCGTATTCACGCTTGGTCGCGATGAAGCAGTTCAGTGCGCGGGCGGTCGACTACTTCCGCAGTGCCAGCCTCGAGGACCGCCGCTACCTGCTGTTCAACCCCATGACCAAGGCCAAGGTCACCTCCGAAGGTGAGAAGGTGGTCGGGTTGCTGCACGACGTGATCGCGGCCAAGGGTTACGAGAAGTCCACGTACTTCCGCGAGGCAGCACAGATGATCGGCACACTGCCCAAGCTCGAGGGCACCGTCCACGTCAACGTCGGTCTGATCCTCAAGTTCTTGCCGAACTATCTGTTCAATTCAGCGCAGTTCCCGGAGGTCGTCACTCGCGACGACGCCGCCGACGACGAGTTCTTCTGGAACCAGGGGCCTACCCGCGGCGCTGCGAAGATCCAGTTCCACGAGTGGAAGCCCGTCTACGAGAAGCACTCTTCGATTCCGAACGTCGCTCGTTTCTACGAGCAGGCGATCGCGCTCACCGAATTGCTCACTGCTGCAGCGCCGGACGCGCAGCAGCAGAAGGATCTCGATTTCATGCTCAACGTCGGGCACCTGTTCTCCCTCGTCGTGTACGGTCATCTGATTCTCGAGCAGGCCGAGATCACCGGACTCGACGTCGACGTTGTCGATCAGATCTTCGACTTCCAGATCCGCGACTTCTCGGGATACGCGATCGCACTGCACGGAAAGCCCTCGTCGACGCCGGAGCAGCAGCAATGGGCACTGGCCGCGGTGCGTAAGCCCGTGGTCGACGGCGAACGCTTCGACCGGGTGTGGCAGCAGGTCAAGGCGTACGACGGTGCGTACGAGATGCGCGCATGACCGCCCCGGTGACGCGCGAGCAGTTGATGACCGTCGTGGAGGGATCTCCGAAAGCCGTCGGCGCGCATGACCGCTCGACGTGGGTTGCCCTCTTTGCCGGCGACGGGCAGATCAACGACCCTGTTGGTTCGCGTCCGCACAACGGTCAGGCGGCGATCGAAAGCTTCTACGACACGTTCATCGCCCCCAATTCGATCACTTTCCATGTCGAGCGCGACATCGTGTGCGGCCGGACGGTGTGGCGCGATCTGAGCCTCGCTACCGAAATGTCGACCGGAGTCGTTCTCGACGTTCCGATGCACTTGCGTTACGACTTGGTGGGGGAGCCCGATTCCTTGCGGATCGGAACCCTTTATGCGCATTGGGAATTGGCGACGATGTTGAGCCAGCTCGCTACTGCTGGTGTGGCAGGGGTGAGGGCGGCCGCGAAGTTGACCCCGCAGCTGCTCTCGAACCAGGGGATCGGCGGGGCGCTCGGGTTCTCACGCGGCATCTTCGGAGTTGGAGACAAAGGCAAGAAGGCAGCGTCGCGGTTCCTCGATGCGGCCGCCGTCGGCCGGACCCCGCCGGTACCCGTCGAGCTTCCGGCGGGCACACAGTTGTCCAACGCTGATGTCAACGCTCTGCTGACGGGCGTGACGAAGAGCAAGATGTTGGTTGCCGGTCGAACTGTGACGGCGAGCGTCATCGTGTGCGGGGAACCAGCCATCGCACTGTTCGGCTTCGAGGCGAGCGGTCATCGCATTAACCGGGTGCGTTTCTTCACCGAGAGCTGATATCGAGAGCCCTCCACATGCAGGTCAGGCTCGGCGCGCCACTCCGGCGCGCCGAGCCTTTCGGGTTCCGGTTGTTGTCAGAGGGCCCCGAGGTCCGCGGACAGCCAGTGCTGCGGGTCCATGAAGATCGCGACCTGCTCGCCCAACTGAGATCGTGCGAATTCGAGGTATCCGTCGACCTTGTCCGGAGTCAGGTAGCGCCGCGAGACTTCGACCAGCATCTCGTCGGTGCCCGGAACGATCTTGTCGACGGATCCGCTGACACTGACGTAACGGATTGTCGGGTCAAGCCTTTCGGCCATCAACGAGAAATGACCGGCCGACGAGATGAGCTGCGCTTTTCGCGAATCCTTTCCCGTGAGGATCCACGGTTTGCCGCCGGGTGAGTACAGGTACCAGATCGGGACGGTCAACGGGCCGCGCTCGGGACCGTCCGATACAGACAGCGCCCCGATGTGGGGCTCGGACAGAAACTGTTCACGCTCATTTTCGGAGAGTGCCATTCCTCGAGATTACCGCGACGTTTGACATGGCGTTGTGACTCCGTACACAATCGATGTGCTCATTATGAACAGGCGTTCGCAATACGAACAGATCAGTCCAGGCAAGCAGATCTGAAGCATCGGTGAATGCCCACAAGCAGTGAATGTCGAGGATCCGATGACCGCACCGCATACACAGTCGAGTTCAACCACCGGTTCGCGTCGGGTGAGTGCCACAATGTGGGTAGCACCGTTGTGTTGGATCGCTGTGCTCCTGGACGGATTCGACCTGGTCGTACTCGGCGCGGTGATTCCTTCGCTTCTCGACTACGACGCATGGGGATTGAGCACAGGCACGATCACGATGATCTCGACCTTCGGGCTCATCGGCATGACCATCGGCGCCCTCGTCATCGGCACTCTCACCGACGTCATCGGTCGACGCCGCGCACTGCTGTACGCCGTTGCTGCCTTCTCGATTCTCACTCTGTTGTGCGCAATTGCGCCGAACCCCTTCATCTTCGGTCTGCTGCGCTTCCTGGCCGGTGTGGGACTGGGTGGCGCCCTGCCGACGGCATTGGCTCTGGTCAACGAATTCTCGAAGAAGCAAGGCGGCGGGTCTGCGTCGACCATGCTGATGACCGGCTATCACGTCGGCGCCGTTGCCACCGCCGCGCTGGCGCTCGTTGTGATCGAACCTTTCGGTTGGCGAGCGATGTTCGTTGTCGGCGCACTTCCGGCCGTCGTCCTGATTCCGCTCATGCTGCGGTACCTGCCGGAATCTCCGTCGTACCTTCTCGCTCACGGAAAGCGTGCCGAAGCCGAGGAAATCGCTGCCCGCTACGGAGTCGCACTCGAGGCCGCGCCTACGTCCGAAGCTGGGCGCGCAGAAGCTGCCAATCCCGTTCGCGCACTGTTCTCTTCGAAGTTCCTGCGCAACAGCATCGCCATCTGGATCACCAGTTTCATGGGCTTGCTGCTCGTCTACGGATTGAACACGTGGCTTCCGACAATCATGCGTGAGGCCGGATACAACCTCGGGGCGTCGTTGACGTTCCTTTTGATCCTCAATGCCGGCGCCGTCGTCGGACTCTTGATCGCCGGGGGCGTCGCGAACAAGATCGGCCCGCGTACCGCCGCCATCGTGTGGTTCGCCGGAGCGGCATTGTTCCTGGCACTTCTGAGTGTGAAGGTGTCGTTCGGGATCTACGTGATGGTCTTTCTCGCCGGATGCTTCGTGTTCAGTGCACAGGTGTTGGTCTACGCCTTCACCAGCGCCAATCATCCTCCTCAAATTCGTGCGACAGCGCTCGGATGGTCGGCCGGTGTCGGTCGGGTCGGTGCGATCTGTGGCCCGATTCTGGGCGGAGTTCTCCTGGGTGCGGGTTACGCCGTGCCGTGGGGCTTCTACGCATTCGCGCTTGTCGGTCTGCTCGGTGCAATTTCGATCTCCTGCACGCGGGTACGCATCTGAAATACCAGTTTCGCAGGTTGGTGCGCTACTGCTATCGTAAAACATGAGTATCAAGAGTAGCGCTATCGCCACGCCGCAGGCACTGCTACCGACGACATCGTCTCGATCCGGTTTGTGGTGGGGCTTGCTCGGAGTGCTGGCATTCTCGTTCACCGTTCCGCTCACGAGAGTCGCCGTCGCGGATCTCGACCCCTTGTTTGTCGGTGCGGGCCGCGCCGTCGTTGCCGGAGTCCTTGCGATTGTGATGCTTTCGGTAACTCGCGCGACGCTTCCGACGCTTCGGCAATGGTTGCGCATCGCACTCGTGACCGTTGGCGCGGTTCTGGGGTTTTCACTGTTCACCACGTTTGCGTTGCAGACATCGCCGGCAAGTCACGCGGCGGTGGTGATCGGTCTACTTCCCGCGGCTACCGCGGTTTTTGCCGTCGTTCGAGGAAAAGAGCGCCCCAGTCCGGGATTCTGGTGGGCAAGCGCCGGCGGTGCGGTGTCCGTCGTAGGGTTCGTGGCCGTCGCAAACGGTGGACTCGGCTCGTTCCATCTCGCTGACCTTCTTCTGTTCGCCGCGGTTGTCTGTGCAGCGCTGGCATATTCGGAAGGTGCGTTGCTGGCTCGCGAGATCGGGTCGTGGCAGACGATTGCCTGGGCATTGATTCTCGGACTGCCGGTAACGATTGCGTTGACGGTGGCGTCCATGGCACAGGCCCCGGTCTCCGCCGATACGAACTCGTGGCTTTCGTTTGCCTACCTGGGGTGCGTGAGTATGTTTCTCGGGTTCTTCCCCTGGTACCGGGGCCTGGCGATCGGTCCCATTTCCACAGTGAGCCAAACACAGTTGGTTCAACCGGTACTCAGCATCGCGTGGTCGGCGCTGATACTCGGTGAGGCGTTGTCACCCTCGATCATGGCCGGTGGCGTCGTCGTGATCGTGTGCGCCTGGCTTGCTTTGAAGGCCCGAGTGGCAGCGCCGCGTGCTGTGTCGGCACGCGACGCGCCTACTGCTGCAGTTGGCTCAGAAAAGCGGCCCGCCGCCGAAGGCACTGCGATGTGACGCCGGTTGTTTCCCGTTGGCGTCGGTGATCCCGTATTCGACAGCCGTTTCTGCGGTGATCAGAGTGTGACCGCTGCGCGCGTTCACTTCTGGATCGTTGGCCAACGCGGTGATGACCTGACCGACGAATTCGGGGGTTTCGGCCTCGGCCAGTGAGAAGCCTTCGAAGCTCTCGATTCCGCTCGCTTCCATGCGTTCGTTGCGGATCAATCCGAGCCAGAAGGACAGCGCGGTGACGCCGGTTCCCTTCAATTCGACGGCCATGTCCGCAGCCATCTTGTCCAAGCCTGCCTTCGACATGCCGTACAGCACCGAGTGCAGGTACCCGCGGGTCCCGAATGACGAGATGTTGCCGATCACTCCGCTGCCCCGGGGAACCATCAACTTGGCCGCTTCCACCGAAGCAACGTAATGGGCGCGTAGCCCGATCCCGATCAGCGAATCCCAATCGTCGATCGGCCTCTTCCAGAACGGATCAGCGAAGCCTGCATAGCCGGCCGGGTTGGCCCAGACGTTGTTGACCAGGAGATCGAGGCGCCCGGACTGTTCGTCGGCGATACGGGCAAACAGGTCGACGATCTGCTGATCGTCGCTGTGATCGCACTGCACGGCAATGCCGTGACCACCGCGCTCGGTGATCTCCGCTGCGGTGCGATCGAGCGGGCCGTCGGCGCCGACGGTTCCTCGTGCCGTCACGTACACCGTCCAGCCGTCGCTTCCCAGGGCGAGGGCAATGCCCTTACCGACGCTCCGGCTGGCACCGGTTACGAGCGCAACTTTTCCGTTCGTCGTCATCGCGGCCCACCCAACGAACCCTCGGCGATGTCAGCGTCAGGGGACAGGAGAGTGGTGATCGACCACGTCTCCGTGAAGTGGCATTGACTCATTTTCCACACACCGTCCTCGATCACGTATTTGTCGTCGTATTCCCCGGTCATCAACTTCTCGGTGCGTCCGACGGTGTCGACCTGGCGGAACTGCAGGGTCCATCGACCTACCGCGGAAGTCTCCGAGGTCAGTGCGATATCGGGATGCAATCCGTGATGCATGTCGAGGACCGCGTACCGGCCGTCGACCTTGCGAAGGGCGATCTTCTCGAAGATGTCCGCCATCGGCCCCGCGTCGTCGAACGCGCCGAGACGGCCGTAGTCGATCGACGCTCCGGAACGGATGAAGCTGTTGCGGAACTGAAC
>NZ_JBHTSW010000052.1:0-37252 GCF_042794945.1 Rhodococcus sp. NPDC056506 | reverse complement strand
TCACGGACTGATCGGAGCAGTACACACCATGACCATCGCAGCAGAAGCTTTCACCCCGACAGCCCGGGTCGAGCAGGCTTTCCACCGGATCGAGGTGTTTCCGCATCCGCGCGGGTAATCACGCCTGCGGCTGCTGAATCGCCGCGCGGGTCCGTGTGCCGATCAGCGTGGAATGATGGACATCAGAACCATCACACGGATCGAGGACCCCATGTCGATTACGTCGCTGCCAGTGCTCGATCTGTCTCTGGCGCAGAACCCCGACACAGCCGAGCAGTTCCGCACTCAGCTCCGCGAGGCCACCCACGAGGTCGGATTCTTCTATCTCGTCGGCCACGGAATTCCCGACGACCTGCAGCGACGCCTCCTCGACGTCGCCCGCGAGTTCTTCGCGCTTCCGACTGCCGAGAAGCTCGCGATCGAGAACGTCCGCAGCCCGCACTTCCGTGGATACACCAGGCTCGGCGGTGAACTGACCGAAGGCAAGCAGGACTGGCGCGAGCAGATCGACATCGGCGCCGAACAGCCCGCCGCCGAGCGCACCGACACCTCACCGGCCTGGGAGATCCTGCAGGGGCCGAACCAGTGGCCCGACGCCCTTCCCGAACTTCGCGACGTCATCACCGAGTGGAACGACACGCTCACCGCGATCGCATTGAGCCTCTTGCGCGAATGGGCGGTAGCACTGGGTCAGGATGCAAACATCTTCGACGACGCGTTCGCTCACGATCCGTCGATCCTCATCAAAGTGGTGCGTTACCCCGGACGCCCGGAAGGTGCCGATTCCCAGGGCGTCGGCGGACACAAGGACGCGGGCGTGCTGACACTGCTCTATGTCGAACCAGGCAAGGGTGGTCTGCAGGTCGAGCACGACGGCGACTGGATCGACGCACCGCCGATCGACGGGGCACTGGTGGTCAACATCGGCGAACTGCTCGAGGTGGCAACCGGTGGCTACCTGAAAGCGACTGTGCACCGCGTAGTTTCACCCGAAGGCGACGGTGAACGTATCTCGGTGCCGTTCTTCTTCAACCCGAACTACGCAGCACAGATCCCGGAGTTCGACCTACCGCCCGAGTTGGCAGCGCGCGCCACCGGCGTCACCGTGGACGCGAACAACCCGATCCACGATTCCTACGGGGCGAACGCCCTCAAGAGTCGACTGCGCGCGCACCCCGATGTCGCGGCCCGCTGGTGGCCGGACATCGTTGCGGCACAAAGCGCTACCTGAAGCTGAACTACAGGTCCATCGCAACTTTCCACGCCGTGTGCATCGCACCTTCGATGTAGTCGACGTTCACCGCGTCACCAACGACATGCACGTCGGAGACGACGCCGATCAGAGCGTCGGCCAGTGGCGCCTGCGCCGAAACACCCGACGCGACGACAACCATGTCGGCCGAAGCTGTCAGTGTCGCGTCACCGGAACGGAATTCGACGTGCTGCTTGGTGATTCGCTGCACCGTTGAATTGCGGTGAATGTTCACACCGACGTGCTTGGCGTGACGCACAGCCGTCCAGCGGCGCGGCATCGCCATCGGAATGCCCAACTGCTGACCTTCTTCGATCAGCGTCACATTACGACCGCGCTCGGCCAGGAACTCCGCAAGCTCGAGTCCGACAAGCGAACCACCGATCACCACGACGTCCTTGCCCATGGGCAGGAATTTGCGAGTCACAGCTCGGATCGCCGCGGGACTCTTGGTGATACCGGACAGCTTGCCCAACTTGGCCATCGTCCGCAGGAACGGCGGTACCTGTGAGACGTCACCGGCGCCGGTCATCAAGGCGCGCAACGAGTCACCGGTATGTACGTGCGGGAGATCGCCGCCCGGAACACTCGGCCGCTCACGGACTGCACCGGTGGCCACGACCACGGCGTCGGGGTTCAGTGCCCGGATCGAGGCGACCGAGGCTTCGGTCTTCAGTCGAACATCGACACCGAGACGCTCGATTTCCACTTTCAACCAGCTGAGCAGACGCCCGTTGTCCGGGGTAGTGAGGCTCGAGAACCACAGGGTGCCGCCGAGGCGATCGGACTTGTCCAACACCGTGACTCGGTGCCCACGTTCAGCTGCCACGCGGGCCGTCTCGAGACCGCCGGGGCCCGCGCCGACCACAACAACGTGCTTCGGAGTGCTGGTGCGAACGAAGGGGAGCAGTGCCTCGTTACCCAGGGTGGGGTTGACAGCGCACAGCGGGGTCTCGTCCCAGAAGTTCTCCTGCACGCAGACGTAGCAATTGATGCATGGCCGAACACGCTCGGGTGCACCGTCTTTGAGCTTGTTCACCAACTGTGGGTCTGCCAGCAGCTGACGGCCCATTGCGGCGAAGTCCGTGCGACCTTCCGCGATCATCTTCTCGCCGACCTCGGGGAGCATACGTCCGACGGTGATCACGGGAATCGAGATCGCCTGCTTGATTCGAGTTGCATTGTCGGTGTAGTAGCCGACCTTGTCGGGCAGGGGGCCGTCGGTGAAGTTGGCAAAAGCATTCAGTGCGGTACCGGTGACATGGATGGCGTCGGCCCCGGCCTCTTCGAACATCTTCGCGGCCGCAGCCGCCTCGTCGACCGTCAGCCCGTCGGTTTCCCCATACTCTTGACCGGCCAGACGCACGATGACGGCAAGCGAACCGCCGACCTCCTCCTTGACCGCCCGAATAACCTCGCAAGCCAGGCGAGCACGGTTCTCGATCGAACCTCCGTACTCGTCGCTGCGCTGATTCGTGTACCGACTCAGGAACGCTCCGAGGACGTAGTTGTGGGCACAGTGAATCTCGACGGCGTCGCCGCCCGCCGCCTTCACCCGTCCGGCAGCCTCGGCGAACATGCGGACCAGCCAATCAAGATCTTCCTTGGTGGCCTCGTGGTAGGTCGCCCTCTTGCCCTCGTTGATGGCAGCCATCTTGCCCAGTTCTTCGGGCGTGCAATCGGCCATCGCGCTCATGTCACCCGGCGGCTTCGGCGTGGACGGGACCAACTGCGGTCGGCCGTCGAGGGTATCGATGCGCGCCACCTTGCCGTGGTGTGTCATCTGCACACAGAGCTTGCTGCCCGCGTCGTGCACCGCGTCGGCCAATGCTTTGAGTCCGGGGATGAACCGGTCTTCCGATAGCCCCGGTTCCTTGCGACTGGTGCAGCCCAGCGGATACGCAACAGCGCAGCAACCGGTGATGATCAGACCCGTTCCACCGGCCGCGCGCGCCACGAAGTGGTCGATGTCGCCCTTTTCGATTTCCCCGTCTTCACACAGATTCATGTCCATGGCAGGGAGAACGACGCGATTGGGCACCGTCATCGGGCCGATAGTGCCTGGTGCAAGAAGGTGCGGAAAGGTCTGGCTTCGGATCGTCACGAGTGGACGCTAGAACTCGACGACGCCCATCCGTTGCCGCACTCCCGATGATCGAGACTTCACGCGCTGTGACGTGCGAGGCATTCGGCTATCACCGCGAGCGCATATTCGAGGTCTGCGGATTCCACCCGCCCGTAGCCGATGACCAATCCGCCGGGGTCTCCGTGCGTTCGGGTGGACTCGACCAGGGTGGGCACTTCGACGCCGTGTTCAAGTGCCTCACGGGCGACAGTGGCTGCCAGATCCGCGTCGAGTATGAGCGTCGTATGCATGCCGGCGCCGAGTCCGCGCAGTTCGCCGAACGGTGACAGCGCCTCTTCCACTGCACGATCTCGTTCGCGGTACCGACGACGTGCCGTGCGCACCGCCCGATCCCATTCGCCGTCACGGAGTAGAGACAGGAGTGCTTGCTGCAGCGGAGCCGAGGGGAAGTCGCCGATTCGCTTGCGGTGTACTGCTATGCGGTCGACCAATTCGAGAGGAGCTACCAACCAGCCCAGTCGAATTCCCGCGCCGAGAGTCTTGGCAACCGTGCCGAGATACACCACCCGGTCCGGAGCCAACTGCGCAAGCGCAGGCAAAGGTGCTACGTCGTAGCGGAATTCGGAGTCGTAGTCGTCTTCGAACAGGACAACATCGCGGGTTCGAGCGAAGTCGATCAACTGATTGCGACGACGGACGGGAAGCAGCCCTCCGGTCGGATACTGGTGGGACGGTGTCACATACACGCCACGAACGTCCTCCGGTGCCGATTCGAGTTGGTCCACACAGAGACCGTGCGCATCAACCGGCACGTCCAGTAACGACCATCCGCATGCCGTTGCGGCCGAGGATGCGTAGCGATATCCAGGATCTTCCATCGCCAGGACTGCACCACTGGTGCGTAACGCCGACAGGGCCAGGCCGAGGCCGTGGGTGGCACCCGAGGTGATCAGGATTCGCTCGGGTTCGACCGACATACCTCGGGCCCTCGCCAGCAATTGCGATAGCGCCGAGCGCAATTCGTAGTCACCCGCGGGATCGGGATCCTCGAATGGTGGTGGCGTGGCCCCGACGTCTCGCCACGCTCGACGCCACGCTGCCGAAGCGCGCGGCGGCGTCCACGGCACACCGGGCCGAAGCCGCACCCTGGGCAACACCTTCTCGGCGGGCTTCGCGGTCGTAGTCGTGGGAGTGACCACGGGGGAGGGTGCCTCGGCAACGAAGGTGCCCGAACCGTGCACAGCGACCAGCCAACCCTCTGCGATCAACTGCTCATACGCCCGTTCCACGACGCCCCGCGCCACCGCGAGCTCTGACGCCAGCTTCCGGGAACTGGGTAACCGCAGACCGACCGCCGCCTGACCACTGCGGATGTCAGCTCTGAGATGGTCGGCGACCTGGACCGGAAGCGCCCGCCGATCCGTCCGGTCGAGGACTACGGCTACCGCCGAAGGAAGAAGCATCAGAACCTTTCTGAAGTGGCCTATCGAAGTCTCCACTGATTGGATCATGACTTGAAGCCACTTTGCCAGCAGCATTGTCTGCATGACAGATTCCGTTGTCCTCACCGTCCCAGCAGTTATTGCACCGCTGTCCCCGACAGCACGTACGACGCACAAGCGGGCCCGCCACCACGGCGTCGCGGAACGAGCAGCCCTCGTCGACGTATTGCAGTCCGCGAAGCTGTGCCATATGGGTGTGACCGTCGGCGGAGTTCCCATGGTGTTTCCCACCGTCTACGGGTTCGACCTCGACGGCCCCGACCGCGGCGGATCTATTTATGTTCACGGTTCAGTGGCTTCACGGAGCTTGGCTCCCGACAGCGAAATCTGCATCACCATCACGATCCTCGACGGACTCGTGTTGGCTCGGTCGGGCTTTCATCATTCGATGAACTACCGCAGCGGAATCATCGTCGGATCACCTCGAGTCGTGACCGACGGCGACGAACGCGTGAAGGCTTTGAATCTGATCGTCGACCAGGTGGTTCCCGGTCGTTCCCAGCACTTGCGGGATCACACGCGCAAGGAAATGGCAGCAACCATCGTTCTTGCGCTGCCGTTGTACGAGGCTTCCGTCAAGGCCCGCGCCGGCGGGCCCGGTGACGATGCCGCCGACATCGGTGTCGAAACCGTTTGGGCTGGAGTAGTTCCTGCATCCACGCTCTTCGGTGAACCAATTCCGTCTGACGATCTCGACTCCAACGTCGAACTACCGGAACATATCTCGACGATGGTCTGATCCCACTCGCGAGTCCGACAACACACGTCGAGCACCGGGGCATGGTGATGCCCCGGTACTCGACGTCTTCAGTTATGCCCGTTCAGGCGGCTGTGGGTGGACTGTTCCCGATCGGCTGCTGATACGGATCAACGGACATCGGCGGATAGAACACCGTTTTTCGATCGGGGCCGATCTCCACCCGCCACTCGGTGTGGTGCAGTGTCCGATGATGATGACCACACAACAGAATCAGATTGTCGAGATCTGTTGGGCCACCATCATTCCAATGAACAATATGATGAGCATCGCACCACCCTGATGGTGTCCCGCACCCCGGAAACGCGCACCCACCATCACGCACCGCCAGCGCCCGCCTTTGCGGAATCGTCGCGGTTCTTGCTTCCTTGCCGCAGTCGAGTGGAACACCGTTCTCATCCAACAGAATTCGCGTGACTGTGCAGTCGCAGGCCAACATCCGTGCGGTGTCGATGCTGATCGGGCCCACCCAATCCGTCCACGCGAACCCGAGTTCCTCCGTCGACGGCAGTAGATCCTTCAAAGCCTGCATATCGGTCATGTCTTTCGCCGACGCAGTCATAGTGATGTGCGGTTTCACCCCACCCTCGATCGGACCCAACCCCGCCCGCTCGTACCGTCGCAACAGTTCGCAGAACCCGTCCGCCCGCCGCAGCGCCGGAGTGCGAGTGTCTTTCACGCCGTCTTTCTCCGGCGTCGGCGCCGAAAGGCTCGACAGCAACGTGATCAGACGGGCCCCGTTCACGGCATCCAGATCACCCTTCACCGACACGCGCCCGTACAAGCCCTTCGACGCATAGAACTCGTTGCGCTCCGAATCCTCCCCGACCGGGACGCCGTCCTCGCGTTTTCCGAACTGCTTCTCGATCCGCCGAATCGCCGCCCGCACCGCATCACAATCGGCGATGTTCTTCGACGCCAGGTCAAGCAAAATCCCGCGGGCCTTGTCCACATCCGCCGGGGTCATGTTCTTCGGCGGATGCTGACAAAAGGACGCCACCTGACGAGCCTTCAACGCATCAACGTCACCCCGGTGAAAAGCATCGGCGACAACGGGTTCGAGCAACAACAGCCGCGCCAGACTGACCAGCAGGCTGCACTCACCGATCTCCAGATTCGTCGAACCATGCAACCACTGCGCGATCGCCCGAAAACCCTTCCCGACCACAGTCTCCCGGGAAAACATCTCCACGATCAACAACACCATCCGCGACTGCAACTCGTGCCGGACACGCACCAGATCCAGAACCTCACCCTTGAGGTCCTCACCATCCAGCTGCCATGCTTCCCGGCTGTCCATGCAGCAATCGTATTCGAACACAGTTTCGAAAACAAGAGGTCGAGAAACGAAACTAGCTGCTAATCAACAACTTTCGCATTCCAGGCGAAACGGGCAGGTTCTTGGGTCGCGGGAGTAGCCTCGACTCGGCCGCCCATGAAGGGCCGGACAAGATCCAAGGGCAAGGGGAAGACAACGGTGGAGTTGTTCTCACTACCGATCTCGTGAAGCGTCTGCAGGTAACGCAGTTGCAGGGTGGTCGGATTGCGGCTGATCACTTCTGCCGCTTCGGCCAGCTTGGCCGAAGCCTGAAACTCCGCGTCGGCGTTGATGATCTTGGCTCGCCGCTCTCGTTCAGCCTCAGCTTGCCGGGCGATGGCGCGCTGCATGTTGGCTGGAATCTCGACGTCCTTGATCTCCACGGTGGTGACTTTGACTCCCCATGGTTCGGTTTGCTGGTCGATGACCTTCTGCAAGTCCTCGTTGAGACGTTCACGTTCGGAGAGCAGCGAGTCCAACTCTGCCTTGCCGAGAATCGAGCGCAGTGTGGTCTGGGCGATCTGCGAGGTGGCAGCCAGAAAATCCTCGACCTCGACTATCGAACGGTCCGCGTCGACAACCCGGAAGTACGTGACGGCGGTGACCTTCACCGGAACGTTGTCGCGGGTGATCACCTCTTGGACCGGAATCTTCAGCGTCACGGTTCTCAGACTGACCCGCTCCATGCGATCGATGGCCGGAACCAGAATCACCAGGCCTGGGCCTTTCAAGGTGATCAGTCGACCGAGGCGGAACACGACTGCGCGCTCGTACTCGCGCAGAACTCTCACCGACATACCCACAAGGACTGCAATCAGCACAACAAACACGGACAACACAACAAGGACGGTGGTCATAGCGGCAGCTCCCACGGTTCACGACGACGCACTTTCAGAGTCAGGCCTCGAACCTGCTCCACGACGACGGATTCGCCCACGGCAGGTGCAGAATCGTCGAACCCGAATTCCATTCGAGCACTCCATAATCCGCCGTCCAGCTCGACCTGACCCTGCACACCGGTCCAACTGCGGACCGTCGCATCGGAGCCGACAAGCGACTCGGTCCCGGTACGCACGGGCGCGCGGCGCGCGGTAAGCACTTTTCGGCTCGCTACCGCCACTACGCCCAGGCCGACCACCGCAACCCCCGCCGTCACCGGAATCGCGATCAATTGGCCGATACCGTCGGACGTGAAGAGCATCCAGACGCCCGCACCGATCAGAAGAGCCCCCAGCGCACCGAGCACCCCCGCGGTTGGGGCATGCGCCTCGACCACGATCAACAGGACACCCACCAGCAGGGCAACGACACCGATCGTCGTCATCACTCGTCTCCACGCTCGCGAGGACGCGGTCACGTCGCGTAGCCATTGTGCGATCGCGCCCTCGACTTCAACGGTAATCACGTTCGGCCGGATCTGCCACAAGCGCTTTCACATCAATTCAGAGAAGGACCTCACCGATCTGTCTCGCGGTCACCTTGGCAAGATCCGCGAGGAACGGAATCCGCTCGTCGATCATCAACTCCACAGGGCCGCGGAGCCCGAGAGCGTAACGCACAGTGCCTGATCCATCGACGATCGGAATTCCGATCGTCCGGAAATCCGGGGTCAACTCTTCGTCGTTGAATCCGTAACCGCGCTCGCGGGTCAATTCCAACTCCCGACGGATACCGGCAACATCGGTGATCGCACGCTGGGTGGTCGCTTCACGTGGCAGGGCAGCGAGTTCCGAGTCGTCGACATCGGACCAGGCCAGAAAGGCTTTCCCCAGTGCGCTCGCATGCAAGGGAAGTCGAACACCCTGCAGCACGTGTCCGTCGGCCTCCCGCCACCGACTGAAACCGAGCAACACCACCTCGCTTCCGCTTCGCACTGCCAGCGAGGCGGATGCTCCTGTCGTCGCGGCCAGTTGCTCCAAGTAGGGCTCGGACAGATAGATTCGATGCTGCCGGTAGGAGACCTGTCCGTAAGCCGCCAGCGACGCGCCGATGCGATACCGACTGGTTGCGTCGTCCTTCTCGAGAAATCCCGCGTCGACGAGCGACTGCAGCAATCGATGCGTGGTGCTGACCGCAAGCTCTTGTCGCCGCGCAACTTCCGAGACTCCCAGTTCTTCGCCACTGCGAAAACATGTGAGCATGGTCAGGGCACGGGTTACCGTCTGAACTCCCGCGCCGCGTGCGTCCGTCACGAACGATCCTTTCGCTGTGGCCTGATCGATCTGAGAATCGGACGCTAACACGGACCCAGCAGTCCGGCCATCCTTTCCATCAGATGGAAAGGAACCGAACGTGGACCTGCATAAGCCCAGATGAACAGACTTCCGATGTTGTCAAGATTTCCAATCTCCAGAAAACAAACGGGGGTAAAACGGACTGGCACCCAATAGCGTCATCGTCGTCAGTTCTGACGATTCAACGCCTGAAGGAGCCACATACATGTCCCGCTTCCGCCGACTGCCACGAGCTGCCGCTGCGCTCGCCATGATCCCGCTGGCCGGGTTGGCGGTGGCGTGTGGGTCTTCCGATTCCGACAGCGCCGCAGGCAATTCCAGCGCAGACTTCACACTCAAGGTCTTCGATCCCGGAAACTCCGGTGCCATCGCCGTCGGCAAGCGCGACGGAACCTACGACGAGGCGCTTGCACCGCTGGGCGCAAAGATCGAATGGGTCAAGACCACACCGGGATTCAGCTCCAACCTCAAACTTTTCAACAGCGGCGAACTCGATATCCAAACCGGCGCATACAGTCCCGTCGTCGGCGCACTGTCCAAGGACGTGGGTGTCCGCATCTTTGCGACGTCGGACCCGTACAACAAGGACCAGGCCGGCATCATCGCCACTCCGGAATCCGGCATCAAGACCGTGGCCGACCTGGCAGGCAAGCGCATTGCCGTCAACCCGGCAGGCAAGGGCGAGTACATCACGCTCAAGGCTCTGACACAGGCCGGAGTGCCGATCGATTCCGTCGAACGTGTTCCCCTGCAACAGGCTGATGCCGCGTCGGCATTCTCCACCGGGCAGGTCGACGCCTGGGCTTCGTTCCTGATTCCTTACCAGGAGGCCAAGGCCAAGGGCGCGGTCGAGATCGCAACCGAAGCGAGCATTGACTCCGTGGACAGCACCATCATCGCCGGCCGCACCGCGATTCTCGAAGAACATCCCGAGGTGGTCCAGAAGTTCCTCGAGGTCACCCAGGAACTCACCGCGAAGCAGCAGGCCGACCCGGCAGCATTCGAGAACGTCTTCGAACAGACCGGTCCGCGTGCTCTCTCCGGACAGCGACTCGACGACGCGATCACCCTGGGCGGCCAGATCACCAACTTCCGCTACCCGACCGCAGCCGATGCCACCGACCTCGAATCCATCTCCACGTTGTTCGCCGACAACAAGGTGATCCAGCAGCCGATCAAGGGCAGTGACGTGATCTTCGACCTCCAGGGTGCTGTGGCAGGTTCGGCAGCGGCAGCACCCACCACCGAGGGGAAGTGACCCGATGGTGACGCTGACCCGGCCCGCACGAACTGCGTCGCCGTCAGTGGAGCATCCGCAACTCGAAACGCCCCGCTACCGGCGCAATCGGAGCAGGCCCAAGTGGATCTCGATTCCCCTCCGTTTCCTCGTTCCCGCGCTGCTGGTTGCCGGATGGTGGATCGGGTCGGCTACCGGGCTGATACGAGAAGAGATCCTGGCCGGACCTCCGGCGGTGTGGACGGCTTTCGCCGAGCTGTACGAGTCGGGCCAGTTGGTCGACTTCGGTCTCGCGTCGCTTCAACGTGCTGCGCTCGGTGTTTCGGTCGGTGTCATCGTGGGATTGGTGCTCGGGGTTCTGTCCGGTCTCTCCTCGCTCGGTGAAGAGCTGATCGACTCCACCATGCAGATCAACCGCGCGGTGCCGTTCCTCGCGCTCGTTCCGTTGTTCATCGCCTGGTTCGGTATCGACGAAACCTTCAAGGTGGTACTGATCGCCGTCGCGACCGTCGCACCCATGTACGCGTACACCTACCTGGGAGTGCGCGGAGTCGATCGCAAGATGGTGGAAGCGGCACAAGGTTTCGGCCTGACGGGTTGGCGACTGGTCTTCGGGGCAATTCTTCCGACCGCCCTCCCCGGTGTTCTGATGGGGCTTCGAATCTGCTTGTCGCTCAGCATCACCGGATTGATCGCAGCAGAGCAGGTCGGCACCCGTGAGGGCATCGGATACCTGGTCACCCTGGCGCAGGAATACAACCGCACCGACTACATGGTCCTGTGCATCGTCATGTACGCGGCACTGGGTCTGATATTCGATGCAATCGTCAGACTGATCGAGCGGTACTCCATGCCGTGGCGGAGATTGTCGGTGGCACGATGACGAATACAACCATCGGCTCGTTGCCATCCACCGAAGCACCTCTGCCGCCGTTGGCAACCCGTGAGCGGACCGGTACCACCGCGGCCGAGCGACGGGCCGGATCACCGGTAGCGGTCTCGCTCACCGGAGTGCGTAAGTCGTTCGGCGACAAGACTGTTCTGGGTGGTATCGACCTCGAGATCACGCGCGGTGAGTTCGTCGTCCTGCTCGGTCCCAGCGGCACCGGCAAGACGACACTGCTGCGAGTGCTCTCCGGATTGGAAGCACCGGACAGCGGTGAGGTGCTGGTCCCGCGCGATCGCACGGTCGTCTACCAAGAACCGCGATTGATACCGTCGAAGCGAGTTCTGGCCAATGTCACAGTGGGACAGAAGCGGTCACGTCAGGTGACCGACAACGCCCGCAACGCACTCTCCGAGGTCAACCTCGCGGACAAGCACCGCGCCTGGCCTGCCACCCTCTCCGGCGGCGAGGCCCAACGCGTCGCATTGGCTCGTGCCCTCGTCCGCGAACCTGAACTGCTGCTACTCGACGAACCCTTTGCCGCGCTCGACGCTCTGACGCGGCTCCAAATGCA
Organism: Rhodococcus sp. NPDC056506; assembly: GCF_042794945.1. Classification (NCBI taxonomy): domain Bacteria; kingdom Bacillati; phylum Actinomycetota; class Actinomycetes; order Mycobacteriales; family Nocardiaceae; genus Rhodococcus; species Rhodococcus sp. NPDC056506. The sequence goes on along the minus strand of NZ_JBHTSW010000052.1, from coordinate 25,406 downwards.
AGACCTGGTAGGCGATCTGGTCGCGCGTCACCGTCCCGCGGTATTGCTCGTCACTCACGACGTCGACGAAGCCGTACGACTCGCCGACCGCGTGCTCATTCTCGACAAGGGCGGGTTTGCCGTGGACGTCGACATCGACCTGCCACGTCCCCGCGACCGGAACGATCCCGAATCTTTGCGCTACCGAGCGAGTTTCCTGAAGGAGCTCGGCGTCGGCCGCACCTTCCCCGACGGACAGGACAGTCATGACATTGATCGCTGATTCCGCAATCGACACACTCTGGTACACCCGCTGCCCCGTCCCCACCGCGAGCGGACTCGCCAACAGCCTCGGTTGGCTCGACCGGACGGCAAACGAATCCGGAGTGCGTTTCGGCGTTCTGCAAGATGCGGGACCGGAGTTGGCAGTGCGCCATTTCGACCACCAACTCTCCGGACTCATTCGCGAAGGCGGCAACGTCCCCGCGCTGGCCGCGCGTGCCGGTGGTTCACCGACAAGGCTGATCGGACTCACCTGGATCGACGAGGCCCAGGCGATCTTGGTGCGCGGTGACTCCGACATCCGAGAAGCAGGCCTGCTGGCCGGCGCTCGGATCGGAATCCCGGCCTGGGCGGCGGACCAGGCCAGGAGCTTTCCTCGCGCCATGGCTCTGCACGGCTTCGCCTCGGCACTTCGGCTGGGCGGGTTGAGTTTTGCCGACGTCACGCTCGTCGAGGTAGCAACGACGGCAGCCCCCGAGGTCCGCACTGCCTCCTCCAGTCGCAACACGACGTGGGGCGTCGAATCCCTGCTACGCGGCGACCTCGACGCCATCTACGTCAAGGGAGCCCGCGCCCAGGAAGTTGCACGCGAACACGGCCTCGCGGTGGCCGTCGATCTCGATTCCACTGCTTCCCTGCGTGATCGCGTCAACAACGGCACTCCACGCCCGATCACGGTTCACTCCGATCTACTCGAACAGCGTCCGGACATCGTTGTCGGTTTCCTCGCCGAGAGCCTGAGGGCGGCGGACTGGGCCGCAGCCAACATCGACGAGGTCCGAGCCGTGCTGCAGACCGAAACACAATCGGGGCCCGAAGGTGTGGTGGCAGCGTACGGCGAGAACTTCCACACCGGACTGCACTTGAGCCTGTCGGACGAGCGTGTGGACCTGCTCGGCGTCCAGAAGCAATTCCTGTACGCGCACGGCTTCCTCGCCGCCGACTTCGACCTGCAGTCGTGGGTGGCGCACGAACCCCTGGAACAAGCCAGCGCACTTGTCGCTGCTCAGAAGGGCACAGCAGAATGACGGACGTCTACTGGGAGCTGCCCTCGCGCGGTGACGGACGCCGAGCAGTGGCCGCGCTGAACAGTCGCGGCGGCTTCGGGCCACAGCGACCGACTACCGTCGCGACCGATGTTCGCCCCGGAAACTTCGGGCCCTTCGACGAACTGGCGCAGATCGTTCTCGCAGCCGAACTGTCGGGCGTCGACGGGGTAGTCGCACCGTACGATCCGAGCGGAGAAGAATCCTGGATCGTTGCTGCCGCAGCACTGCGTCAGACGCGTCATTCGCGAGTGGTCGTGGAGTTTCACTCTACTTTCGGCACTCCAGTCTATGCCGCCAAAATGTCTGCGACACTTCAGCGTCTGTCGGCAGGTCGTCTCGAGTGGCGCGTGAAGGTCGACACAGACGCCGACGATGCCACCGCTCGCGGTGACGCGGTTCGAGGAGCCAACCGCTACGCGCGCGCCGCGGAGTTTCTGACCGTCGCACGCGGTGTGTGGAACGAGGAACAGATTCTGCCAGGTGGATTCGGCGGCACCGGCTACGACTTCGACGGCGAGTACTACGACGTACTCGGCGGCGGATTCCGAGGCATCTTGTCCGGACTCCCTTTTCCCCGAGTGCATCTGACCGGCGACTCTCCGGAAGCTCTGGAACTGTCCGCCCACCATGGCGACGTCCATCAGTTCACCCTCGCCGGTGACGAGTTGTCGACGCGGATCACCGCCCTCGACGACCGAGCGTCCGAACTCGGCAGGACAGTCGACAAGGTCCTGCGCATCCCGATCATCGCGCGGGAGACAGCCGACGAAGCCTGGGCTCGCGTCGAACGGCAACTGAGAGAAGCCGATTCCGCTGCACTCGAGATCGATCGGGGCGGCATCCTGTGGTCCGGATTCGACCGCATCGGCTACGAGCACAGCATCGGTCTCGTCGGAAGCTACGAGGAAGTGGCACAGCGACTGTCGTCGTATCGCGATCTCGGCGTGGACGGCTTCGTCTTGACAGGTCGGCCACACATCGAAGAGCTGCACCGGGCGGGCGAGCATCTCCTGCACCTGGTCGATCCCGAGGGTCGGATCCGTAAAGAAGAGAAGGCCACCGCATGAGCATCGATTTCTATTGGCGGATCGGGATGGAGGGCGACCATGCGTCGCTGCGCACCCCGCGCCGCTACAACCGCGGCGACGCCGGTGGCTACGGGCCGGGCAACATCGCTCCCGCGATCCGCGGCGGCGAGTTGGACGGCTACAGCTACATCGACCACATGGCCGCGGTGGCAAAGGCTTCCGAGTCCGCCGGCTTTCTCGGTGGACTGCTGCCGTCCTTCCCGATGACCGAGGATCCGTGGGCGACCGCAGCAGCGCTGGCCGCCGAGACCACCACGTACCGATTCATGGTCGCGTTCCAACCGGGGTTCCTTCACCCGGTGCAGGCCGCGCGAATGTCGGCCAGTCTGCAGCGCGCAACCGGCGGACGTCTGGTCTACAACATCATCAGTGGCGGAGGCGGAGCGCCTCAGCTGTGGTGGGGCGACAAGGTCGACCACGACGACCGCTACACCAGGACGTCCGAGTTCCTCGATGTCCTCAAAGGTGTTTGGGACGGCGAACCTTTCGACTTCGACGGTCGCTTCTTCCAAACCCAGGGCGCCGCACTGCCACCCGGACTTGCCGGCCAGCCGTTTCCCGAGGTGTACTTCTCCGGATCGTCGGCTGCAGCCGTCGCCGCCGCCGGACTGCACTCCGACTACTACCTATCCTGGCTGGAGCCGTACGCCGACTTGAGAGCCAAGATCGACGGTGTGCGGGAGAACTCGGCCAAGCTCGGACGCACCCCGAAGTTCGCCGTACGCATCGACGTCGTCGCCCGGCACACCGAGGAAGCTGCATGGGCCGAGATCGAGAAGGGTTGGGCCTTCGTCGACAAGGGCGCTGCCGATCTTGCAGCGCAGGGTGATTCGGTGGGCGCTGCCCGCATCAAAGGCTGGGTGCCCGAACACATCACCGGTTACCGGGATCTGGAAGTGCAGCCCAACGTGTGGTGCGGTTTCAGCCTGATCCGCGGCGGACCGGCGTTCGGTCTGGTCGGTAGCTATGAGCAGGTCGCCGAAAGACTTGACGAGTTGCGCGAACTGGGCGTCGACGCCTTCATTCTCGCCGGTAACCCGCACCTCGAAGAGGCCTACCGCGTCGGCGAAGAAGTTCTACCTCTTCTGCAGCGCACCCCGATCACACCTTCTGGACTGGAGACCCGATGACCACCACCGAAACCCGTCTCGATGCCGACACCGCAGCATTTGTCGAGGAAGCACGTAGAGCAGCCGACAAGGCTTTCGATGTCTTCCGCAAGACCGGAACGGTTGCGGCCAACGGGACCGTCAACTTCGTCGAACGCGTGCCGGACACCGAAATTGCAGTCGCCCTGAACGATCCGGGACCGTGGGCGGATGACCCATCGGTGTCACCAGTGGTCGCCACCTTCGACGGTGAGGTGCTGTCCGGTACGGGATCGGCCGGTTTTGTCACCGGGTATGCGTCCGTGTTCCGTCAGCATCCGGAGATCACCAGCGTCGTCCACATCCACACCCCGTGGCTCGGCGGTTGGGCACAGACACATCGGACACTGCCGATTCGCTACGCGGCTTCGCAGAGGTTGACTCTCTCCCGAGAGATTCCGCCGCACATCGATCGGTCACGATCTGCCGGCGAGTTCATCCTCGAGCGCCTCGAACACGACCCCGATCTCGTCGCGATCTTCGAAGCCAACGGCGGGGTCAACGTCATCGGCCGCAGTGGGTTGCTCGACCTCGCGAAGTTCGTCGTCCTCCTCGAGGAAGGTGCACAGTTCCAGGCGATCGCCGAATCCCTCGGCGGCTCGGTCGAATTCGATCCGTCCAACCTCACCGTCCAGTGGGGGCGTAGCGGACTCGCCGACGAGGCGCGTCGACGCGGCCTCATCTAACCACCCCCATCACAGATTCAGAACAGGAAACCGTAGATCCCATGACCGTTCGCGTCGGATACTTCCCACACAACAATTCGCTGTTCGTTCTGCGCCACACCGGAATCCTCGAACGCCGTCTCCCCGACGTCGAGTGGGTGGACCTGCGTGAGCTTCCCGCCAAGCCCGCGGTGAACCCGGAGAACGCGTTGCCGACCCTGCACTCGGACTGGCTGTTCGAGGAGGGCGGATACGACGTCATCGGAACCGGCTTCACGCCGCCCGTCACCGGACTGGCCCAGGGCCGCGACCTCGTCTACATCGGAATCTCCGGTCCCCGAGTGGAGAACGGGCGCCTGGTGGTCAAGGCCGATTCCGAGATCAAGTCGGTAGATGACCTGCGCGGCAAGCGAGTCGGCATCGCGCACGGATCGTGGCAGACCACACTTCTGTTGTTCGCCCTGGATCAGGCGGGACTGACGTGGTCCGACATCGTCCCCGTCGACACCGACGTCCGCGGCGGTGGAGCGGACCTCGTCGACGGCACCATCGACGCCTGGGTGGGTGCTTACCCGGGGTTGACGGACATCGAAGCGAACCACGAACTGCGCACGCTGATCGCCACCGACGGACTCTTCAGCCACCCGTCACTGTGGTTCACCCGGCGCGACTTCGCCGACACCAACCCGGAGGCGCTTCAGGCGGTCATCGAGGCTCTGCAGGAATCCGACGCCTGGATCGAAGCCAACCCCCGTGAAGCCGCACAGATCTTCGTCGACGACGTCGAGAAGCATGGCGGGTCCGCAAGCCTCGACGCCTGGGAAGCCGCACTGCGCGGACGTCCATTCGGTGTAAACGCCGTCACCGAAGAATTCCTCGACGAGCAGCAGCGCGCGGCCGATCTCCTGCTGAACAACGGACTACTGCCGCAGGCGGTCACCGTTCGGGAAGCAGTAGTGCCGTGGATCAGCGAGTTCGTCGGTTCGGACCGTTCGTCGATCTGAGAGCCTGCACCTGGCAGGTGACAGATACCGAACGGTCTGCCATTGTGAAGGAATGCGGCGGCGTGTGGGTGAGAGTTGGTCCACGCGACCAGTCTCAGGGGTAACCCCTGGGTCGGCCAGAAGAATTGGATACTGCGTCCACCGGCGCTCGGCACGCTCCGCGTGCTTGCCGCCGCTCCGGACAAAGGATTTGGTCACCTCATGCCGCCGCATCCCGGGCTCGAATCATGCGTGACTTCGAACTCGATCCCGAGTTGGCGCGACTCCTGGCAGTTACAGCCGCTGACGCTCCATGGACTCTCGGTGGGCTCGAAGATGCATTCGGAACGGTCCACGGTGTCTCAGCGACATCGCTCGCCGTCCGAGTGCTCGACCTCATGCCGGCCCCACCGTTCGAACCACAGACCCTGTACCGATTGCTACGCGAACTGCCGCGGCTTCGACCAGTCCCGGTCTCACTCGACACCAACGAATCCTCGGTGTGGCGGTTCGACGTCCCCCGCTACAACACCAGTGCGGATCTGGCGCGTTCACTGGATCTGACGATCTCCGAACTCGAGTGGTTTGCCGACCGCGGGGAGTGGCTGCGTACGAAACCCCTACCGCTACGCCACTACCGGCCAATGCAGATCAGCAAGAAGGCCGGCGCTCGCCTCCTCGAGATACCGAAACCCCGGTTGCGCGAAATCCAACGGAAGATATTGCGCCGCATACTCGACCAGGTGCCCGCACACGACGCGGCCCACGGGTTTGTCCGTGGTCGAAGTCCGCTGACTTTTGCAGCGCCGCACGCACAGTCGGAAATCGTGATCGGTGTGGACCTCGCACAGTTCTTCCCGTCGATCACCGGTGAGCGAGTCCACGCGATCTTCGCCGCCCTCGGGTATCCACCCGCAGTGGCAGGAGCTCTCACCGGATTGTGCACCGTCGCAACACCTGCCGATACCCTGCGCGGTCTGCCGTACGCACAGGCGTCGCAGCTACGAACCGCGCATCTACCTCAGGGTGCGCCCACTTCGCCTGCACTGGCGAATCTCGTCGCGCGCAAACTCGACATCCGGTTGAGCGGGCTCGCACAAGCGAACTGGCTCACCTACACCCGATACGCCGACGACCTCGCCTTCTCCGGAATCGAAGTAGCCGACGTCTGCACCCTCCTGTGGACGGTCGAGCAGACCGCCAGGGACGAAGGGTTTGCCGTCCATCCGCGAAAGACCAAGGTGATGCGCCCTCATCGACGCCAACACCTCACCGGGCTGGTGATCAACGACCAACCGTCGTATCCGCGTGACGAGTACGATCGCCTGCGCGCCCTGCTTCACAATGCCGCTAATACGTCTGCGCAGGAACAGAATCGGGACGGAATCGAGAACTTTCGGGCTCACATCCACGGCCGGATCGCGCACATCGGCGAGACCAGCGCTACGCGCCGACGCACATTGCTGCGCCTGGCCGAACGTGTGAATTGGGACGACTGACGCCCCCGAATCAGACCCGCGGGGTGTACGCCATGCATTCGACTTCCATGTGCGCACCCAACGCCAGTCCATCTGTTCCGAACGCGCTGCGTGCCGGCAGTCTCGATGCCGGGAAGTACTCGAGATAAACCTTGTTGAACTCCTGCCAGCGAGACATGTCGTCAAGCATGACAGTGCATTTGAAGATCGCTTCGACGCCGGATCCGTAGGCGATCAACGAAGCGACAATGTTCTCCATGGTCTGGCGGGCTTGCGCTTCGAAGCCGTCGGCCAAGGTGCCGTCGGGAAGCATGCCGATCTGACCCGACAGATACAGAACGTCTCCGACTCGTACTCCGGTGGAGAACGGTGTGTCGAAAGCGGGTGGGATGAACTCGACGGTCTGAGATGAATCCATTAGGTCTCCTCGGAAGTGGAATATGCTTGGCGAGCGGGCGATTTCAGCGCACTGGACGGGCACGAACGTCGGCCAGGAAGTGCGCCACCAACTCGTTCCACGCGTGCGGGTCCTCGAAATAGGGGGAGTGACCGCGGTCGGCAAGCTCGACCACTTCTGCGTGAGGCAGGAACTCGGCGGCGCTGCGAATCCGCTCGGGTGTCATCAAGTCGTCCAGCTCACCTGCGATCAGGAGAACCGGCGCAGCCACCGCCGCGAGTTCGGCCACCGAATAGTTGTGGGCCTTGAGAATTCGGAAGAACTCGGTGTCAGGTGGGCGATGGCCGAAGGTGCCGAGAGCTTGGTACAGATATGCCCTCGCCATGTCCAAGCTCGGCAGCCGTCCGCCCACAGCGGGATGTTCCCCCAGGGGCCGCGCGGTGACGGGTGCTGCGGTGAGGGGCGGTGCGCTGTCCGGGCCGAAGCCGACGGGAATGCCGCCGGTCGTGCAGGCCAGCACTACCGACTCCACCCTGTCCGGAACGGCGATCGCGGTCCCCAGTGCGGCCCAACCACCCATCGACTGGCCCACCACATGGGCTCGATCGACGTCCAACAGGTCCATGATTTCGATCAGATCCGAGACTGCCGCTACCGGGCCGTGGTTGCCGTTCTCGTTGGTAGAGCGGCCGAATCCTCGCTGATCCCAGCTGATCACCCGATAATGCTGAGCGAAGTAGGGCACCTGTTGGTACCAGACGGCCGCATTTCCGCCGAGACCGTGCGTGAGAATCAGATCCGGTCCGTCGCCGGCAGTCTCGTACCAGACCCGTTCGCCGTCTGCGACGGTGATGAAGCCCTCGGTCCGTGGAATCATCCTTCTTCTCCTGCGTCGGACGGGCGCTTGCCCGAAGTGTGGTCAGTGAGGAGTTGCTGCACTTCATCGGTCGCCCGCAGCAGGTGTTCTTCGACCATCCGCGTCGTTTTCGCGTCGAAGTCGGTGTCGAAACCGATCACCGTCAACGCACAGAGGGGAGACCCCTTGCGAGAAGACACTGCACGCGAGACCGAACCGATGATGTCCTGAGATCGTTTGTGGACGACAGCGAATCCGGTTTTCTGCGTCTCGGCGATGTCGGCGAGGAACCCGGTGGGGCCTTCGAGTGGATAGCCACTCTTTTCCACCATTGCCAGGTAAGGCGCCCGAGTGTTGTCCTCGAGTGCCGCCACCAACGCGAGCGGACCCGCGAACCGGTGCGGCGGAAGCAGATCCCCGAGCATCCGAGTGATCATCTTGAGCCGCTCGGGACGCAGCGCCGCGATGATCCGGGTCCCGCCGCTCTCGAGGACCTGCAGATTCACCATCATGTCCGTGCTCTCGGACAGCGCCTGCATGGTCGGATCGCACAAGGCCGCCAAGGAATGCGCGGCTGCTTCGTGGGAAACCTGCAGCGCAGCCGGTCCGGGGAGATAGCGACCGTCGTAGCGGAAGACCCACCCACGGTTCGCGAGTTCTCCGAGCACTCGGTGCGCAGTCGGGCGGAGCATCCCGACTTCTTCTGCCAGTTCACTGAGCTTCATCGGCGTGGTCGAGCGCGCGATGGCCTCGAGCAGATCCAGCGCTTTGTCGACGGCGGACGCAGAACCCTTCGTCATCCGATCCCCTCCCGGTGCCGTGTGAGTACCCGGCGATCCGAAATCTCGTGTTCTTGGAAAACCCTTGGCATTCGCCTAGGAAATTACTATAGTCACAACAATCGTTCCGGCGTACGGAATTCTTTGAGCGTCTTCACCTTCCCACCGGACTCCCGGCAAGGAAGTCCTATCTTTCCCAGCGAGAGGCTTTCGGACATGACGGTTGGACATACCCTTCGGTCGACACCACGGTTCAGAGTTGTTGCCCTGGCCGCGCTTGCGACAGCTGCTTTGGCACTGACAGGCTGCTCGAGCGACGCCACGGCCTCCGACGACGGGGGCACCCAGACCACTACGATTCGTATCGCACCTCAACCGATCGCGGACTTCGCACCGATCTGGCTGGGTATGGAGCAGGGATTCTTCACCGATGAGGGGCTCGACATTCAACTGGTCGAGGGTGGGGCCAGCTCGTCGGCTCAAATTCCGTTGCTGCTCAGCGGAAATGCAGATATGGCAGCCACGACTGCCGCTGCCGCAATTCAGGCACGCAGCCAGAACATGCCCGTCACCATTGTCGGAGGGCTCACGAATTTTGCCGCGAATGACAGCGTCGACCAGTCCGGTCTCGTGGTCGCCAAGGACAGTTCCATCAGCGGCTTCCGTGACCTCGAAGGCAAGACCGTCGCGATCAGCGGTTTGAAGTCCGTCAGCGAAGCAGTCATCTCTGCCGCGGTGGAGAAATCCGGCGGAGCAGCGGACAAGGTCTCGTTCATTCAGGCGCCCATGCCCAACCTCGGCGACCTGGTTTCCACCGGCGGGGCCGACGCGGCATTCCTCATCGATCCGTTCCTGAGTAAAGCAACCGACTCGGGGCTGAAGATCCTCGGCCACCCCTTCCCCTTGGCCGCACCCGGTGTTCCGGGGACCTCGCTGGTCGCTTCGGAATCGTTTGTCAATGCGAACCCTGACTCACTCGCGAAATTCCGTACGGCGCTTGCCAAATCAGTTGACTACGCCAATCAGAATCCGGACGCGGTCAAGGCCGCACTCTCGACACAAGCCAAGATTCCGCTCGAAATGCTGGCCAACAGCAAGAATCCTCAGTTCGTCGCAGTAGTAGAACCGGGCGCACTCGGCACGGAGATCGAACTGCTGGTCAAGTACGGGGTTCTGACGGAGTCGGTTGACAGCGATTCCTTGCTGACTCCGGCCAACTGAGTTGTCTGCCTTGACAACCCCGAAAACACGCCGCAGGCAGGTACTGCTCGGGCGGCTGCTGACGCTCTTCGCGTTGGCAGCCGCCTGGCAGGTCTTCGGAATGCTGGGCGACGAGAACGTCAAGGGTGTTCCGAAGTTCAGTGACGTGGCAGTGGCTTTCGTGGACGAGCTCGGCACCTCATCGCTGTGGACGTCATTGGGACAGACCTTGACCACCACCGCCATCGGATTAGCTCTGTGCCTGGTGATCGGTATCCCGGCAGGACTGCTGCTTGCCGCGCACCCGTTTCTGACAGTCTCTTCCCGCTTCGTCATCGACTTCTGCCGGACCGTGCCTCCGCTCGCGATCATCCCGCTCTTTCTGTTGATCATGGGCCCGACACAACGTATGGCGGTGGCGCTGATCGTGGCGGTGAGCGTGTGGCCGATCCTGCTCCAGACCATCCACGGCGTCCGCAACGTCGATCCGGAACTACTTGCCACCGCACGCTCCTTCCGGCTTCCCCTGTGGCGCAGACTTGCTCTCGTAGTTGCACCCGCGTCGATGCCGTACATCTTCACGGGAATTCGCATTTCGGCAACACTGAGTTTGCTACTGACCATCGGCGCCGAACTGATCGCCGGCGTTCCCGGACTCGGCAAGGAAATCCTGCTGAGCCAATCCGTTCCCGATCGAATGTTCGCACTGATCATCGTCGCCGGATTACTCGGTATGCTGCTCGCCTTCGCTGTGATGGCAATCGAGAATCGTTTACTTGCTTGGCATTACATCCCGAGGAGGATGACGACGTGAGAATGATGTCCGGGATTCGACTCCTCGCGTGGGAGCTGTGGTTGCCGATCTTGATCGTCGTCGTGTGGTACTTCGGATCCGCGTCGAGTAAGTCTCCGTACTTTCCGCCGCTGTCACGAATCTGGAAAGCATTTGTGGACAACTGGTTCGGGGCAGGATTTGCACGCGATGTAGTGCCCAGCCTGACCAATCTCGGCTTCGGTCTCGCCGTAGCACTGGTGCTCGGCATCGGGGCCGGCCTTCTTCTTGCACTGTTTCCACTGGCTGCAGACATCGCCGATCCGTTTCTCCAATTCTTCCGTGCCATCCCCGCACTGGCCGTACTGCCGGCCCTGTTCATCGTCTTCGGCACAGGTTCTTCGGGCAACGTCGCCGCCATCGCTTTCGGCGCGGTCTGGCCGATACTCCTCAACACCCTCGACGGCATTCGCTCCATCGACCCGAGTATTCGATTGGTGGCGCGCAGCTATCGCATCCGAACACCCCTGCTGGTCACGCAGGTACTCCTCCCCGGAGCGATGCCTCAGATAACGGTCGGTATCCGTACCAGTCTCGCGATCGGTGTCGTCATCATGGTCGGCAGCGAAATGTATGTCTCCACTGCGGGAATCGGCCACTTCGTGATCGTCGCGCAACAGACCTTTGCCATCGCAGACATGTGGTCCGGAATCCTCCTGCTCGGAATCATCGGGTACGTGCTCAACGTCGGCTACGGCGTGATCGAACGATGGTTGCTCAGATGGCAGCCTCGGACCCACGGCGCACTCGCAGTGAAAGGAAACTGATGTCATCCACAGAATCTGCGGCATCCACCCCCGCAGTCGAACTGAACGGCCTCGGAGTGACCTACGGAGGACCTACCGGCCGCGAAGTGCTTCGCGGGATCGATCTTTCGGTTGCACCGGGAGAAATCGTATGCATCGTCGGACATTCCGGAATCGGCAAGAGCACGTTGATTCGTTGCATCGCCGGTCTGCAGAAGCCGACTACAGGTGAGGTCCGCATCGCCGGGATCGCAATCGACGCTCCGCCCGCCACTCTTGCGCTCGTGTCGCAAGATTACGGACGCACACTGATGCCCTGGCTTCGAGTGGGCGAGAACATTCGCCTGCCACTGCGGGGCAACGGCCTGGCGCGCAAGGTTCAGAACGAGAGGGTAACCGAGGCACTCACCGTCGTCGGTCTGGAAGGTGCTGCGCGTTCGTACCCTTGGCAGTTGTCCGGCGGAATGCAGCAGAGAGTGGCGATAGCTCGCGCTCTCGCCTATCGGCCGCAGGTGCTCCTCATGGACGAACCCTTTGCGTCGGTCGATGCGCAGACCCGCGCGGAACTCGAAGACCTGCTGCTGACGCTTCAGCGTGATCTTGGCATCACCGTCCTCCTCGTCACCCACGACGTCGACGAATCGGTGTACCTGTCCGATCGAGTGGTCGTCCTCGGCGGAACTCCGGCATTGACGCAGGACATCGTCGACGTCCCGTTGACCGGAGCTCGAGATCAACTGACCACCAAGGCAGACCCACTGTTCATCGAGTGCCGTACCAGGGTCCTGTCCGCGATCCAGCAGTCGAAGGTGGTGGCGCCCGTGTCGTAAGCGCCTCGCCTAGGCTGGCTCCGTGATCCTTCTCCTCATCGGCCTCGCGCTGCTCGGATTCTGCGGCTACCGGTTCAGGCAGGATCGACGGAGGCTGAGCAACGGCGTCTACCTACTTCTCGGACTGATCTTCACCGGTCTGTGGATGTTGCAGTCGGGTGCGCCGGGAACCGAGGTCCCGTCGTTCGTCATCGCGACGATCGCTCTGCTCTCGCCGTTGCTGGTGCTCATGCTTGCAGGATTCCTGATCGTCAACGGAGTCACGATGCTGCGGCGCGAGGGATTCAGCGTCGCGAATCTGCTCTCACTCGTCGCCGGACTCGGCCTGCTCGTTCCCTACGTGTTGCTCGCATCAGCGCTGCTGACGCAGAGATATTGGCTCGCAGTCGTTCTCGGTTCGTTCAGCCTGGTCGCGTCGTACCTGGGGTTTCTGTTCACGAGCTTTCTGCTCTACTCCTACGTCTACGGACGCCAGAAGTACCAGCCCGGAATGGACGCGATAGTGGTGCACGGCGCCGGGCTTTCGGGCGCCGACGTGACGCCCCTGCTTGCCAGTCGTCTGGACAAGGCTGCGGACGTCTATCGTGCCGAGGTCCGCGAAGGACGTTCACCGCTGTTGGTCGTCAGCGGTGGGAAGGGTTCGGACGAGGTCGTCAGCGAGGCGGAGGCAATGTGCGTCTACCTCGTCGATCACGGAATCCCGCGCGAGAACGTGATGCTCGAGGACCGCTCGACCACCACGCTCGAGAACCTCGAGTACACGCGGGACCTCCTCCGCGCCGACACCACGGACCCTCGAATGGTTCTGGTCACCAGCAACTTCCACATACTTCGAACCGCGACGTTTGCCCGAAGCCTCGATCTGGATGCGGAAGTCATCGGTTCCCACACCGCCCGGTACTACCTGCCGAGCGCCATTCTGCGCGAGTTCGCCGCCGTCACGGTGGAGCACAAGTGGCTCAACGGAACGGTCTGCCTGATCCTGGCCGCCCTGCCCCCACTGGTGGTCTGGGCGGCAGGAGGCATTTCGTAGCAAGGTTCACCGAATCAGGCTCTCGATTCCCGTCGGTCGGCGACCCAACAGCAGTTCGACGGCCGCACTGCCGGCGAGGAAGTCATGGTGGTTGTAGAAGTCGAACATCGCGGCCAGACGCGAGCTGGCGTTGACGTCGAGGTCGTTGCCGATCCGTTCGCGCCATTGATCCACGCTGATCTGATCGATCGCGACGGTCCGTGACGTCTGCTTCTCCACCATCTGTGCCACCTCCATGACGCTCAGAGCTTCAGGGCCGCCCACTTCGTACGTCGCTCCGTGATGCTCACCCGGGCCCTCGCTCAGAACCACAGCGGCAACGGCCGCCACGTCCGCCAAACTCACGAACGAGAATTTCGTGTCCGCGCTGTACGGCAAGACGACGGTCTCGGATCGACCAGTGAGTACCGCCTCGAAGTTCTCGGCATACGCACACGGCTGCAACACAGTCCACTTCAGCGGGGAGCGATGCAGTTCGTCCTCACACTTGGCTTTGTCCAGGTGATGCGGCATGGACGGGCTGAACGGCCACGCGACGGAGTGATAGACAAAGTGCTCCACTCCCGCCGAAGCCGCTGCCGTCAGCGCATTGCGAAGAAGTGCCGGCTCGTCGGGATGGACGTTGGGGGCGATGAAATACACGCCCCGGCATCCGGCGAGCGCCTTGCGCAGTCCGCTTCCGGTTTCCAGTTCTACCTCGAAGTCGCCGTCGACACGGGCCTTCCGCACCAGTCGCCGAACTGTCACGCTCGGCGGAAGTGCTGCGACAACTGCCTCACCGGTCTTACCCGCGGCGCCGATCACCGCAATGTCGGCGCCGCGAGCAATTCCGTTCTCCATGAGAGTTTTCCGTCCTAGACGTAGTCGTAGACCGCTGAGGTGGCGCCACCCGAAAGCTGCGCGTAGCCCGGACCCCGATCGAAGAAGGGTTCGTTCTCACCGCGCTCCGAGCGCAACTGATCCCGGAGCTCCGTGGTAGCAGCCTCGTCGACAGACGGCTCGTCACCGTCGATCACGACAACTCCGTAGTCGTCGCGTGCGCCTTCGACCGAAACCTTGCGCCACTGAATATCTCGCAAAACTTCCTCGGTGGGACGCTCCAGTGGATCTCCCCAACCGCCGCCACCGGTGGTACGAATCCGTACGACCTCGCCGGCCTTGATCGGCTCGGCATCGGTCAGCGCGTCGAACTCACGCTCGTTCGGTCCACCCGGATCCAGGACGACGGAGAACGGCCGACCGGCCTTGCCACCCTTGACTCCCCAGCAGGCGAGAATCGAACGGTCCGCGATGGACATGAAGTGAGCATCCTTGAGCATGCGGATGTGCTTCTCGTATCCCAGGCCACCGCGGTAACGTCCGGCTCCGCCCGAATCCATAGCCAGACCGAGCTTTTCGACGATGAAGGGGAAACGGCTCTCGGTGAACTCGGTCGGCAGGTTCCGTGAATCGGGAACGACGTGAATCGTGTCCTCGCCGTCGGCGTAGTAGCGTCCGCCGGAACCTCCGCCGAGCACCTCTCGCATGAGGTACGAGTGACCCTCGAAGTCCTCACCGTAAACACCGGTGTACCTGATGGTCTCCTGATCGGCGGGCATGTTGCCGTCCACAGCCTTGGCCACGACGCCGGCCAGCACTCCGAGCAGACGAAGGATGACAAACGTGCGAGCGTTGGTGGGGGCGGGGAAGATCGGGGTGATCAGTGTTCCCTTCTCGGGGAACTTCATCTCGATCAGCGGTACGACGCCCTCGTTGACATCCAGTTCTGCCATGCGCTCCGGGGTGTCCGCGAGGTTACGCAGAATCGGCGCCAACCACTTGATGAGGAAGTTTCCGTCCGCGTAGTCGCCGCAGTGGTTGATCGGGCCCTTTGCCTGCGGTCCGGTTCCGTTGAAGTCCAGGATGAGTCGCTCGCCGCCCTCGTCTTCCGGCCGCGTCTTCGTGAGCGTGATTCGCTGGATGTGGAGCATCGGCTCGTCCACGCCGTCGTGCTCTGCGTAGTCCTCCCAGGTGTACTCACCGACCGGGATCTTGCTGAGGATCTCGCGGCGGTACGTCTCGGTGGTCGCGTCCATCATCGCGTCGAAGCACGACTCGACGGTGTCGACGCCGTAGCGCTCGAACAGTTCGGTGAGTCGGCGCGCACCCATCAGGCACGCCGAGCACTCGGCGTCGAGATCGGCTGCGAGAGCGTCGGGCATGCGGGAGTTGCGCGTCATGATGCGCAGCGCCGCCTCGTTGGGAACTCCCTGGTCCCACAGTTTGATCGGCGGAACCATCAGTCCCTCTTCGTACACCGTGGTCGCACCGGACGGCATGGAGCCGGGGCAGCAACCGCCGATGTCGTCGTGGTGACCGAACGCCTGAACGAACGCAACAACTTTCGGCTCCGCATCAGGAGTGACGCGGGCGAAGACAGGCACGGTGACGCAGAGGTCGGGGAGATGGCCGATGCCACCTTCGGACAGGTAGACGTCGTTGTGGAAGTACACGTCTCCCGGCTTCATCGTCTCGAGTGGGAAGTCCCGGGCGATCGGATGAACCAGGGCGGAATACGAACGGCCCGTGAGCTTACGGAGGTTCCGGTCGTGAATACCTGCGCGGAAGTCGTGAGCGTCACGGATCATCGGTGAGCGCGAGGTGCGCGAGATGGAGGTCTCCACCTCCATCTCCACGCTGGCCAGGTAACCGGCGACGATCTCGACCAGAATCGGATCAGGTGACGCGCCGTCGGTAGCGGTGAGTCGGTACGGCTTGGCCGCGGTGGCAGCAGCAGCATCGAGAATGGCGGTCATCACTTCACTCCGTTCGAGTCGGAAGACTTCGAGATACGAATGTTCCCGAAGGTGTCGATACGTGCCGAGAATCCGGGATGGATCGGGACAGTCGAGCTGAACTCCTCGATCACGGCCGGTCCTTCGATGACGTCACCCGCACCGAGCAGTGTGCGATCGTAGGTGGCCGTCTCGACCCAGCTGTCGAAATAGGATTGGCGCGAACCGGTTCGGGCGGTCTCGGCACCGTTTCCGGCGGGAATTTCCTTGAGTGTCGGACGCTTGATCGGGCCGATGCCACTCACGCGCAGGTTGACCCACTCGACGTGCTGCGACGGGTCTCCCCGAAAGTCGTAGCCGTACAGTTCACGGTGTGCCTGGTGGAATGCCTCGGCCGCGTCATCCATGATCTGGGCCGTGACGGTGCCTTCCGCCACGGGGACACGTACCTCGAAGGCCTGACCGAGGTAGCGAAGGTCCGCAGTCCGGGAGTACTTGCGCTGCGTCTCGTCGAAACCTTCTTCGGCGAGCGCGATCTCGGCTTCGCCGGCCAACGCGTCGAACTGGCTCTGCAGGTCTTCCGCCTTCAACCGGTCGTGGCGGCTGACATGAGTCTGAACGTAGTCGTTGCGCACGTCGACCGTCAGTAGACCGAACGCAGAGACGTTACCCGGATTGAGTGGGACGAGAACATCTTTCAGGCCGAGGATGTCAACGAGGCGGCAGGCGAGCAGGGAGCCGGAGCCACCGAAGGTCACGAGGGTGAAGTCGCGAACGTCGAGACCGCGCTTGACGGTGATCTGGCGCAGGGCGTTGGCCTGGTTCCATGCCGAGACCTCGAGGACGCCGACCGCGCACTCCTCGTAACCCAGACTGAGCTGTGTTGCAAGCTCTTCGAGGCCCTTGCGTGCCAGTTCGGTGTCGAGGGGGATCTCGCCACCGAGCAGGTGGGGTGGGATGCGCCCCAGCAAGACATGCGCATCGGTGATGGTCGGTTCGCTACCGCCCTTGCCGTAGCACAACGGTCCGGGATCGGCGCCCGCCGACTGAGGCCCGACCCGGAGGGTGTGTTCCGGTGTCATCCACGCGATCGACCCGCCACCGGCGCCGACGGTCACGACGTCGATCATCGGGATCTTCGACGGGTAGTTGCCCACTCGCCCTTCGGTGGTCAGCGCGGGCTCGCCGCGAACCACGACGGTGACGTCCGTCGACGTTCCGCCGCCGTCACAGGTCAACACCTGCTCGACGCCGGCTGCGTCGGCGATCAGCGCGGCGCCGAGGGCGCCGGCAGCCGGTCCGGAAAGCACCGTCGTAATAGGCTGGTGAACAACCTCTTTGGCCGACAGGACACCACCGTTCGACTTCATGACGTAGAACGGGATGTCGCGAGGTTCGCCGTCGGTGGTCGAGAACTCACGCAGACGATTCGCGATGTTGTTCACGTAGTTGCGGATGTTCGGCTTGACCGCGGCGTCCACGAGGGTGGTGATGGACCGCTCGTACTCGCGGTACTCACGAAGCACCTGGCTCGAGATGCTCACCGTCGCGTCGGGGAAAACTTCGAAGAGGATGTCGCGTACGCGCTCCTCGTGCGTCGGATCGGCGTACGAGTGCATGAGGCAGACACCGATGGTGCGAATGCCGCGGTCCTTGAAGAACTGCGCTGCGCTGCGGACGCTCTCTTCGTCGAGTGGGCGAATCTCGCTGCCGTCGAAGGAAAGCCGTCCACCGACGGTGCGTACCCGATCGGCAGGAACGATGCGTTCGGGCTTGACCCAGAAGTACGAGTTGCCGTAACCGTCCGGCACCGACTGACGAGCGATTTCGAGAACGTGCTCGTAACCCTCGGTGGTGATGAAGCCGAGGTTCTCCACCTTGCCTTCGAGCAGTTTGTTGGTCGCGACGGTCGTGCCGTGGCTGACCGCACCGATCGAGTCGCCGCTCTCGCCGAGCTTGGCGAGCACTTTCTCGATACCGGCGAGAAAGCCCTCGGCGGGGTCCGCCGGAGTGGACGGGGTCTTGGTGGTGACGATGGCGCCGGTTTCGTCGTCCACTGCCACGATGTCGGTGAACGTTCCGCCGGTATCGATACCGACCCGAATCTTCCTGGGTTCCACGCTTCCTCCTGAGATCTTTGGCTCGTCTCGTCTGGTACCGATCGACGGTGTGACCTAGCCGGTGAGTGGCTCGTACCTGACGTGTAGTGCTATTCCACAGGTTCGGAAGGGCGGATTCTTTGTCACAATTCGCCGAATCGGGGGACCAAGGTTCGGCGCACGATCACGAGCGGATCTTCGCCCGCGCCCCAGCGGGTTACGCGGACGTGAAAAATGCCCCGAACCTGGTCGGTTCGGGGCATTTCCCTCATCGCAAAACAGCTGTAGAAGCCCTGTCGATACGCTGCTGCACTACTCGCGACAACCAGAACGCGCCAGGAATCCGCCTATAGCAACACCTGACAAAGCAATGGCCGCTCCGACGACGGCGCTGACCATCACGGTGCGAGCATCGGCGCCACCCGCGGTCGGTGCAGCAGCCGGAAGAATCGCCGGTGCCGCGACAGCTCCGGAAACTACCGGCACCGCCTCGACCGACGCTGCCGGTATTGCCGCCGCCACGGCGGCAGTGACCTTCTCGGGAATGCCGTTGGCGATGACGCCGTCGATGCTCTTGAAGAACACCCCGGCCATCTTCTTGGCGACACCGGTGATCATCCGCTGTCCGACGCCGCCGACCATCCCGCCGACTACCGCGTCGGCGTCGTACGAAAGCAGCGTGCCACCCTCGTTCTCCGTCAAGGTGACCGTGACGTCCGCCTTCACCGTGCCGGGAGCACCCGCCCCCGAAGCCGTCATGACAAACGAATTGGGCCGATTCTGTTGCGACAGAACAACCTCGCCGTCGTAGACACCCTTGATCGACGCGACTCCCGCCATGATGGAGAGCTTGTAGTGATTGTCCGTGAGCTGCTCGAGCGACTGCACACCGGGAATGGTCGCGGCCAGTACACGACCGTCCTGGAGCTTGTCGTAGACCTCTTCTCGAGGTGCCGTCAGCTGCGCGGTGCCGGCGATTCTCATGCATTCTCCTCTGATGACGAACTCGCATGTGCGAGTCGAAGTTCGAACAGTTCGGACGGTGAAATAGGCATGGACGTGATCGAGATTCCTTCGGCATCCTCGATGGCGGCCGCGATGACGGCGCTGGTCGGGATCACACCGGCCTCACCGGCGCCCTTCATACCGAGTGGGTTGAGCCCCGACGGCGTGACGGTGTGATCCATCTCGAGTGAATCCGGCATCTCGGTGACAAACGGCATCAAGAAGTCCATGTACGACGCGTTGAGCATCTGTCCGTGCTCGTCGTAGACGATCCGCTCGTAGAGTGCGCCGCCGATACCTTGCGCAACGGCGCCCATGACCTGGCCTTCGACGATGCGCGGATTGATCACGTTGCCGCAGTCGTGGATGACGACGTAACGACGGACCGTGATCTCGGCTGTGACGGGATCGGTTTCGACGATCGCCGCGTGCACTCCCGAAGCGAAAGTCGAACTGGGCGGCGAGTAGTAGCCGGTGGCTTCCAGACCGGGCTGCTCGCCCTCGGGAATCGGCGGCTTCGACATGTCCGTGTCGGTCGTGGCAAAACCGGTAGCCAACTTCGACTCACGGTCGAACGCATATCGCAGCGGGTTCGACAGCACGGCAACAACACTCAGCGGAACAGAAGTACCTTCCACTCCGGGCTCGGTGCCAAGTTTGCATACGTGGCCACCCTGGAGTTCCAGTTCGGCTTCCGGCAGATTCAAGATTCCGGACGCGATCTTCTTCGCCTTCTCCGCGACCATCTGCGCCGCGACATGGAAAGCCGAACCCGACATGACCGCGCCACGTGAGGCGAAAGTGCCGACGGCATAACCGAACCGGCGTGTGTCACCGGTGACGATCTCGACGTCGGAGACCTTGACTCCGAGATCGTCTGCAACGATCTGGGCGAACGCTGTCTGGTGGCCCTGCCCCTGCGTCGTCAAGCCTGTTGCCGCCTTGACCTTTCCGGACGTCTCGACCACTACGTGTGCGCCCTCGTATGGTCCGGGACCGGTTCCCTCGACGTACGCGCCGATGCCGATGCCGACCGACCGACCTTCGGCGCGAGCCTTCTTCTGGTACTCGGGAAATCCGTCCCAGTCGATGAGCTTCTTGAGCTTGTCGATACCGGCCTGGTAGTCACCCGTGTCGTAGATCAACGGGCGCCCGTCCTGGAACATGAGGCCGAAGTCGTACGGCATATCCTCGGGGCGAATGAAGTTCGCCTCCCGGACCGCGATCTTGTCCTTGTTCAGGTACTTGGCGATGGCGTCCATGGATCGCTCCATCGCGAACACGGCCTGCGGGCGTCCGGCGCCTCGGTACGGGGTCACGATGACCGTGTTGGTGTACAGCGAATAGGCGTTGACCCGGAACGACTTCGGCTTGTACGGCCCGAGAACCTGCGTCGCGGTGTTGATCATGACGATGATCCCGTACGGCAGGTACGCGCCGTTGTCGTGCCAGAACGTGAAGTCGAAAGCCAACAGACGACCCTCGTCGTCGAATCCGATGTCGATCTTCTGGATCTGTCCACGCTCGTGCGCGCTCGAGATGAAGTGCTCACGGCGATCCTCGACCCACTTCACCTCGCAGGAGACGCCGGCCTGGCCGAGGCGTCGCGCGGCCCACGTGATCATCACTTCTTCGGGCCACGGATGGACGATCTTGACACCGAATCCACCGCCGACGTCGGGAGCGATGCAGTGAACCTTGTTCAGTGCCATACCCAATCGCGCGGCAACGGCGGCGCGGGCGGAGGTAGACGTCTGGGTGGAGGTCCAGAACGTGAGGGTGTTCTCGTCGCCGTCCCAGCGTGCGTAGACACCCTTGCCCTCCATCGGCATGGATGCCGAACGCTCGATTTCGAGATCCAGCGTCAGTCGGTGCGGCGCGGACGCAAGTTCGGCGTCCGGATCGCCGAACCCGTGCTGCAGATGAGCGGCGATGTTGTCCGGGACATCGGCATGGACGGCGTTGTCGGCAGTGCGGGCGACGTCGATTCCCACTACCGGCTTCAGTGTCTCGTACGTGACATCGATCTTCGCGCACGCATCCTCGGCGATGTACCGATTGTCGGCGACCACCATGGCGATGGCTTCTCCGACGTGGTTCACCTCGTCCTTCGCAAGGGGATACCCGTTGCGCGGAGCGATGATTCCCGGATGCGGAATGAGCAGTGGCAGATTCTCCGCCATTTCCGGGGTGTCGGCCAGGAGATCTTCGTAGGTGTAGATGGCATGTACGCCAGGCACTTCCAGTGCCTGATCGATGTCGATGTCGACGATTCGCGCATGTGCATGCGGCGACCTGACGAATGCCGCGATCAGCGCGTTGTGGCCCAGATCGTCGAGATACCGCCCCTGACCGCTGAGCAGACGCGTATCTTCCTCGCGCGGAATCGGTTTGCCGAAGAACTTGCCGTCGTCGGCAACCGAATGATCGGCCGTCGAATGATCGGAAGCGGGGTGCTTCGCCCCGTTGCGCTTTGCTGGTTTGACCGGAGTACTCATGCCTTACCCGCCCGTCCTCCGACGGGATTCGTTGTTCCCCGCACCTTGCGATCCAACGCCTCCCGAGTGGATGCGTCGTCGATTCCGAGCGGGAACTGCCCGGCTCGTTCACGCTTGATCTCGGCTGCGCGCAGAACCGACGCCCTGATGTTCTGGTATCCCGTACAACGGCAGAGGTTTCCCGCTATAGCGTCCGTTGCTTCCTCACGCGTGGGATTGGGATTCTCCTCGAGAAACGCCGCGATGGTCGTCACGAATCCCGGAGTGCAGAATCCGCACTGCAAGCCGTGACAATCCTTGAACGCCTGCTGAACCGGATGCAAGGTGCCGTCCGGCTCGACGAGGCCTTCGACTGTGGTGATCGATCGACCTTCGAGGCTGGCGGCGAGGACGAGGCAGGATCGCACCGGCTTTCCATCGAGCAGCACGGTGCACGCACCACACACGCCGTGTTCACAACCGACGTGCGTGCCCGTCTTACGGAGGTGGTGACGAATGGCGTCCGAGGCCAGAGTGCGGGAGGGAAGAACGACGGTGCTCGTCACCTCGTTGAGCGTGAACGTCACGGCCACATGGTGTTCACCGGTATCTGCTGCCAGCTCGGCAAGTTGATCATCGATGGAGCGATCGTTTTTGGACATGGTCACCACTTTCCTGCCAGTACTGCGTTCTCACTGAGAGCATCTGTTGCCGCTGCAAACCCGACCCGCGCCGTGAGCGCGGACACCAGTTGCGAGCGGTACGCCGCCGTCCCGTGAATGTCTGCCTCGGTATCTATCTGCGCGCGGGCGCATTCCCCGAGGGTGCGCCAGCGCGGATCTCGCTGATCCGTCGCGGATGCCCCCGCCAGCACGTCCGTGTAGTCCACGACCTGCCCCAGCTCTCCGGCGGACACGTACGTCATGTGCGCTTCGGCCACCAGACCGTCGACCACGCGAATACGCGCAACGACACCGACCAGTGCGTAGTCACCGTGACGGCGCGCGATCTCGTCGATGGCGGTTCCCACACCGGGCTCGGCGGCCGGCACCGACACCGACACCGCGATCTCGTCAGATTCCAGGCTCGATTCGAGGGGACCGACAAAGAGATCCGTCGACGCGATCTCGCGGGTGCCACGCACCGACTGCACGCTCACGCTGCCCCCGAGCAGTGTCAGGACTGCCGGCATCTCCGCCGACGGGTCGGCATGGACGATGGAGCCGACGCTCGTCCCGCGGTTACGGATCGTGGGGTGCGCTACCAACTGCAGAGCGCGGTTCAGCAGAGGCTGAACTCGGCGAGCACCTTCGTCGGCCGCCAGCACCGAGTGCGTGGCCAGGGCCTGGAACCGCACTCCTTCGTCCTCGGACGAGGTCACCGAAGCGAGGTCAGGGATCGATCCGATGTCGACGATGTGGGCGGGGGCGGCGAGGCGCATGGACAGCAGCGGCACAAGCGATTGCCCACCGGCGAGCACCTTCCCCTCGTGAGATACCTCGGAGAGAATTCGGCACGCGTCCTCGACCGAGGACGGTCGGTGATAAGTCAGCGGCGACGGTTTCATTACTCAATCCTGCCTCTATGAGTCACTTCACGTTTTGTGCAGATGTGACAACGGTCACGGGTCATACCTGGCATACATTCAACTTGGCATCACGTGAGCTGCACCACTGGCTCTTCCCTTTCGTCATCTGACGCATTCGCCCCCGGCGTTGCGCCCGGTCGCCGCCCGGACTTCGGCCTGTCCAGCTCGGGGTTCCGGGACCCGACGAACTGGCAGAGGTGGTACATCACGATCACGACGATGGTGCCGAGCGCGATACCTCCGAGCGAGAACGTGTCACTGAATTTCAGAGCCGTGTCACCGATACCGATGATCAGGCCGGCGGCGATCGGCATCAGATTCAACGGATTCCCGAAGTCGACACCGTTTTCCTTCCAGATCTTGGCGCCGAGCAGACCGATCATGCCGAACAGAACCACCAGGATTCCGCCGAGAACGCCGCCGGGAGTCGCCGCCATGACTGCTCCGAACTTGGGCGAGAAGCCGAGCAGGATCGCGATGAAACCCGCGATCACGTACGCGGCGGTCGAGTACACCCGAGTGGCTGCCATGACACCGATGTTCTCGGCGTGCGTCGTCGTGGGGGAGCCGCCTACCGCGCTGGCGATGGCGGTGGCAAAACCGTCACCGGCAATTGCGCGTCCGATGTAGGGGTCGAGATCGTCGCCCGTGATCTCGGCGACCGCCTTGACGTGTCCGGCGTTTTCCGCGACCAGTGCGATGACACCCGGAAGGACCAGAACGATGAACGTGAGGCTGAACGAGGGAGCGTGAATACCGACGATTCCGTTGGCTTCGTCCGAGAACGGCGGCAACCCGAACCACGACGCCGAGTGCACCGAATCCCAGTTGACACGAAAGTGCTCGGTGGGTGCTCCGCTACCCCCGGCGGATGTGACCGGGCCGGAGACCCGGTCGAGGACCCAGGAGAAGATGTAGCCGAAAACCAGCGCGACGAGAATGGCGATACGTCCCAAGAAGCCGCGTAGCGCAACACTCATCACGATCAACGCAACCATCACGATCAGTGCCACCCACTGGTCCTGCGGCCAGTACGATCCCGCGACAACTGGAGCCAGGTTGAATCCGATCAACATCACCACTGCGCCGGTGACCACCGGGGGTAGCGCCTTACTGATGACGCCACCGCCGAGGAAGTGGATGGCGACGCCGACAAATCCCAGAACCAGCCCCGACACCAGAATCGCGCCGGTCACTTCCGCCGTCGTTCCGCCCTGGGCGCGAATGGCTGCGACACCGCCGACAAAGGCCGCCGACGTACCGAGGTAACTGGGGACGCGTCCTTTGACCACCAGCAGGAAGAAGAGGGTACAGAAACCCGACATCATCACGGCAAGTTGAGGATTGAGACCCATGATGATCGGGAAGACGAACGTCGCCCCGAACATCGACACGACATGTTGGCCGCCCAACCCGATGGTCCTCGTCCAACTGAGTCGCTCGCCCGGCGCTACCACTTCACCGGGTCCGATGTTCTTGCCATCTCCGTGCAACGTCCAGATCGGCATGACGAGACCTTTCGCGAAGGAGGAAGGTGTTCGAAATGCTTTGTGCCCCAGCTCACAAACACCGTGTCTGGAGTGAAACGCTAATACAGCACCAAGTTTTGGACGTGATGACAATCTGCCAGAACCCACTCACCGAGATTGGCAACAATGGTGACAGATGATGCGGACAGGGGTCATCGTCAGTGCTGGAGACAGTTTCGACCGAAATGGGGGCGCCGTCACGAAGGGCCCCAACATTTTCTTCGGCTTAATGGTTCCGTAACACGATGTCTGTCAACGGAAAACGATTCTCCTAGCCGAGGGCTGCGAGGATCCCCGCGGCCATCTCGGCGACCTGATCATCGGTCATCACAAACGTCGGCGAAATCTGCATCGCACCCTGACCCGCAGCGCGACCCGAAATACCATGCTCACGAAGCGTCTTCACAAACGGCAACGCCTCCGCCGGATCAGCCAACTGCACAGCCGCGACCGCACCGAGCCCACTACGAACCTCCGCCACCCGCGGATGCTCCGCCAGCGGCTGCAGATGCGTATGCAACGACGCCTCCAAACGCTTCGACTCCGCGAGCAGATTCTCACGCTCGAGAATGTCGAGGTTCGCCATCGC
>NZ_JBHTSW010000051.1:0-43005 GCF_042794945.1 Rhodococcus sp. NPDC056506 | reverse complement strand
GGTTCTTTGCTGCGCCCGGTCGGATTTTTGCGCGGGTCCTTTTTTACTGTTTTTCCACTGACTTCTGCCCGAAGATCGGGCGGGCCCTCGCGTGGCGCCGGGCGGCCCCCCACGGCAATTCGATTACGCCTGCTTTGCGGATGTGAAATCGGGGCGACGCTTGTCGACGAACGCGTCGACACCCTCGCGGCCGACGGGGCTGTTCGCCGCGATGGCGATGGACGCGGCTTCGGCGTCGAGTTGCTCGGCAAGCGAGTTCGTCCGCGACGAACGCAGCAGCGCTTTGATTCCCGAGTACGACGTGCTCGGTCCGTTGGCCAAGGCGCGGGCGAGGCGCGCTGCCTCTTCCTGAACCTCGTCGTCGCCGACGAGCCGGGTGAGGATCCCCAGCCGGACGGCTTCGTCGCCACCGATCACCGAATCGTTGAGAAGAATTTCGCGAGCGCGTGCCACGCCGACGATGCGGGGGAGCGTCCATGACATTCCGCCATCCGGGGTGAAACCGATGGAGGGGTAGGCGGGACGAAGCTTGGTGCCAGTGCCGCCGATTGCGACGTCGGCGAGGCAGACCAGGCTCATTCCGGCGCCGGCAGCCCATCCGTGGACCCCGGCCACCACTGGGGCGGTCGCGGCGTCGAGCGCGCGAACGAACACGTGGAAGACGCGGGCAACTTCGGCCACGTACTCGCCGCGGTCGGGGGCTGCGGCGAACGCACGGACGTTGCCTCCGGCACAGAAGTTTGCGCCTTCGCCGACCAGCAGGATGCTCCCGATGTCGTTTCCGACTGTCTCGAGCGCCTGCGCGCCCTGAACCAGTCCTTCGTCGTCGAGGGAGGTGCCGTTGGCGGCGGTGGAAATGGTGATGCGGAGTACGCCCTCGTCGAGGGTCACCTTGCTCAGGTCATCGATAGAAGTCACTCAACGCACATTACGGGTGTCTGACAGCCATACGAAACACGGGGACATATTGATACAGCCACATAGATACAGCTCTGCCCCCGTCACCGAAGTGACGGGGGCAGAGCCTGCAATAGTTTGTGCTCGGGCAATCAGCCCCGAGCGACCTTGCCTGCCTTCAGGCAGGAGGTGCACACGTTGACCTTACGGGTGTTACCCGGGGCAACCTCGGTACGAACAGACTGAATGTTCGGGTTCCAGCGACGATTGGTACGCCGGTGCGAGTGCGAGACCGACTTACCGAAGCCGGGCCCCTTGGCGCATACGTCGCAGACGGCAGCCATAGTCGCGAACTCCTTGTTAGAAATGAATATTGAAGTGGTTACCCTACACGGTAGGGCAGCCAGAATTACAATCCGAATATACTCGACTTCGAACCGATCCTTGACCGCTCACTGTGCAGCCGAACGTGAAAACAGTCAATCAGCAACAAACAAAGTGCAGCATTATTTCGTGTAGCCCGTTCGAGGCAACCGTGTAAGAGTAACCGCTTCCGGCCCGAACGGCCAAACCGCCCGGTAATGACGGTTGCGCAGAAGCGTCGGACTACCCTCGACTGCACCGATCACCGATCTCTTTTTCATCGTCAGCCTTTCCATCGTCGAGGGGAACCGTCAGTGGGGGAAGTACAAGGCGTCGCCGAGGAAGCAGAATCCGTCGCGGACGGACACCTGCTGCGGCGCTGGGCCCGCCGGGCCGTCGACAGCCTCCAGAAACGTCGCGGAGAGATCAACAGCCTCAACGTCTTTCCCATCCCTGATTCGGACACCGGCACCAATCTGTTGTTCACGATGCGGGCCGCGCTCGATTCCGCCGAGACGATCGAGGACGACGTCCGCAGTGCGGGCCGCGTCGCCAACGCTCTGGCTCGGGGCGCCGTCTCCGGCGCCCGGGGCAATTCCGGAGTGATCCTCTCCCAGGTGATCCGGGGTATCGCCGAGAGCGTTCAAGGCGAGCACATCGACGGCCGCAGCTTCGCGAACTCACTGACTACGGCGACGACGCTGGCCTCACGGGCTGTCTCCGATCTGGTGGAAGGCACCATCGTCACAGTTCTGCGTGCATCGGGAGAAGCAGCGCAAGAGTGCGTCGATACGAGGACGCCGAGCGGCGAGGACCTTGCTTCCGTAGTTGCCGCCGCTGCCGACGCCGCTGCGGTCGCACTGAACAAGACGCCGGAGCAACTGGACGTTCTGGCGTCCGCCGGGGTGGTCGATGCCGGGGGATTCGGTCTCGTTCTGATCCTCGACGCCTTTGTCGAGGTGGTGACCGGGAAGTCTCAGGTCCGCGAGGATCTGGGAACACCGGACCTGCGCTCGACCTCCGTGGTCGATGTCAGCGCATTCGATCACGATTGGGCTCACAAGAGCCCGATCGAATGTGGTGATCACTCGGAGCAGGATTTCGAGGTCATGTACCTCGTCGACGACTCCGACGACGATCGGATGGCGGCGCTGCGCACGCGACTCTCCGTCCTCGGGGATTCGACGGTCATCGTCAGCGACGGCTTCGGCGGCTGGTCCGTGCACGTACATTGCTGCGATGCCGGCGCGGCGGTGGAAGCAGGCCTCGAGGCCGGAAAGGTCCACGGCATTCGCATCAGCAGTTTTCTCGTCGACGAACGCGACCAGCTGGTGGCACGGGCGGAGAGGCGATTCCCGGGCGCCGGCGCACGCGGTGTTCTGGCCGTCGTCGCCGGTGAAAGCGCGTCGGCGTTGTTCGAGAGTGAGGGCGCGACCGTTCTTCGTTGCGACGATGCGCCGGTCACACGCGCGCAGCTGCTCGGCCGCATTCGTCAGATGGAGCGAAGCGAAGTCCTGGTGTTGCCGAACGGAGCTTTGACCGCTCAGGAACTGGTCGCAGTCAGTGCCGCTGCACGCGATCCGCTTCACCAGGTCCTGCTGCTGTCGACGTCGTCGATGGTGCAGGGCTTGGCCGCCCTCGCCGTTCACGACGCCCAGCGCAACGTTGCCGACGACGGCTTCACGATGTCCGAGGCTGCAGCGGCGACGCGCTGGGGATCTTTGCGTATTGCCGTCGAGCGCTCGCTGACCTACGTCGGGACGTGTGATCCGGGGGACGCCATCGGGTTGATGGGTCACGAGGTGGTGCTCATCGGTCCCGATGTCGCGGAGTCGAGTGCGCGATTGGTCGATCTTGCGCTCGGATCCGGCGGTGAACTCGTGACCCTTCTCATGGGGGCCGACGCACCGGACGACCTGGCAGCACAGTTGGAGGCCCACGTGATCGCGCACCACCCGGGTGTGGACGTACTCGTGTATCAGGGTGATCAGCCCGGTGACCTGTTCCAGTTGGGCGTGGAGTGATCGGACCGAGTCTGTCGGTGACTGCTGATATACGAACACCTGTGCTTACCGCGACACTGTGCTGGAGGAACTGATGGCGACGCTCGGCGACCCACTCGATCGGCTGCTGGGAAAGAAGACCGCGGAGGCGCTCGACGAGGCATTCGAGATCCGGATCGTCGAGGACTTGCTGCGTCACTACCCACACCGGTACGCGTCGGCAGGCAAGGAACTTGCCGAGAAAGAGCCGCCCGAGGGCGAGCACATCACCATCATCGCGCGGGTGGCGTCGGCAGCCGTCGTGAAGATGAAGAACCGTCCAGGACAGATGCTGAGGGTCTCGCTCGCGACCGATTCGCAGACCGTCGACGTCACGTTCTTCAATCCGCAGAAGGTGCGTCACGTCATCAAGCCCGGCGTGCGGGCGATGTTCTCCGGGACGGTCAAGTACTTCCGCGGGAAGTGGTCTCTCACTCATCCGAGCTACCTGATCCTCCCGGAACCTCGTGTCGGCGAAGAGGATTCAGTGGTTCCTCTGGCATCCATCAAGGGGGCTGGCGACCTTGCCGGTCTGGCTCGCGCAAATCAGGACCCCGGCGCAGAACTCGATCTCTCCGTCTTCGACCGGGCATTGATCCCGCTGTACCCGGCGACCCGCGAGGTCGAGAGTTGGACAATCATGCGGTGCGTGCGGCAGGTACTCGACCAACTCGATCCGATCGAGGAGCCGCTGCCTGACGAGACTCGGGCCGAGCACGGGTTCATCGGCTTGGACGAAGCTCTGCGAACCGTGCACCTTCCCGATACCAAGGAAGACATCGAACGTGCACAGGATCGTCTGCGCTTCGACGAGGCTCTGTCTCTGCAGTTGGTCCTCGCGATGCGGCGTCACGACAACTCCGAGCGTGTAGCTCCGGCCTGCACTGCGGTTGCCGGCGGGATCGCTGACCAATTCGAGGAGATGCTCCCGTTCACGCTGACGGAGGGACAGCAGGCAGTCGCGGCGGAGATCTCCAGCGACCTAGCCCGCCCACACCCGATGAGCAGGCTTCTTCAGGGCGAGGTCGGGTCCGGCAAGACGATCGTGGCCTTGCGCGCGATGTTGCAGGTCGTCGACGCGGGCTATCAGTGCGCGCTGCTCGCACCCACCGAAGTCCTCGCCAATCAGCACGCGCGATCACTGCGCAAGATGATGGGTCCGCTGGCCGCAGGTGGTGAGCTCGGTTCAGCCGAACACTCCACCCGTATCGCCCTTCTGACCGGTTCGCTACCGGTGGCCGCGAAACGCGCAGCGCTGCTCGAAGCCGTGACCGGCGACGCCGGGATTGTCATCGGTACCCATGCGCTCATCCAGGACAACGTCGAGTTCTTCAACCTCGGGATGGTCGTGGTCGACGAGCAGCACCGCTTCGGCGTCGAGCAACGTGATCAGTTGCGATCGCGGGCACGTGAAGGCCTGAGTCCGCACCTGCTGGTGATGACGGCAACGCCGATTCCGCGAACCATCGCCATGACGGTGCTCGGCGATCTCGAGGTATCGACCCTGCGGGAGCTACCGCGTGGGCGTACTCCGATCAAGAGCAACGTCGTGCCTGCAAAGCAGAAGCCGCAGTGGGTGGATCGCGCGTGGGAACGAATTCGGGAGGACGTTGCCGACGGCCGCCAGGCGTATGTCGTGTGCTCGCGGATCGGCGACGGTGAGCAGGGCGCAGGCGAAGACCAGTTCACTGAGGAGAAGCAGCCGGAGACCAAGTCGGCGGTCGACGTCTTCGAGGAGCTGTCGAGCGGCCCGCTGGCCGATCTGCGAGTCGGATTGCTGCACGGTCGACTGCCTTCCGACGAAAAAGACGTCGTCATGAGCGCGTTCAACGTCGGTGACATCGACGTCCTTGTCTGCACGACCGTCGTCGAAGTCGGTGTGGACGTCCCGAACGCGACGGTGATGGTGATCGTCGATGCCGAACGGTTCGGTGTCAGTCAGCTCCATCAGCTGCGTGGTCGTGTCGGCCGTGGAAAGCATCAGGGACTCTGCATTCTCGTCACCGGAAGCAATCCCGGCGGGCCGGCATACGAGCGACTCTCCGCGGTGGCCGCCACCAACGACGGGTTCGAACTGGCTCAGCTCGACCTCGCGACCAGGCGCGAAGGCGACATCCTCGGAGCTGCGCAGTCGGGCACGACCTCGAACCTGCGGCTGCTTTCTCTCATGGCACACGGAGACATCCTCGAATCCGCCCGGGAGTTCGCCCAGGGAATCGTCGACGACGATCCATCGCTCGACGGTCATCCCGCCCTGGCTTCCATGGTGACCGCCGCGCTGGACTCCGACCGGATCGAGTACCTCGAGAAGTCGTGACGGGTATGACGACAAGCTGAAATCGAATAGCACGAGGACTGCCGGGTTGGTTTCTCGATTCAGTCCGAAATATGAGACTCCGCATGTAGACGCAAGATGAAATCGGGGTAGTTTTCTCGAATGTTCTCCAAAGTGCTCGTCGCGAACCGCGGCGAAATTGCGATCCGTGCCTTCCGTGCCGCCTACGAACTAGGTGCCGGAACCGTCGCGGTGTTCCCGTACGAGGATCGGAACTCGATCCACCGTCTCAAGGCAGACGAGAGCTACCAGATCGGGGAGAAGGGCCACCCCGTTCGCGCGTATCTCTCGGTCGAGGAGATCGTCGCCGCCGCAAAGAGCGCCGGAGCCGACGCCATCTACCCCGGTTACGGTTTCCTCTCCGAGAACCCGGATCTGTCGGCGGCGTGCGCCGAGGCAGGCATCAAGTTCGTGGGTCCCTCCGCGGAGATCCTCGAGTTGACCGGTAACAAGGCACGCGCCATCGCCGCGGCCAAAGCCGCCGGTCTCCCGGTGCTCGCGTCTTCGGAACCGTCAGCGGACATCGACGAGCTGCTCGCAGCAGCCGAGGACATGACCTTCCCGCTCTTCGTCAAGGCTGTCGCCGGCGGCGGCGGACGCGGAATGCGCCGCGTTGCGGAACGCTCACAGCTCAAGGAATCGATCGAAGCCGCAGCGCGCGAAGCGGAGTCGGCCTTCGGCGATTCGACGGTGTTCCTCGAGCAGGCCGTCATCGACCCCCGGCACATCGAAGTGCAGATCCTCGCCGACGAGCAGGGCAACGTCATCCACCTCTTCGAGCGTGACTGCTCGTTGCAGCGTCGCCACCAGAAGGTGATCGAGCTTGCTCCGGCCCCCAACCTCTCGGAAGAGTTGCGCGCCAAGATCTGTGCCGACGCCGTCGCTTTCGCGAAGGAGATCGGGTACACGTGCGCCGGCACTGTCGAGTTCCTCCTCGACAAGCGCGGCAACCACGTCTTCATCGAGATGAACCCGCGAATTCAGGTGGAGCACACCGTCACCGAAGAAGTGACGGACGTGGACTTGGTCCAGTCGCAGCTCAAGATCGCGTCCGGTTCGACGCTTGCAGATCTGGGTCTGTCACAGGACACGATCAAGCTGCGCGGAGCGGCGCTGCAGTGCCGCATCACGACCGAGGATCCGGCCAACGGATTCCGCCCGGACACGGGCCGGATCACCGCGTACCGCACCCCGGGCGGTGCCGGTATCCGCCTTGACGGCGGCGCGACGCTCGGTGCCGAGGTCGGAGCGTACTTCGACTCGATGCTGGTCAAGCTCACCTGCCGCGGTCGCGACCTCGAAGCCGCTGTCGCGAGGGCTCGCCGCGCGGTCACCGAGTTCCGTATTCGTGGCGTCTCGACCAACATTCCGTTCCTGCAGGCGGTTCTCGACGACCCGGACTTCCGGGCCGGACGAGTGACGACCTCCTTCATCGAGGAACGTCCGCAGCTGCTGACCCTGCGTTCCTCCGCCGACCGCGGCACCAAAATCCTGACCTACCTCGCCGATGTGACGGTCAACAAGCCGCACGGCGAGCGTCCCTCTTCGGTGTACCCGCAGGACAAACTGCCCAAGATCGATCTTTCGACGCCGCCGCCCGCCGGCAGCCGCCAGCGTCTGCTCGAACTCGGTCCCGAAGGTTTCGCGAAGGCACTGCGTGAGCAGAAGGCCGTCGGCGTCACCGACACCACTTTCCGCGACGCGCATCAGTCCTTGTTGGCCACGCGAGTTCGAACCAGCGGACTGCTCGGAGTTGCCGGGCACGTTGCTCGGTTGACCCCGGAATTGCTTTCGATCGAAGCCTGGGGCGGCGCGACGTACGATGTGGGACTTCGCTTCCTGCACGAGGATCCGTGGTACCGGCTCGCCGCGCTCCGTGAAGCGATCCCGAACATCTGCCTCCAGATGCTCCTTCGCGGACGAAACACGGTGGGCTACACGCCCTATCCGGAGAAGGTCACGCGCGCATTCGTCCAGGAAGCCACCGACACCGGCATCGACATCTTCCGAATCTTCGACGCGCTCAACAACGTCGACCAGATGCGCCCTGCCATCGACGCGGTGCGTGAGACGGGAACGGCTCTCGCCGAGGTGGCGCTGAGCTACACCGGCGATCTGTCGGATCCGAACGAAACGCTGTACACGCTCGACTACTACCTGAAGTTGGCAGAAGAGATCGTCGATGCCGGCGCTCACGTGCTCGCGATCAAGGACATGGCCGGCCTGCTGCGCGCTCCGGCGGCCACCAAGCTCGTGACGGCGCTACGCAGCAACTTCGATCTGCCGGTTCACGTCCACACGCACGACACCCCCGGTGGACAGTTGGCCACGTACTTCGCCGCGTGGCAGGCGGGCGCCGACGCAGTCGACGGTGCTTCGGCGGCATTGGCCGGAACCACCAGCCAGCCTGCGCTCTCGGCCATCGTCGCCGCTGCTGCGCACTCCGAGTTCGACACCGGACTGAACTTGCAGAACGTGTGCGACCTCGAGCCGTACTGGGAGGCGCTGCGAAAGGTGTACGCGCCCTTCGAATCCGGGCTACCGGCCCCGACGGGACGCGTGTACACGCACGAGATTCCGGGTGGTCAGCTCTCCAACCTCCGTACTCAGGCCGTTGCTCTAGGCCTCGGCGACCGGTTCGAAGAGGTCGAAGCCAAGTACGCCGACGCAGACCGCATGCTCGGGCATCTGGTCAAGGTGACGCCGTCGTCGAAGGTTGTCGGCGACCTCGCGCTCCATCTTGTCGGTGCCGGTGTGCCTTCGGAGGAGTTCGCCGCAGATCCGGCGAAGTTCGACATTCCCGACTCCGTGGTCGGCTTCCTGCGCGGCGAACTCGGTACGCCTCCCGGTGGCTGGCCGGAACCGTTCCGCAGCAAGGCGCTCGAAGGCCGCGGCCAGGCCAAGCCCGAAGCGACGCTCTCCGCCGAGGACGAGGTACTGCTGGAGGGCTCGTCGAAGGACCGTCAGGCGACGCTGAACCGTCTGCTCTTCCCCGGCCCGACAAAGGAATTCCTCGAGCACCGCGAGAAGTACGGCGACACGTCGCGACTGTCGGCGAACCAGTTCTTCTACGGTCTGCGGCGCGGCGACGAGCACCGCGTCGAATTGGCTCCCGGCGTGGAACTGATCATCGGTCTCGAAGCGATTTCCGAGCCCGACGAGCGCGGCTACCGCACTGTCATGTGCATCCTGAACGGCCAGCTGCGTCCGGTCTCGATCCGCGATCGCTCCATTGCCAGTGACGTGCCGGTGGCGGAGAAGGCCGACAAGAACAACCCGGGCCACGTGGCGGCACCGTTCGCGGGCGTCGTGACGCTCGCGGTCAAGGAAGGCCAGAAGATCGAGGCCGGCGACACCGTGGCCACGATCGAAGCGATGAAGATGGAAGCGGCGATCACCTCGCCCCGTGCCGGCGTCGTTTCGCGGATCGCGATCAGCGCTGTTCAGCAGGTCGAGGGCGGAGACCTGCTGGTAGTCGTCTCGACGGGGGAGAGCGCCGCAGAGTGACTCGCATCATCTCGGGACTCGCGGGCGGTCGACGCCTGCGAGTCCCGCCGAGCGGCACCCGTCCGACGTCGGATCGGGTTCGCGAGGCGTTGTTCAGTGCACTCGAAGCGCGCATCGATCTCGAAGGGTGCGCGGTTCTCGACCTCTTCGCGGGTTCGGGTGCCCTCGGCCTCGAAGCGCTCTCACGTGGAGCCGAGCACGTCGTTCTCGTGGAATCCGATGCCAAAGCCGCTGCCGTCATCAAGGCGAACATCAGCACTGTCGCGTTGCCGGGGGCGACGGTTCGCGCCGCTCCGGTCGCGGCCGTGGTGTCGGGGCCGAGCGCGCGCGAATACGACATAGTCATCGCCGACCCGCCGTATGCGGTGACCGACGAGGCCGTCGTGTCCATGCTCACTGATCTGCAGGTCAACAAATGGGTGGGGGAGGGCACGATCGTGGTACTCGAACGTTCGTCGCGTTCGCCGGAGACCGTGTGGCCGCAGGGCTACGAGCCGATCAAGGCGAAGAACTACGGTGAAGCTCGCATCGAGCTGGCCACCTGCTACGGTCTGGACTCATGACTGGCGCCGTCTGCCCCGGATCCTTCGACCCTGTGACCAATGGTCACCTCGACGTAATCGGAAGAGTTGCTGCGCAATTCGACGAGGTCGTGGTCACCGTGCTGATCAACAAGAGCAAGCGTGGCATGTTCACGATCGACGAGCGGATCGAGATGCTCGAAGACGCGACGAGTCACCTGCCCAACGTTCGGGTCACGTCGTGGCACGGACTGTTGGTCGACTTTGCGAAACAAGAAGGCCTCAGCGCGATCGTCAAGGGTCTGCGCGGCGCGAACGACTTCGATTACGAGCTGCAGATGGCTCAGATGAATCAGAAGCTCACAGGCGTCGACACGCTCTTCGTCGCCACGAATCCGACCTACAGCTACCTGTCGAGTTCTCTCGTGAAGGAAGTCGCGACCTTCGGTGGCGACGTCTCCGACATGCTCCCGGCCAAGGTGCAATCTCGGCTACTCGCGCGTATCGCCGAACGAGCAGCAGAAAACAGCTGATCCCCGACACACCGACCACGACGACACCCCGTTGGCCGTTCTTCCGGCAAACTTGGACAGGAACGGGCACAGGTCCGAGTGGACCGGTGACGATGTGGGCCGAATTCGGCCGGTAAGAGATTGGGGTTGCTTGTGTACCGCGTATTCGAGGCACTGGACGAACTGGTCGCAATTGTCGAAGAGGCGCGCGGTGTTCCCATGACCGCAGGGTGTGTTGTGCCTCGCGGCGACGTACTCGAGCTTCTCGACGACGTCCGGGACGCAATTCCGAGCGAGTTGGACGACGCGCAGGACGTCCTCGATCATCGGGACAAATTGGTCGGTGACGCGCGAGCCAACGCGGAGAAGACCGTCAGCAGCGCCAACGCCGAGGCGACGTCGACTGTGGAGAACGCACGCGACGACGCCGACCGCATTCTGTCCGACGCCAAGGCTCAGGCCGATCGCATGGTTGCCGAAGCACGTGCACACGCCGATCAGTTGGTCGAGGACGCAGAGGCAGAAGCGGAACGCACTGTCACTGACGGCCGGCGTGAGTACGACGCAGTGACCGGACGGGCTCGTACCGAGGCCGATCGGATGATCGAGTCGGGCCAGGCTTCGTACGACCATTCGGTGGCCGAGGGAACGGCAGAGCAGGCTCGTCTGGTCTCCCAGACCGAGGTTGTCCAGTCAGCCCACGCGGAATCTGCGCGGGTGATCGATGCCGCTCACGCCGAGTCCGATCGGATGCGTTCGGAGTGCGACCTGTACGTCGACACCAAGTTGGCCGAGTTCGAGGAGTTCCTCACGGGAACCGTTCGATCGGTCGGGCGTGGTCGTCAGCAGCTTCGAACGGGTTCGGGAGTTCCCGATTACCAGGACGACGATCGTCGTTCGGAGCGGCGCCGCTAGAGCGGATCAGACAGTCGAGGGTGGGTCGTCCGATATGGGGCGGCCCACTTTTTCGTGGACGGAATTGGGATTTGCCTTGTAGCTGCCGTATTGTGGAGTGGTTGCCCATACCAGTTTCAACAGTTAGGTGAGTTCTCTTTGTCAACGCATCGTCGTAGTTCGTCGCATCAGTCAAGTGATGCGGGATTTTTGCTGGACACGGTCAAGCTCGGTCGTCGTCCAGGGTCGATGCGTACCGTCGAGAGAACAATTCAGTCCCCGAACCGTATCGGTCTCGATCTGATCGCGATCGAAGCGGGCGCGGACATAGATCTCGATCTTCGTCTCGAAGCAGTGTCCGAAGGCGTTCTCGTCACCGGAAACGTGCACGCACCCACCAAGGGTGAGTGCTCGCGGTGCCTCGAACCGTTCACCGACACTGTGGACATCTATCTCACGGAGTTGTTCGCTTACCCGGACAGCACCACCGAGGAGACGACGGAAGAGGGAGAGGTCTACGCGGTCGAAGACGACGAAATCGACCTCGAACCGGTCATCGTCGATGCAGTCGGGCTGGCGCTTCCGCTCCAGCCTCTGTGCAGTGACGATTGCCTGGGATTGTGCTCAGAATGTGGCATTCGCCTGGCGATTGCGGAATCTGGGCATGGGCATGACATACTTGATCCTCGCTGGGCTGGTCTCGCGGCCAAATTTGGCGTGGAATCAAACACCAGCGAAAATCTTGTGATCACCGAAGCCGAGGAGAAGTAGAAGTGGCTGTCCCCAAGCGCAAAATGTCGCGATCCAACACGCGGTCGCGTCGTAGCCAGTGGAAGACCACTGTGCCCACCCTCGTTACCTGCCCCAACCGTGGCTGTGGCGAGCAGACCCTTCCCCACATCGCATGCCCGTCATGCGGTACTTACAAGGGCCGCCAGGTAACCGCTGCTGTCTAGTTCTCCCCGGAGAAAGACTATGACGAGCGAAAATACAGTTTCAGCCGCCGGCGGCGAGGGCAATCACGACAAGCTCCTCGCCGCTGTCGGCGTAGATATAGAGCCCGGTCTTCTGACCCTGGCTCTCACGCACCGCTCGTACGCGTACGAGAACGGCGGACTGCCCACGAACGAGCGCCTCGAGTTCCTCGGGGATTCCGTTCTCGGCGTCACGGTGACCGAAAATCTCTACCTGTCCCACCCGGACAAATCCGAAGGTGATCTGGCGAAGATCCGTGCCAGCGTGGTGAACATGCATGCACTCGCCGAGGTCGCCAGGACTCTGGGTGAAGGTGGACTCGGAGCACACCTGCTGTTGGGTAAGGGCGAGGAAATGACGGGCGGCCGTGACAAGCCGTCCATCCTCGCCGACGGCATGGAGTCGATTCTCGGCGCCATTCACCTGCAGCACGGCATCGAGACTGCGCGACGCGTTGTCCTCGATCTGTTCGACGATCTGCTCACTCGCGCACCGCTTCTGGGCGCGGGTCTGGATTGGAAGACGAGTCTGCAGGAACTGACCGCAGAACACGGTGCCGGAGTTCCCGTTTACGAGATCACCGCTACCGGACCCGATCACGACAAGGAATTCACGGCCACCGTTCTCATCAGTGGCAAACCCTTGGGTGTCGGTGTCGGTCGTTCCAAGAAGGAAGCCGAGCAGAAGGCAGCAAGTTCGGCATGGAAGACGATGTCGGAGAATGCCGCTGCTACCGCAGTCGCTGCCGACGACGCGCCTGATCTTGCCGGCTGAGTTCACTCTTGCCTGAGCTTCCCGAAGTCGAAGTCGTTCGCCGCGGCCTGCAGTCTCATGCTGTAGGTGCGGCGATCGTGGCTGTCGAGGTCCTCCATCCCCGCGCGATCAGGCGCCACGTTCTCGGTTCCGAGGACTTGATCGGCCAACTCACCGGGCAGACCATCGCTTCGGCAGAGCGTCGCGGCAAGTATCTGTGGCTGGTTCTCGAGCCTGCCGGTGTCGGGCTGGTGGTTCATCTCGGGATGAGCGGACAGATGTTGGTCCAACCCCCGACAGTCGACTGGGAAAAGCACCTACGTATTCGGTTGGCCCTCGATTCCGGAGCGGATCTTCGATTCGTCGATCAGCGAACCTTCGGTGGCTGGTCGATTTCACCTCTCGTCGAGGTCGACGGAACGATGCTGCCCGAGTCGGTGGCGCACATCGCGCGCGATCCCATGGACGGTGCATTCGATCTCGAATCCGTCGTGAAAGTCCTGCGGGGCAAGCACACCGAGATCAAGCGTGCGATTCTCGATCAGACCGTGGTCTCCGGGATCGGAAACATCTACGCCGACGAATCGTTGTGGCGCGCAAAGATTCACGGCAACCGAATCGCCGAAACGCTTACCAGGCCCAAACTTCGAGAGCTGTTGACCGCGGCACACTCAGTGATGGGTGAAGCGCTCGATCAGGGCGGTACATCCTTCGACGCTCTGTACGTGAACGTCAACGGCGAGTCCGGTTACTTCGACCGGTCACTGTCGGCGTACGGGCAGGAAAATCTTCCGTGCCCGCGATGCGGCGCGCCGATCAAGCGTGAGAAGTTCATGAATCGATCGTCGTTCAGTTGCCCGCGGTGTCAGCCGACCCCGAGGGCAAGGCGAATCGCCTAGGTCTCCCGCCCCTCCGGTTCGGCGGAGTGGCAAGATTGCGTCATGGCTGAACAGACTCCCGACAACGCTGCAACCGCCCCCGCTCACACGGAGCTTTGGGTCGAACGCACCGGAACCCGCCTCTACACCGGCAAGAGTTCGCGCGGCGCAGAGGTTCTCATCGGCTCCGAATCGGTTCCAGGAGTCTTCACGCCCGGCGAACTGCTCAAAATCGCGCTCGCCGCGTGCACCGGTATGAGCTCCGACTTCCCGATTTCTCGCCGCCTCGGTGACAACTACGACGCGACGGTCCGCGTGTCCGGCGCCGCCGATCGGGAGAACGAGGTCTACCCGCAGCTCGACGAGGTCCTCGAACTCGATCTCAGCGAGTTGGATGCCGAAGCACAGCAGCGCCTCATCACTCTCGTCGAGCGCTCCGTGGACAAGGTATGCACCGTCGGGCGCACTCTCAAGGCCGGAACCAAGGTCACTCTGTCGTTCGACACGGAAGCCTGATGTCTCGCGCGGGCAGCATTGTCGCTGCGATCGCACTGGGTTCCGTTGTGGCGGTGAGTGCTCCGGCGCACGCCTCGGTCCCGGTCGACGGCTCGGCCGGTGGTTGCGGGTCGTGGACGTCGAGCGTCGTGACGACTGGCGCCGGCATGCTCGAGAATCTCGAATTCGACGGCAACGGATCGATGGTGTTGTCGCAGTCGGCTCTGATCGGGCCGGGTGCACTGCTGAAAGTGACTCCGGACGGAACACGGACAACTTTGGTCGGTGACGTCACCGGACCTGGCGGGTTGGTCGCGCGTGACGGATCCGTGTACTTCACCACGGGCAACTCGACTGTCTCGGGACTGTTCGGAATCGCAGATGGCAGCCTTCGCAAGGTCGACGTCGCAGACGGATCGGTGACAACGATTGCCGACGGTCTGGTGATGCCGAACGGGCTTGTGCAGCTGGACGGTAACCGCTTCCTCACTGCTCGCACACTCACCAGGCCGGGGCTCACGGTGGTCAACAGTGACGGAACCAGTTCGATCGTTCGTGAAGACCTCGGCACCGTCGACGGCCTCGCACGCTCCGGGTCGGCGATCTACGTGAGCACGACCTTCGACATGGTAACCGCCGTCCATGTCCTCGACGCAGACGATCTGGGCGGGCCGGTGCGGACGATCACGCTCCCCGGATTCGGTCCGGCAAACATGGCGGACGATCTGACCGTCGGACCGGACGGCGCGCTGTACGTCGCTTTCAATGCCGGCGGCAAAGTTGTTCGCGTCGATCCGGATTCGGGATCTTCGTGTGAGATCGCCTCGGGTCTGCCGTTCACATCCGCGGTCAAGTTCGGCGCCGGTCCGGGCTGGGATCCCAACTCGCTCTACACCACCGGTTTCCTGGGTGAGGTTCACCGTCTCGAACGTGTGGCGGGCTGAGCGCCATGGCTGAGACAGCGCCTGTGCGGTTGACGGCGTGGGTTCACGGATACGTTCAAGGCGTCGGATTTCGGTGGTGGACCAGGGCCCGCGCTCTCGAACTCGGGTTGATCGGATATGCGTCCAACCAGCGTGACGGTCGAGTGCTCGTCGTGGCGGAAGGCGAACGCACGCAACTCGAGCGATTGTTGGAATTACTGCGCTCGGGGACTACCCCGGGCACGGTGGATCTTGTGGTCGACAGCTGGGACCCCGCCAGGGGCGACCTGACAGGGTTCGTCGAACGCTGACCGGTTTGGCGGTAAAGTTTCCCCCCATGCACCTCAAGAGTCTGACACTCAAGGGATTCAAATCCTTTGCGTCGGCAACGACTCTTCGGTTCGAGCCGGGGATCACCTGCGTCGTCGGCCCCAACGGCTCGGGTAAATCCAACGTCGTCGATGCGTTGACCTGGGTGATGGGCGAGCAGGGCGCCAAGGCCTTGCGCGGCGGCAAGATGGAAGACGTCATCTTTGCCGGGACCTCTGGTCGGGCGCCGCTGGGCCGCGCCGAGGTGACCCTGACCATCGACAACGCCGACGGCGCGCTCCCGATCGAGTACTCCGAGGTGTCGATCACGCGCCGGATGTTCCGCGACGGCGCGGGGGAGTACGAGATCAACGGCTCGTCCTGCCGTCTGATGGACGTCCAGGAACTGCTCAGCGACTCCGGTATCGGCCGCGAGATGCACGTCATCGTCGGGCAGGGACGGCTCGCCGCGATCCTCGAATCCCGGCCCGAAGATCGACGCGCCTTCATCGAAGAAGCCGCCGGAGTCCTCAAACATCGCCGCCGCAAGGAAAAAGCGGTCCGCAAGCTCGATTCCATGCAGGCCAATCTCGCTCGGCTCAGTGACCTCACCTCGGAACTGCGTCGGCAACTCAAACCGCTGGGACGCCAAGCCGAGGTCGCCCGGCGAGCGCAGACGGTCCAGGCCGACCTCCGTGATGCCAAGATGCGACTGGCCGCTGACGACCTGGTGACCCGTCGAACGCAACTGAACGACCAGGCGCAGGACGAGAAAGCGGCTCGCGAACAGCACAACCAGGTAGCGGCTGCGCTGGACGGGGCCAATCTCGAACTCGGGCGACAAGAGCAAGCCCTCGCTCGTCTGACTCCGGGATCGGAAGCCGCTGCGCAGAGTTGGTTCCAGCTCTCCGCGCTTGCCGAACGAGTCAACGCCACCGTGCGCATCGCCCGCGAACGTGCACGGCATCTCGACTCCGAACCCGTCGGCAACCGAGGCCAGGACCCGGACGAGATGGAGGCGCGCGCCGAACGTCTTGCGGCCGAGGAAGCCGAACTCCTCGAAGGCGTCGAGATCGCGCGAGCGGCATCGGAAGCAGCTCGTGAGCAGCTGGCAGCCACGGAAGATGCTGCAGCAGAGGCGGAACGGGCGCACATGGCGGAAGTCCGCGCCGTCGCGGATCGGCGCGAAGGTCTCGCTCGACTCTCCGGTCAGGTCGACACTCTGCGTACCCGCGTCGAATCCGTCGACGCGGAAGTGTCTCGGCTGACCGAAGCGATCGACGAGGCTCGCCTGCGTGGGGATGCCGCACAGGCCGAGTTCGACACGGTGCAGGAAAGCATCGGGGATCTCGATGCCGGTGAAGTCGGCCTCGACACCAATCACGAACGCGCCATCGAAGCTCTCGAGATGATCGACGCGCGCGTCGAGGAACTTCGCGAGGAAGAAAAGACGAGCGGGCAACGTATCGCTTCGCTCCGTGCGCGCGTCGAGGCGCTGTCGATGGGCTTGCAGCGCAAGGACGGTGGCGGTTGGCTGCTCGAACACCGGCGTGACGACGGCATCACCTCGCTGGCCGGATTGATCCACGTCGAACCAGGTTACGAAGCCGCGATCGCCGCCGCGATGGGACCGGCAGCGGACGCCGTCGTGGCGCAGTCGCTGGACTCGGCTCGGTCGGCTGTTGCATCGCTGGCCGATCAGGACGGTGGGCGTGCATCACTGATCGTGAGCGGTGAGCCGGCGATCAAGCGCGAGGCCGAGATCGCGCCGGGTAGTCGTCATGCCGTCGACGTCATCGACTGCCCTGACGAGTTGCGTGCCGGATTGACCGCCATCCTCGACGGCG
This sequence comes from Rhodococcus sp. NPDC056506, assembly GCF_042794945.1. NCBI lineage: Bacteria > Bacillati > Actinomycetota > Actinomycetes > Mycobacteriales > Nocardiaceae > Rhodococcus > Rhodococcus sp. NPDC056506. The sequence goes on along the minus strand of NZ_JBHTSW010000051.1, from coordinate 25,754 downwards.
TCGTGCTGGTCGAGACGCTCGATGACGCGATTCGAGTTGTTGCCGACCACAAGGGAATTCGTGCAGTGACGCGTTCCGGTGATCTGCACGGTCCGGGGTGGATGATCGGCGGCTCGGATCGGCAACCGAGCACGCTGGAGGTGCAGGCGGCGATCGACGCGTCCGCAGCGGAACTGGCGGCAACGGAGAGCCGATCCGAGGAACTCGACGCTGCGCTGTCCGGCGCCCTGGCCGAACAGGCCGCTCGACGCGAGACCGCGGAGCAGACATTGGCCGCGCTCAACGAGTCGGACGCCGCCATGTCCGCCATCTACGAGCAGCTGGGCAGATTGGGGCAGGCAGCACGAGTCGCCCACGCGGAATCCGATCGGCTGACCGCCCAGCGAGTGCGTGCCGAGGAGGGACGCGGTGAGTCGCTGACCAAGCTCGCGGATCTGGAGGAACGACTGCGCGTTGCCGAAACCGACGGCAGTGCACCGGGACACGGCGCAGAATCGACCGCAGCCGACCGTGAAATGGCCGCAGCAGCGCTGGCGGAAGTACGCATCGTCGAAATGGATGCTCGCCTTGCGGTGCGCACCGCCGAAGAACGTGCGGAATCCGTTCGCGGAAAGGCTGATTCGCTTCGCCGCGCCGCGGCCGCCGAACGAGAAGCGCGAATTCGCGCCGAACGGGCTCTGCGCGCCAGGGCGCACGCGGCGGAGGTTGCAGCTGCCGTCGCCGAATCGGGACAACGTGTGGCGGCCGAACTCGAGACCGTCGTCGCTGCGGCTCTTGCTCACCGCGACGAGTTGGCTCGGGCCCGCTCCGAGTGCACGGCCAAACTGGATCAGGTCCGCGAGATAGTCCGAGCACTGACCGGACAACTCGCTTCGCTCACCGACGCCGTCCATCGCGACGAGGTCGCCAAGGCTCAGGCAGCGTTGCGCATCGAACAACTCGAGGAGTCGATCCTCGATCAGTACGGTATCGGGCTCGACGATCTGATCGCCGAGTACGGACCGGAAGTCGAATTGCCGCCGACGGCGCTCGAAATCGAGGAGTACGAACAGGCGAAGGAGCGCGGCGAGCAGGTCACCGCCCCTGCTCCGCTTCCGTACGACCGAGCCACTCAGGAACGTCGAGCCAAGCGAGCAGAGAAAGACCTCGCCACCCTCGGCAAGGTCAATCCGCTCGCGCTCGAGGAATTTGCGGCCCTCGAAGAGCGGTACACCTTCCTCTCCACTCAGCTCGAAGACGTCAAGACTGCTCGCAGGGATCTTCTTGCTGTGGTCGCAGACGTGGACGCGCGAATTCTGCAGGTATTCACCGAGGCGTACGCCGACGTCGAGCGTGAGTTCGTCGGAGTATTCGAGAAATTGTTCCCCGGGGGAGAAGGGCGACTGGTCCTCACCGACCCCTCGGACATGCTCACTACCGGCATCGAAGTCGAGGCGCGTCCGCCCGGCAAGAAGGTCAAGCGGTTGTCGTTGCTGTCGGGCGGAGAGAAGTCGTTGACCGCGGTGGCCATGCTGGTCGCGATCTTCCGGGCTCGCCCTTCCCCGTTCTACGTGATGGACGAGGTGGAGGCGGCGTTGGACGACACCAACCTGCGGCGGCTGATCGGACTCTTCGAACAATTGCGGGAGAAGTCGCAGTTGATCGTGATCACCCACCAGAAACCGACCATGGAAATCGCCGACGCGTTGTACGGAGTCAGCATGCGCGGCGACGGAATCACCACGGTGATTTCGCAGCGACTTCGCGGTCAAGACATGGCCTCTACGTAAGCCCTGCTCACTTTCCGGCTCGGAGCCTGAAACAATGGGCCGGTGACTACCCAGGCTTGGATCATCATCGCGGCTGTAGCAGCCGTACTACTCGTCGTTCTCGTTGCCGGATTCCTGCGCTACCGCAAGGGGCAGGTGTCGCTGAAGGCGCCCGAGACGAAGCCGGAGCTCGGCGCCCCCGAGAAGGACAAGTCAGGCGGCTACAAGGCCGGCGGCGGGTTCAACTTCAGTCAGGGGTCCACGGCGACGGCGCCGCCTCCGGTGGTTCCGACACCTCCGGTCGCGGAGAAGCCGCCCGTTGTCGAAAAGCCGATAGTTGAAGAACCAGTCGTCGAAAAACCGGTTGTCGAAAAACCGGTTGTCGAGAAGCCGGCTGCTGCGGAACCGGCTGTCGAGGAACCTGTCGCTGAGAAGCCGGCCGTCGTCGAGGAACCGGTTGCCGAAGAGCCGGTAGTAGAAGAGCCGGTAGTAGAAGAGCAGGTAACCGAAAAGCCGGTTGTCGAAGAACCTGTTGTCGTTCCCGAACCTGTTGTCGTTCCCGAACCGGTAGTTGTACCCGAGCCTGTCGTGCCAGCACCGCGCGTGCTGGACGAGATCGACCCGACCGAGGGCCGGCTGGACCGTCTGCGCGGACGCCTCTCCCGCTCGCAGTCAGCGGTCGGCAAGAGCTTGCTCGGTCTGCTCGGTGGCGGCGATCTGGACGAGGATTCGTGGGAAGAAGTCGAGGACACCCTTCTGATCGCGGACCTCGGCTCCGCGACCACCGAGAAAGTCGTCACCAAGCTTCGTGAGCAGATGGCGGCCCGCAGTGTCCGCACCGAAGCTGACGCCCGCGCACTACTTCGCGAGGTGCTGATCGCCGAACTGCGCCCCGAACTGGACCGTTCCATTCGCGCACTGCCGCACGACGATCACCCGGCTGTTCTGCTCGTCGTCGGTGTCAACGGGACCGGCAAGACCACCACCACCGGCAAGCTGGCTCGCGTGCTCGTCGCGGACGGTCGTCGCGTCGTGCTCGGTGCCGCGGACACGTTCCGCGCGGCCGCCGCCGATCAGCTCCAGACGTGGGCTGAGCGTGTCGGCGCTGAAGTTGTTCGTGGCAAGGAGGGTGGCGATCCCGCTGCGATTGCCTTCGACGCGGTCTCACGGGGCATCGCGGACGGCGTGGACGTGGTCCTCATCGACACCGCCGGCCGCCTGCACACCAAGACCGGCCTGATGGACGAGCTCGGCAAGGTCAAGCGGGTCATCGAGAAGAAGGCCTCGGTCGACGACGTTCTGCTGGTTCTCGATGCGACGGTCGGCCAGAACGGACTGGCGCAGGCTCGAGTGTTCGCGGAGGTCGTGGACATCACCGGCGTCGTACTGACCAAGCTTGACGGAACTGCCAAAGGCGGAATCGTCTTCCAGGTTCAGCATGAACTGGGTGTGCCGGTGAAGTTGGTCGGCCTCGGTGAAGGTGCCGACGACCTGGCGCCGTTCGAGCCGGGTGCGTTCGTCGACGCCCTCCTGGGCTGACGCCCCCGTGCGCCTTTTTGGTAGCGCGAACTACCGAAAAGGCGCACAGGGTCGGTAGAACCCCCTGGCGAAACCTGTTTGCAACAAAGTTGGGCAATTGGTTCACGTCTGCGAAACGCGACAGCGCCATGGACGAAACACCAGCCCAGCACTCTTCTCCTTAACGACGTGCTGCCCGGCACGTGCGACTAGGAGGTAGTAAGTGAGTACCGACGATTTGTTGGCGAACTCCGGTAACGCCGCATGGATGCTGATGGCTGCATCTCTGGTCTTGCTGATGACACCCGGCCTCGCTTTCTTCTACGGCGGGATGTCTCGGTCCAAGTCCGTCCTGAACATGATGATGATGTCCTTCGGGGCCATGGCCGTCATCGGCGTCATCTACGTTCTGTGGGGATGGTCGATGTCCTACGGCACCGAGAACATCGGGGGCATTTTTGCCAACCCGTTCGAGTTCTTCGGCCTCAAGAACAGCATCACCGATGCTGACGGCAACTTCATCGCCGGCGCGTGGGGCTACCCCAACGTCATCGACATCGCGTTCCAGGTGACATTCGCGATCATCACAACCGCCCTCATCAGTGGCGCCCTGGCCGAGCGAGTCAAGTTCGGCACCTGGCTCCTGTTCTCGGGTATCTGGGTCACCGTCGTCTACTTCCCCCTCGCACACATGGTGTGGGGCGGCGGACTCCTCTCGGGCTCCGAGGACGGCATCGCGGCAAAGCTCTTCGGCACCACGGTCAACGATGACGGAGTCACCGTCGCCAACGTCGCTCCGATCGACTTCGCCGGTGGCACAGTCGTTCACATCAACGCCGGTATGGCCGGTCTGGTTCTCGCCCTCATCGTCGGCAAGCGTCTCGGCTTCGGCAAGACCGCCTTCCGTCCGCACAACCTGCCGTTCGTGATGCTCGGCGCCGCACTGCTCTGGTTCGGTTGGTTCGGTTTCAACGCCGGCTCGGCATTCGCCGCCGACGGTAACGCCGGTCTTGCTTGGGTCAACACGACCACCGCGACGTGTGCTGCAGTCCTGGCCTGGCTCGCTACCGAGCGTATTCGTGACGGTCACGCCACCAGCCTCGGCGCAGCATCCGGTGCGGTTGCCGGTCTGGTCGCCATCACTCCGGCTGCCGGTGCGCTCAACCCGGTCGGTTCCATCTTCCTCGGCGCTGTCGCCGGCATCCTGTCTGCTCTCGCAGTCGGCCTGAAGTTCCGCTTCGGCTTCGACGACTCGCTCGACGTCGTCGGTGTTCACCTCGTCTCCGGCTTGTGGGGCACGATCGGTATCGGATTCTTCGGCACCGCAACCGGCCTCTTCTACGGCGGCGACTACAAGCAACTGGTGGTTCAGATCGTGATCGCACTCGCAGCACTCGTCTTCACCGGCGTTCTGACGACGATTATCGGCTTCGCGCTCAAGCCCCTGGGCTGGCGAATCTCGGCCGAGGACGAGGCACGCGGCATCGACGAGACCGAACACGCAGAGACCGCATACGACCTCGCGTGATCAGCACGTGATTAAAGTGAATTCAGGCACTTCAGAGTTGGGAAAGGGATGAGCACATGAAGCTGATCACAGCAATCGTCAAGCCGTTCACGCTCGAGGACGTCAAGACCGGACTCGAGCAGGCCGGAGTGCTGGGTATGACAGTCAGCGAAGTTCAGGGCTACGGCCGACAGAAGGGCCACACCGAGGTGTACCGAGGCGCGGAGTACTCCGTGGACTTCGTACCCAAGGTTCGGGTCGAGGTCGTCGTCGACGACGCGGCCGTGGACAAGGTGGTCGAGGTGATCGTCGAGGCCGCTCGCACCGGCAAGATCGGTGACGGCAAGGTGTGGGTCTCGCCCGTCGAGTCGGTCATCCGGGTTCGTACCGGGGAACGCGGTGGCGATGCACTCTGACCCGAAAGGGTCCGAGAACTTCGGCCCTGGTTCCGTCGCGAAAGCGACGGGGCCAGGGCCGGTCTCGTCAGGGGGATCCGACGAAGCTGCGGACCTGGCCCGCGCACGCAAGGCCCTACTCACCGGAGGCGTCAAGAACAGGAGGCTCGACGCCCCGTCACTGCGACATGCACTGGTCGATCTGCACGAATTCTGGTTGACCACCAAGGGGACCGAACTGGGCATCAAACCGGATTGTGGGTTTGCCATCGTCGCCGTGGGCGGTCTGGGCCGACGCGAACTGTTGCCGTATTCCGACCTCGATCTGATTTTGCTGCACGACGACATGGACCCGGCAGTCGTCTCCCACGTTGCGGACAGCCTGTGGTACCCGCTGTGGGACGCGCACATCAAACTCGACCACAGCGTGCGGACGCTTCCGCAGGCGCTCCAGGTTGCGGCCACCGACATGACCGCGGCGCTCGGAATGCTCGAAGCGCGCCACATTGCCGGCGACATGGAACTGAGCAACTTGTTGATCAGTGGTGTTCGTCGACAGTGGCGCATGGACATCCGCAGCCGGTTCGACGAGTTGATCACCCAGACTCGTACGAGGTGGGAGCGCAGCGGCGAGATCGCCCATCGCGCCGAACCGGACCTCAAGAGCGGCCGCGGCGGGTTGCGTGACGTGCAGTTGCTCAACGCCCTGTCCATCGCGCAGTTGACCGACGGGATGCCAGGACTCGGACCCAACTCGCCCGGCGGCGGTCTGGCACTTGCGCACAGGCGGTTGCTCGACGTGCGTACCGAACTTCATCGCGTTGCCGGGCGCGCTCGCGATCAACTGCGAGCACAGGACGCCGACGAGATCGGTGCGGCGCTGCGGATCGGGGATCGATTCGATCTGGCCCGCCTTCTCAGCGAATCTGCGCGCACCATCAGTTATTCGGTGGACGTCGGTATCCGTACCGCCGGAAACTCCTTGCCCAGGCGCGGTTTGTCTCGGCTGCGTCGTGCGCCGGTGCGGCGGCCCCTGGACGAGGGCGTCGTCGAGCACGCGGGTGAGGTTGTTCTGGCGCGCGACGCCAGGCCGAAGAAGGACCCCGGTCTGGTGATGCGGGTGGCGGCCGCAGCAGCCACCAACGGCATGCCGATCTCTGCGTCGACGCTCAATCGCCTGGCCGACAATGCCCCCGAGCTACGTGAACCGTGGCCGAAGAACGCGGTCAACGATCTTCTTGTCGTGCTCGGTTCGGGCTCGCGTGCGGTTCCGGTGATCGAGGCGATGGACCGGACCGGGCTCTGGGGTCGACTCCTGCCGGAGTGGGGAACCATTCGCGATCTTCCGCCGCGCGACGCCGTTCACACGTGGACGGTCGATCGCCACCTGGTCGAAACTGCCGCCTATGCAAGCGGATTCACCACGCGCGTTGCCCGGCCGGATCTGCTCATGCTCGGTGCGTTGATCCACGACATCGGCAAGGGTCGAGGGGGAGATCACAGCGTCGTCGGTGCCGAACTGGCCACCGCGATCGGAAATCGATTGGGACTCTGGCCTTCCGACGTCGCGACGTTGACGGCGATGGTGCGCTATCACCTGCTGTTGCCGGAAACCGCGACCCGTCGCGACCTCGACGATCCGGCAACGGTGCAGCGAGTGGTCGACGCACTCGAGGGAGACGGGACCCTTCTCGATCTCCTGCATTCGTTGGCGGAAGCGGATTCCCTGGCCACCGGGCCTGGTGTCTGGGGCGACTGGAAATCGTCGTTGATCGGTGAGCTCGTGCGTCGTTGCCGATTGCTGATGGCGGGGGAGGAGCTCCCGCAACCAGATCCACTCGCACCCGAGCAGTTGGCCATCGCCGAGGACGGCGGGGTTCACGTCTCGCTCGTTCCGGCCGAGAATCCGCACACCTACGTCGTGACGGTCATCGCGCCTGACGCACCCGGGTTGTTGTCTCGGGCTGCCGGGGTTCTGGCGCTGCAGTCGTTGCGGGTGCATTCTGCTTCGCTGGGGTCGCATGCGGGTTCGGCGGTCAACTCGTTTGTCGTGACGCCGAGGTTTGGTACACCGCCGCAAGCGGTGTTGCTGCGACAGGAACTGATCCGAGCGTCCGCCGGTGAACTGAATCTGCTCGAACTTCTCGACGCAAAGGACGAGGAGGCGCGGGCGGAGCAGTGGGACGACCCGATCCAGACCAACAAGGATTTGGCGGTTCCGGTGCTCTATTCGCAGGCGCCGCCGCGCGTCATCTGGTTCGACGCGCCCGGCGACGGTCACGCGATCCTCGAATTGCGCACCGAGGACCGCGTCGGCCTGCTCTGCCGACTGGCCGCAGCACTCGAACACAGTGGTGCCGATATCCGGTGGGCAAAGGTCGCGACGTTGGGTTCTTCGGTGGTCGACGCGTTCTGCCTCGACTTCGGTGAGGCAGACACCCGCGCGGCCAGAGAGCGTGTGGAAGAGGCGGTGCTCGCGGTGGTTCCGGTGCCTCAACCCAAGAAGAAAGAGGATTGACGGACCTGGTTTCGGCGGTTACGCCCGCATCGGCTGGGATCGGTGCGGGCGTAGCGGCTAGGCTGGTGCCCGAGAATATCCACGGCTAACTCGCACGACCTTCAGGAGCGCACTCGGTGTTCGAATCCCTTTCCGACAGATTGACCGGATCTCTCAAGGATCTGCGTGGCAAGGGTCGTCTGTCCGGCGCCGACATCGACGCTACGGCCCGCGAGATCCGCCTTGCCCTGCTCGAGGCCGACGTCGCACTTCCCGTAGTGCGCAGTTTCATCGCCAAGGTCAAGGAACGAGCCAAGGGCGCCGAGGTCTCGGGTGCACTCAACCCGGCTCAGCAGGTCGTCAAGATCGTCAACGAAGAGCTGGTCGAGGTTCTCGGCGGCGAAACCCGTCGACTCCAGTTCGCCAAGACTCCGCCGACGGTCATCATGTTGGCCGGTCTGCAGGGTTCCGGTAAGACCACGCTGGCCGGAAAGTTGGCCAAATGGCTCAAGGATCAGGGGCACACGCCGCTCCTCGTCGCCTGTGACCTTCAGCGTCCGGGCGCCGTCACTCAGCTTCAGATCGTCGGTGAGCGCGCGGGCGCTGCAGTCTTCGCTCCGCATCCCGGCACCTCCATCGGCGGCGGCGAGAACGCCCTCGGTGTGTCCGCTGCCGACCCCGTCGAGGTCGCCCGCGCCGGCGTCGAGGAAGCACGCAACAAGCATTACGACGTCGTGATCGTCGATACCGCCGGTCGTCTCGGCATCGACTCGGAGCTGATGGCGCAGGCCGCCGGCATCCGTGACGCCGTCAACCCGGACGAGACCATCTTCGTTCTCGACGCCATGATCGGTCAGGACGCGGTCAGTACCGCCGACGCTTTCCGTGAGGGAGTCGGCATCACCGGCGTCGTCCTCACCAAGCTCGACGGCGACGCCCGCGGTGGCGCCGCGCTGAGCGTCCGCGAGGTCACCGGCCAGCCGATCCTCTTCGCCTCCACCGGCGAGAAGCTCGAAGACTTCGACGTCTTCCACCCCGATCGCATGGCCAGCCGGATCCTCGGCATGGGCGACGTCCTGAGCCTCATCGAGCAGGCCGAGCAGGTTTTCGACGCCGATCAGGCCGAAGCCACCGCAGCCAAGATCGGTTCCGGTCAGCTCACCCTCGAAGACTTCCTCGATCAGATGATGGCCGTCCGCAAGATGGGCCCGATCGGCAACCTGCTCGGCATGCTGCCGGGTGCAGGCGGCATGAAGGACGCGCTTGCCAACGTCGACGAGAAGCAACTCGATCGCATTCAGGCAATCATCCGCGGTATGACGCCGGCCGAGCGTGACGATCCGAAGATCATCAACGCCTCACGCCGACTGCGCATCGCGAACGGCTCGGGCGTCAAGGTTTCCGATGTCAACCAGTTGGTGGATCGCTTCTTCGAAGCCCGCAAGATGATGGCTGCCATGGCCGGACGTATGGGTATGCCCGGCGCCCGCAAGCAGGTGCGCAGCAAGAAGGGCAAGAAGGGCAAGAAGGGCGGCAAGGGTCCGACGCAGCCCAAGATGCGCGGAGGATTCCCCGGCATGGGCGGGTTCCCGGGTATGCCCGGCGGAATGCCGGCCGGAATGCCCGACCTGTCGAACATGCCCAAGGGTCTCGATCAGTTGCCGCCCGGACTGGAAGGCATCGATCTCTCCCAGCTCAAGCTGCCCAAGAAGTAGTCGGTGACTGCGCTTCATCTTCGGGGTATCGGTCTGCCCGATGCCCGGCCGATCGAATTGTGGATCGTCGACGGGCTGATTTCTTTCGAGCCGGTGTCCGGTGCGGAGACGATCGTCGAATCGGGTTGGATCACACCGGGTCTCGTGGATGCGCACTGTCACGTCGGTATCCGTTACGGCGGTGGCGGCGGCGAAACCGTCGACGGCTTGCTGGGGCAGGCGCAGACCGAACGTGACGCGGGCGTGCTGTTGCTTCGCGACGCCGGATCACCGGTCGACACCAGGTTCATCGACGAGCGCCTCGATTTGCCGCGGATCATTCGCGCAGGTCAGCACATCGCGGCACCCAAGCGATACATCCCGGGCCTGCCGGTCGATCTGGACGACGAATCTCAGTTGCCGGCCGAAGTCGTGCGGCAGGCACGCGCCGGTGACGGTTGGGTCAAGCTCGTCGGGGACTGGATCGATCGTTCCATCGGCGACCTCGCCCCGTTGTGGAGTGACGAGATTCTGGTCGAGGCCATCGCCGCCGCTCATGCCGAAGGCGCACGGGTCACCGCTCACGTTTTTGCCGAAGACGCTCTACCCGGACTGATCAACGCCGGTATCGACTGCATCGAGCACGGGACCGGACTGACGGACGCGACCATCGAATCGATGGTCGCTCACGGCACAGCCCTGGTTCCGACGCTGATCAACATCGCTACTTTCCCCGAGATCGCGGACTCTGCCACGCGGTATCCAACCTACGCAGCGCACATGCGGGATCTGCACGCTCGTCGACACCAGACCATCGGTGCCGCTCACGACGCGGGGATTCCGATCTATGCCGGAACGGATGCCGGCGGTTCGATCAGGCATGGGCGGATCGCCGACGAGGTGGCCGAACTCCAGGTTGCCGGTCTGACGGCGCACCAGGCGCTGGGTGCAGCCTGCTGGGACGCACGGAGTTGGTTGGGCGCTCAGGGCATCGAAGAAGGAGCGCCCGCCGACCTGGTGGTGTACGCCGAAGATCCGCGCGGAAACCCCGCTGTGCTCGCGAAGCCGACGCGTGTGATCCTGCGCGGCACCCCCGTGAGTGGTTAGGGAGTCCCTGCACTCCCCGAACGCGCACAGGGTGGTTTCCGAACGAGCCCACCCATCTGGCACAATGGACCATTGTTCGTCGCAACCGGTTACGTACCGCTGCGACGGTCACAGGATAGAGGCAAAACCGGGCTCACAAATCGTGTGGGTCGCTGAATTGCACGTGACATGCGCAGCACTGTTGTGCGCGCTGAAGGAGAACTGCAGCTGTGGCTGTCAAAATCAAGCTCACCCGCCTCGGCAAGATCCGCAACGCTCAGTACCGCGTTGTCATCGCCGACTCGCGCACCCGTCGTGACGGCCGTGCGATCGAGACCATCGGCAAGTACCACCCCAAGGAAGAGCCCTCGCTGATCGACATCGATTCCGAGCGCGCTCAGTACTGGCTGTCCGTGGGCGCACAGCCCACCGAGCCCGTCGAGGCACTCCTCAAGATCACCGGTGACTGGCAGAAGTTCAAGGGCCTGCCGGGCACCGAAGGCACCCTGCGTGTCAAGGAAGCCAAGCCCACCAAGCTCGAGCTCTTCCAGGCTGCACTCGCGCAGGCCGAGAACGAGCCGGTTGCTGAAGCAATCACCCCCAAGAAGAAGAAGGCTGCAAAGGCTGACGAGGCCAAGGCAGAAGACACCGCGGCTGACGCCGAGGCTCCCGCTGCAGACGCCGAGGCTGCTGACAAGTGAGTGCCGTCGTCGCTGATGCGGTAGAGCATCTCGTGCGTGGCATCGTCGCCAATCCCGACGATGTTCGCGTCGAGCTGATCACCGGACGTCGGGGACGGACCGTCGAGGTGCACGTGCACCCCGACGATCTCGGCAAGGTCATCGGTCGGGGTGGTCGCACGGCGACCGCTCTGCGGACCTTGGTCTCCGGCATCGGTGGCCGCGGTATCCGTGTTGATGTCGTCGACACCGATCAGTAGACGGCAGTAAACAGGTGGAACTCGTAGTCGGTCGTGTCGCGAAGTCGCATGGCATCAAAGGTGAATTGGTTGTCGAGGTTCGTACAGACGAGCCCGAAGATCGTTTTGCCGTAGGTTCCGTGCTGCGTGGGCGTAAGCCGCGCGAGTCCACACTGAAGTCGTACACAGTGGAAGCCGCCCGGGATCATTCCGGGCGGCTTCTGCTGCGCCTCGAAGGCGTCAGTGACCGTGGCGACGCAGATGCGTTGCGCGGCACACTGTTTGTGATCGACAGTTCCGAACTCGCGCCTTCGGATGATCCGGACGAGTTCTACGATCACGAACTCGAAGGACTGAAGGTCGTCCTCACGGACGGCACCGAGGTCGGTTCGGTCATCGAGGTATTGCATTCCGCCGCAGGCGAATTGCTTTCGATTCGCCGCGCCGGTGAGACGTCCGGTGAATTGCTGATCCCGTTTGTCGCCGCCATCGTCACCTCGGTGTCGATCGCCGACGGCGTCGTGGTGATCGAGCCCCCCGAGGGACTGCTCGACCCGGACTTCGGTGACAAGTCGAACAGCGACAATTCGAACGCCGACAGCGACTGATCGCTCGTCATGCGTCTCGATGTAGTCACCATCTTTCCCGAGTATCTCGAACCGCTTCGTGCTGCCTTGCTGGGCAAGGCAATCGAACGTGGCTTGATCTCGGTCGACGTCCACGATCTGCGGTCGTGGACCCATGACGTGCACAAAGCCGTCGACGATTCTCCGTACGGCGGCGGACCAGGCATGGTCATGAAACCGACCGTCTGGGGCCCGGCCCTGGACGACGTGATCGGACGAGCAGATACTGACGGCCCGGATGACGCCGAGACGATTCTGGTGGTGCCCACTCCTGCCGGCGTCCCGTTCACTCAGGCGACCGCGCACCGCTGGTCTACCGCAAAGCATCTTGTCTTCGCCTGCGGCCGATACGAAGGAATCGATCAACGAGTTTTCGACGACGCAGCCAAGCGGGTTCGCGTCGAAGAAGTCAGCATCGGCGACTACGTACTGATCGGCGGTGAAGCTGCCGTGCTGGTGATGGTCGAGGCTGTTGTTCGACTGATGCCCGGTGTTCTCGGCAATCAGCTTTCACACCAAGAAGATTCGTTTTCCGACGGACTCCTCGAAGGACCCAGTTACACGCGTCCGGCCGTGTGGCGCGACCTCGAGGTCCCTCCTGTTCTGCTGTCCGGTGATCACGCAAAGATCAAGGCTTGGCGCCATGAGCAGTCGCTGCAGCGCACGGCCGAGCGTCGACCGGACCTGCTCCCTTAGATATTTCGCTTCAACCAGGTGATGCTCGCGCCGTCACTCAGCGATTCGGTTGCAGTCGGTGTGAACGGTGTCGGCTCGAAGTTGCCTCTGATCATCGGTATGCCCGCGCCTGCGACAACCGGATACCTCTTGACGACCAATTCGTCGATCTCCGGTAGCAGTTCGCCGGCGAGAGTTCCGCCGCCGCAGAGCCAGATATCTTGTCCTTCCTCCTCTTTGAGAGATTTGACCAGCGCCAGAGGATTAGCGCGGACGAGGGTGATCGCGGGATCCTCGGTGTCGGGGAGGGTGGTGGAGACGACGAACTGGCGCAGATGCGCGAAGGGGCTGCTCACCCCGGCGGTCAGTCCGGGCTCGTAGGAACCGCGACCCATGATGACGGTGTCGAAGACCTTGTTGGGTACGCCCTCCACTCCGAGGGAAGGCCGCACGTGCGTTGGCACGGTGTCGGGATACCGATCGCATATCCAGGCCGTGATCTGTTCGGATACCGGGTAGAAGTCGAATTCGCCGCCGGGTCCCGCGATGTAGCCGTCGAGCGATGCTCCCACGTAGTACACAAGCTTTCGCATGAAGTGCCCCGTTCGTAGTACTCTGTTTGTAGTGGTTTAACCTAGGGTCGTGTCTGGAGTGATGTCAAGTGCGAAAGAACCCGGAACGTCGGCTTGCCCTGATCGACGCGGCAATCGAGGTGTTGGCGCGAGAGGGCGCTCGAGGCTTGACCTTTCGAGCCGTCGACAGTCAGGCAGCTGTGCCGAACGGGACTGCGTCGAACTACTTTTCCAATCGCGACGACCTACTGACACAAGCCGGTGGCCGGATCTACGAGCGACTGATTCCGGACGACCTCGAGGGATTGATCGATCCCGTCAACGGCACCGATCGTGAGCGTCTGGTGACGCTCATGCTCGAAGTGGTCGAGCGGGTCACCTCGTTCGGGACAGGTTTCCTTGCGCTCATGGAGCTGCGACTGGAGGCGACGCGTCGACCGGACCTGCGTGCGGTACTGACCGTCCGCATCCGAGAAGACTTCGATCTGAACGTAGCCAATCATCTGGCGTCGGGCGTGCCCGGTGATGCGATGACCGTTCGCCTGCTCTACATGTCGTTGAACTGGCTCGCCCTGGATCGGCTCACATTGCCGAACCTGTTCGGGGAGGAAGACATTCGAACGATCGTCGAGGCGGCAGTGGATCGCGCGTTACCCCGCGAGTCGTAGAAGATCAGTGCCGTTCGGTTGGTTTGCGGCGGAACGAGAAGTATCGATGACCGAAGAAACTCACACCGGCAACGATCAGCATGACAACGGCCTGAGCGGGGAGCGGCGGGGCGTGCAGAATCGACACTGCGAGTGTTCCGAGAATCAGATTCAGCACGAGGCCACCGGAATTGACGACAATGAACGCGCCCAGGTCGCGGGCAACATGTCCGCGAACGCGGAAAACGAGAGTCCGATGCAGAACAAAAGCGATGAGGACGCTGATGGAGTACGCGCCGATCACGGCCACCTGATACAGATTCTTGTTGTCGAGGATCAATGACCACATCACGAAGAGCACGTAGCCGATCGCCGTATTGGCCACTCCGACAATGGCAAACGCGATTGGTTGATGCTTGACCACCCGTAGCAGTGGGCCGGGGTTCTCGGTTGATGCGACGTCTTCGGTCATGAAGACTCGGTGTGCTCGTCGCTGATCCGGTCCTTGCGTCGCGCGCGCAGATACATCCACTCGAGCACCCCGAGTCCGAGGACTCCGGCGACCATCGAAGCGCCGCCGACCTTCCATCCCGGGGGACGCCACGTCAGGACAAGTTCCGCGTCTTTCGTACCGGCTGGAACGTCCACGGTGACAAAGGACTTCGCGACGACGTCGATCGGGACAGGCTGACCGTCGATGCTCGCCCGATATCCGGGCCAGCCGAGCCGTGCAAACACAACCTTGCCGCCGGTCTCCGAACTGACACGAAGGGTGCTCGACATGCTCGATTCCCCGGTCGAAACAGCCTCGACGCCTTGGGTATCGGCGATGCGTCCGTTGCGTGTCGAGACGGGGCCGTCGACGCGTTCGAGCACCGAGATGTAGTTCTCGTGGCCTGGGTAGTCAACCCACTTCCATCCGTCGGGAGCCGGGTTCTTGCGTGCATCGGGGTAGAGGGCGTTTTGCAGTACGACGCGGTCCACGTTCATCAGATCGACGATGGTGCGGCCAGTGGTGGGTTCGACGGTGAATGCGCGTCGGAAGGCGTCGGGGCACACGCTCATGTCCCAGCGCATGCAGAGCAGGTCACCGAAGTAGAAGTGCCCGTTGGGGGTGTAGCCGCTGGTGTAGGTCAGTTCCAGGTCTTTGGGATAGTTGCCGAAGGCCAGGGAACCGTACGCTCCGTCGAGTGTTCGGTCGCCGGGGCCGATGAGCGCGCGATCGCCCAGTTGTAGTGTCGTGCCTTCGAAGTCGGGGAAGGCTTCCTTCATCTCCGAGCGGGATTCGGGCAGGTTCCAGCTCATCGGGGTCGGTTGTGCTGCTCGAACCTGGGCGTAAGCGATGGGGGAGACCGCGACGATCGCTACGAGGCATGCGAATGCAGTGCCTTTGGTACGGCCGAGCCACACCATCGCGGCGCCGAGGGCAACGACGGCGACGGCTGAGATCAGATGCCATTTCGCGAGCCCCGGGGCTGCCGAGGCGGACCGAATCAGAAGCAGGCCCACGAGGATTCCCGCTGCAACGCAGCGCCCGCGCAACTTGTCGGTCGTGGCGTAACGCCCGAGCAGGATGCACACCAGAAGCAGAAGGCCAATCGCCACCATCGGAAGCACGCGTGCGGGCCACCGCAGCGGGCCGATCGTGCTCGGCCCGGCCGTCCACATGAGGACGGCGACGGTGAAGATCCCGACTGCGGTCAATTCGCGTGCCGCGGCGCGTGCCTTGCCCCAGTCGATGAAAGCCAGCGCCGGAATGAGGAACCAGGCGATGTAGACCATGGGCATGGTCTGGATGTATCCCCACCACGAGGTGAACGCGGGCATGGTGCTCGGCAGGCTCGCGTTCAGCGATTCCGACCACGGGACGGCGAGGAATGCGTCGTTCTTGACCTCGGATGCACCGCGCCAGGTGACGTCGGCGGTGAGCAGGCTCGGCAGATACGTCGCGAGCCCGGCCAGAGCCGCACACGCGGACACCGCCAGAAGCCGCAGCGACGGCAGCCAACGCCGCTGATAGACAACTTCGCCGATTGCGACCGCGCCGATCATCAAGCCGGATTCGACTGCGGGAAAAACATATTGGACCGACATCGCGAGATACAAGAACACGAAGGTCGGGATCGGACCGCTCTTACCTCGGGCGTAGCGGATTGCCGACGCCCACGCCTGAACCATCCATGCAGTGCCGGTGAAGGCAGTCATCCAACTGGCCGAGTCGAAGAACAGTAGGAAACCGGTGAACGGAATCGAGACGCCGGCGACTGCAGCCCACGTGGGCTTCGAACCGTACTCGAGACAGATCCGATAGACGCCCAGCGCAAGGATGATCGCGAAGATCAACTTCACGATCGTCGCGTACAACGCCAGGTTGTCGAAGGACGGTGCGATCAGGTCGATCAGGAGTTGCGGTGGATTGAGAAGGCCCGCTTCCTCGATCGCGTAGTTGCCCGCCATCCAGTTCTCGGGGACGAGTACCGGGAGGTGTCCTTCTCGCAGACTGCGGCCGAGCATGACCCACAGCGGTGCGTACTGGGACTCGGTGTCGTCGGTGTAGAAGTGACGAGCATTCGCGAGCACCACGGCCAGGTAACCGGCGATGACACCGACCGCCGTGACGGCGCCCCACTTGTACACATCGGCCCGGGCGAGAGTGCGAGTTTCCACCACGAGTTCCAGACCTTAACAGGGCAGGTCGGGCGTACGGAGACGCGAGCGCGTCACGCGCCGCCGGCATCCGAAGTCAAGACATCTTTGCGTGTTAAAGTTCGCGACGGTGTGGGCCCGATCGTGCCTGTCTCTCGGCGCCAGTCGAGCCCCCTGAAGGGAGTGGAAGCGAGTGCACTCGATTTCCGTCGTAGTGCCCGTTTATCAGGGCGAAAAGACGATCACAGCGCTCGTCGAGGAGCTGGACGCCCTGGGCGCACCGAGGACGACGCCCGGTGGTGCGCAGTTCTCCGTCGACGAGATCGTGCTGGTCCACGACAACGGCCCGGACCGCTCCGACGTCGTGTTACTCGAATTGGAGCGCCGTTTCGAGCAGGTGCGTGTCGTTTGGCTCAGCCGCAACTACGGCCAGGACGCGGCGACCATCGCCGGCATGGCCGCTGCAACCGGCCAGTGGATCGTGACGATGGACGAGGACGGCCAGCACGACCCGGTGCACATCGGGGCTTTCCTCGACGCCGCGCTGACGGAGCGATCCGATCTCGTGTATTCCAAACCCACGAACACCCGCCCTCACGGATTTTTGCGGAACCTGACCTCGCGCGGCGCAAAGATCGTCCTGGCGACGGTGTTCGCGTTCCCTGATTCGACGAGATTCGAAAGTTACCGCCTGATCCGCGGTGACATCGGTCGACAGTTGGCCGGCGTCGCCGCCAACGGCGTGTATCTGGACGTCGCGCTGACGTGGGTTGTCGGTAACACGGCCACGGCCCCGGTGACACTTCGAGCCGAAGGCCGCGAGGAATCCGGATACAACTATCGCCGTTTGTTCTCGTTGTTCTGGAAGATGGTGTTGTGTAGCGGAACCCGCGGTCTGCGGCTGGTCAGTCTGCTCGGAGTCACCCTGGCGTCAGCCGGTGTGATCATGGCGGCGGTGATCTTCATCCAGGCCATGACCGGCGACAACAACGACCCCGAAGGATGGGCGTCGATCATCATGGCGCTGCTGGTCTGTTCAGGTGCGATCCTGTTCTCGCTCGGGCTGATCGCCGAATACCTCGGTGTGGCACTGCACGTCCTCGTCGGAAAGCCGCTGTATCTGACTGTCGATTCACCGCGGCCGGGAACCTCGATCGATCGGCGTACTCGTGAGCACTGATCGAATCATCTTTTCCCGCCCCTATCGGGCCTCGAACGAATTGTCGAATCTGGCAACGGTTCTGGAGTCCGATCACATTCACGGTGACGGGCGTTTCACCAAGTCCGCGACAGCAGCCATCAAAACGATTACCGGATCCACGCATGCCCTGCTGACCACCTCATGCACGCACGCACTCGAATTGGGTGCCCTGCTGCTCGAATTGGGCCCGGGCGACGAGGTGATCGTTCCGAGCTTCGCGTTCAGTTCGGCGGCGACCGCCGTCGCGTTGCGCGGGGCCACTGTTGTTTTCGTCGACATCGATCCGAGTACCGGCAACATCGATCCGGCGTGCGTCGAGGCGGCGATCACCGAACGCACCAAAGCGGTACTCGTCATGCATTACGGCGGGGTCGCCGCCGACATGGAACCTCTGATCGACCTCGCGAAACTTCACGGCGTCGCGTTGATCGAAGACAACGCACACGGGCTCGGCGGAAAGTGGCGCGGGCGCACGCTCGGCACCATCGGAACAATCGGAACGCAGAGTTTTCACGACACCAAGAACGTTCATTGCGGCGAGGGTGGCGCGCTGTTGCTCTCCGACGATCAGCTGATGACCCGCGCCGAAATCATCCGTGAGAAGGGGACCGACCGTGCGCGTTTCCTGCGCGGCCAGGTCGACAAATATTCGTGGCAGGACATCGGGTCGAGCTATCTGCCCAGTGAACTCAATGCCGCCGTCCTCGACGCACAACTCTCCGAGTTCGACGCGATTCAGGCGGCCAGGCATCGCGTCTGGGATGCCTACAGCGTGAGTCTGGGCGAGTGGGCGTCCGCGAATGATGTCGTGCCCATGGCGGTCCCTGATGATCGCGAGCACACCGCGCACCTGTTCTACCTCAAGATGCCGACCGAAGAGAGCCGTGACGGCTTGATTCGGCACCTTGCCGGTGACGGAATCGTGGCGCCGTTCCATTACGTTCCGCTGGATACGAGTGCGGCTGGTGTGCGCTACGGACGAACACCGGAGCCGTGCGTGCGTAGTGCCGAGTTCTCGGCGTCGATCCTTCGACTGCCGCTATGGCCGATGCTTACGTCCGAACAGCAGGAGCGGGTCATCAGTTCGGTGCTCGAGTACAAGCAAGACTGAGTTCGAACAGACCCTCGTGGACAGAATCAGGGTCCGGATGCTTCGGGCATCGCCGAATCGGTGGTCGTGGATGCTGCAGCCCAGTCGTCGATGCTTCCGCTCGGGAAGAGGATTTGTGTGACGCCGGTGACCGTGTCGCGCGCGTGCAGTGCACTTTCGTCGTCGACAGCATCGGTGAACGAAGTGTCGGGATAGAAGCTGTCCTCGTCCGTGTACTGGACGTCTTCTCGCGAACCGATCGCGATGATGTATCGGTTGTCGTCACCGACGATGCCGGTGGACAGGTGTATCCACTTGTCCTCGACACAGCACATCCAGCCCTGTTTGACTCCTATGACCGGCTCGCCGAACAGGGCCTCGGGCAGGCCGAACCTCTGGTCGTAGCCGTCAGTTCCTTCGGGAGTGGATTGCCGCAGGTACTCGACGAACTGGTCGACCCGTTCGGGTCCGAGTTGGTCGGAGTCGTCGAGGACGGCGTTGTAGAAGGTGACCAGGTCACGGGTCGTGGTCTCGGTGTTCCACCACATTCCGTCCCACGGCGGCGTCGTCGCGGTCAGTGCGTAACGCTCGGCGACGCGGGTGATCACCTCTTGACCGCCGACCTCGTCCCACAGGAGGTTGGCTGCAGTGTCGTCGGAGGATTCGAGCATCGCCGCCATGAGAGTGCGGTCGTCGTCCGTGATCGGTCGCTCGCCTCGCGCGTCCTGATGAAGTAGATCCTCCGCGATGAATAGCTTTGCCACCGAGGCGGTTTCGATCTGCTGGTCGCCTGACACATCGAGGTACTTGTCCGAGGAGCGGTCGAGGATGGCGATGGAGACGTCCGCGCCGCGCCCGAGCGCCGCCACCTGAGCTTGCGCCAGTCGACCGTCGAGAGTCTCCGCGACCGGAACATTGGTGTCGGGAAAGGCGGGGGTCTGCATCGGATCATCCGGGTTCTGTCCACCGCTGCACGAAGTCGCAAAAGTAACTGCGGCCACCATTGCGGCAATCCGGACGTACCGCGTACTCATTTGTTTCCCCCGGTAGCCCTGACACGGCACTGTTGCCGATCTTCTTGTCTCAGGATAGCGGTAGGGTCGGATCTCGTGATTCTCAAGACCGTGAACCAGCGCATTGCCGAGGAACTCGACGTCCGCGAAGGCCAGGTTGCAGCAGCAGTCGACCTTCTCGACGGCGGAGCCACGGTGCCCTTCATCGCCCGGTACCGCAAGGAAGTCACCGGCACGCTCGACGACGCCCAGCTGCGACTCCTGGACGAGCGGCTGCGGTATCTCCGCGAGCTCGACGACCGTCGTGACGCCGTGCTCACGGAGATCGACTCTCAGGGCAAACTCGACGATCAACTGCGCGGTCAGATCATGCTGGCCGAGACAAAAGCGCGGCTGGAGGACATCTACCTCCCCTTCAAGCCGAAGCGGCGCACCAAGGCGCAGATCGCCCGCGAGGCCGGCCACGAGCCCGTCGCCGATGCTCTCATCGGAGATCCCACCACCGATCCCTCGCAGTATTCGGACGAGCAACTCGACGGTGCCCGGTCGATCCTCGTCGAGCGCTTCGCCGAGGACGCCGATCTGGTCGGTGAATTGCGTGAGCTGATGTGGAATCGCGGCCAGGTCGTCTCCTCGGTCCGCAAGGGCAAGGAAACCGATGGCTCGAAGTTTGCTGACTACTTCGAGTTCTCGGAACCGTTCTCCAAATTGCCCTCGCACCGCATCCTCGCCGTCCTGCGCGGCGAGAAGGAAGAAGTGCTGTCGGTGAACATGGCTGCCGACACCGAAGAGCTCGCGCCGGGGGAGCGCACGGTCTACGAAGGCCGCATTGCGTCGCGGTTCGAGATTGCCGACCGTGGCCGTGCCGCAGACGGGTGGCTCCTCGACACCGTGAGGTGGGCATGGAAGACGAAGTTCGCGGTCACACTCGGTATCGACACTCGGATGCGTCTGCGACAGTCGGCCGAAAAGGATGCCGTCGACGTCTTCGCCACCAACCTCAAGGATCTACTTCTCGCGGCTCCCGCAGGCGCCCGGCCCACCATGGGACTCGACCCCGGATTTCGCACCGGAACCAAAGTTGCCGTCGTCGACGGAACCGGCAAAGTTGTTGCCTACGAGACGATTTACCCACACCAGCCGCAGAACAAGTGGGACGCTGCTCTTGCGACGCTTGCCGGGCTTGTCGCCAAGTACGGCGTCGAACTGATCGCCATCGGCAACGGCACGGCTTCACGCGAGACCGACACGCTCGCTACCGAACTGATCAAGAAGACCGGCGCGCCCAACCTGACCAAGATCGTCGTGTCCGAGGCAGGCGCGTCGGTGTACTCGGCTTCGGCCTATGCGTCGCAGGAACTTCCCGACCTCGACGTCTCGATTCGCGGTGCGGTGTCCATCGCGCGTCGCCTGCAGGATCCGTTGGCGGAGTTGGTGAAGATCGATCCCAAGTCCATCGGCGTCGGTCAGTACCAGCACGACATCACCGAATCGCTGCTCTCACGTTCCCTCGACGCCGTCGTCGAAGATGCCGTCAACTCGGTCGGCGTCGACGTCAACACTGCGTCCGTGCCACTGCTCGCTCGGGTGTCCGGAATTGCAGGCTCGCTCGCGGAGAGCATCGTCGCGCATCGGGACCAGAACGGTCCGTTCAAATCCCGCAAGGGACTCAAGGACGTCTCACGATTGGGGCCCAAGGCATTCGAGCAGTGTGCCGGCTTCCTCCGGATCGCCGACGGCGACGACCCCCTCGACGCGTCGAGCGTCCACCCGGAGGCGTACCCGGTGGTTCGCAAGATCGTCGCGAGTGCCGGCGGGGACGTGCGCACCGTGATCGGAAACTCGCAGGCACTTCGATCGGTCAAGGCGTCCGACTACGTCGACGAGCGATTCGGTCTGCCGACCGTCACCGACATCATCTCCGAGTTGGAGAAGCCTGGACGAGATCCGCGACCCGAGTTCAAGACCGCGACTTTTGCCGCAGGCATCGAAAAGGTCGCGCACCTCAAGCCCGGTATGACGCTCGAAGGTGTGGTCACCAACGTCGCGGCCTTCGGCGCCTTCGTCGACATCGGAGTTCATCAGGACGGTCTGGTTCACGTCTCGGCGATGTCACACAACTTCGTCAAGGACCCACGAGAGGTCGTCAAATCGGGCGACGTCGTCAAGGTGAAGGTTCTCGAAGTGGACGAGGCGCGTCAACGCATCGGGTTGACGCTCCGACTCGACGACGAGGTGGGCGCTCCCCGCAAGTCCGAAGGCCCGCGAGGTGGGCAACCCCAGCGACAGGGTCAGGGTCAGGGCCAGCAGCGAGGTGGCGGAGGGCGACAGGGTGGACGCGAGTCGCGTCCGGACAACCGTGCGCCCGTCGCAGGATCGATGGCCGACGCGCTGCGCAAGGCCGGATTCGGCAAGTAAGCCGTACGCCGGGTTTTCGAAGTCCGTATCGTCACAATCGAGTCGGTTGGCGGTATGAATCCGATCAGGGTCGGATCATGAATTCGGTGAAGGGAGGACAGTGATGCGGGAGTGGCTCGAGCGAGAGATCATCGCCCATGGCCGATTGCCGCTGCTGTTCTTCCTTCTCGGGTTCCTGTCCGCCTTCCTTTTCATCCGCCTGAGCGTCCGGATGATCCGCGCGAAGGTGAAATGGTGGCCGGGCAACATCGCGCCGGGCGGTCAGCACGTGCATCACGTCGTATTCGGTGTGATCGCCATGATGATCTCCGGTGGTGCGCTGATCGCGGTCTACGTCGACGGTTCGCAGACCACCGGTGCCGTACTGGCGGCGATCTTCGGTATGGGTGCGGCGTTGGTGCTCGACGAGTTTGCACTGATCTTCTATCTGAAGGACGTGTACTGGTCCGAGCAAGGTCGGACCTCGGTGGATGCGGTCTTCGTAGCGATCGCCGTGACCGGTCTGGTGCTGTTGGGTTTCCGCCCGCTCGAACTGCTCGACGTCGCCGGATTCCGTGAGGAACGAGATCCGTGGATCAAGTTGGTCTTCGTTTTTGTCGCGTTGATCAACTTCGCCTTGGCCGCCATCGTGATTCTCAAGGGGAAGATCTGGACGGGGCTCGTGGGCCTGTTCGTCTTTCCGTTGCTGGTAATCGGCGCGCTTCGCCTGAGCCGGCCGGGTGCGCCGTGGGCACGCTGGCGATACACACGGAAGCCGAAACGGATGAACCGCGCTCTCGAGCGTGAACGGAAATGGCGTCGGCCCGTCATCCGCGCCAAGATCTACGTTCAGGATCTCATTGCCGGATCGCCGAGCGTCGAACATGCCATGACGGCGGCCGAGCAGGAATTGGACCACACCATCCACGCGGCTCCGCCGCCACCGATTTCCCCGCTGGTGTCCGCGTCTGGCACAATGGACGGGTTGCCTGGACCAGGCAGCAGCACTTGATCTGGGCACGAACCAGACGAGCGCCGTTTCGGGAGACCGAAACGCGTGCCGCTCGGTTCCTCTGCTCCTGCGAAATACAAGGATGACATATGAACACCCTGGACTTCCTGGACAAAAAGTCGCTCCGCGACGACATCCCCGAGTTCCGTCCCGGCGACACGCTCAACGTGAACGTCAAGGTTATCGAAGGCTCCAAGGAGCGCGTGCAGGTCTTCAAGGGCGTCGTTATTCGTCGCCAGGGCGGCGGCGTTCGCGAGACCTTCACCGTCCGTAAGGTCTCCTTCGGCGTCGGCGTCGAGCGCACCTTCCCGGTTCACAGCCCCACGCTGGCCTCCATCGAGGTTCTGACCCGCGGTGACGTCCGTCGCGCCAAGCTGTACTACCTCCGTGAGCTTCGTGGCAAGAAGGCGAAGATCAAGGAAAAGCGCTGATCTTTCCGATGAGCCCGGCACCGCGTACGCGCGGTGTCGGGCTAATCTGGTTTCTGTGGCAGATTCTTCGAAGGAGCAGGCATTGTCGTCCGGACCCGAGAATCATGAGGGATCAAGCGGTTCCGAGGAACCGACCTCACATCGGCCGCAGAAGAAACAGCGATCGTTCCTGCGAGAACTCCCTGTTCTGATCGGCGTTGCGCTGGTACTCAGCATCGTTCTTCAGGCATTTGTCTTCAGAGTTTTTCTCATCCCATCCGAGTCGATGGAACCGACACTGCACGGCTGTGCGGGATGTACCGGTGACCGCATCGTGGTGGAGAAAATCGGATACCGCTTCGGCGATCCGGAACCCGGCGACGTCGTCGTCTTCAAGGGACCCGATTCGTGGAACACGAAGTATGTGTCCAATCGGTCCGACAACGTTGTCGTCCGAGGCATTCAAGAGGTCGGTTCGTGGGTCGGCCTCGTCCCGCCCGACGAGAACGACTTGGTCAAGCGAGTGATCGCAACCGGCGGCCAGACCGTCGAATGCTGCGATGATCAGGGCCGCGTCCTGGTGGACGGCAAACCACTCGACGAGCCATATATCAAGATGGACTTCCCGTTCACTCCGGGAACACAAACGTGTGACACCGAACTGAAGTCGGGGCGCTGCTTCGGACCGATCACCGTGCCCGAGGGACACGTGTGGGTCATGGGTGACAATCGGAGTAATTCCGCCGATTCGCGCTACCACGTCGACGACGAGTTCCAGGGAACTGTCCCGGTCGACAACATCATCGGTCAAGCACGATTCATCGTCCTTCCCCCGTCGCGAATGGGCGGCATCGATGCGCCTGATATTCAGGGCAATTGAGTTGTCGGACCGCGCACATGGATTCGCTTAGTTCCGAGTAGGCAGAGACAGTGAGTAGTTGGCCCCCTCGCGTTGTCATTCGCAGATCGGCAGGTCTGCGGACGATGGAGTCTGCGTTGGCGCGAACCGGTCTCGGCCCGGTCGCCGGCGTCGACGAAGCCGGCCGCGGAGCGTGCGCTGGTCCGCTCGTCATCGCAGCGTGTGTCCTGGCACCGAAACCGCAAGCGGCACTGGCGCGTCTGGACGATTCGAAGAAGCTGACCGAACGTGCTCGCGAGGAGCTTTTCCCAGCCATCAAACGCTTGGCATTGGCGTGGAGTGTCATCGCTGTTCCCGCCGCGGAAGTCGACCAGATCGGTATTCACGTCGCGAACATCGAGGGGATGCGGCGAGCAGTTGCGGGCCTCGACCTCGAACCGGGCTACGTCCTCACCGACGGATTCCGGGTTCCGGGTTTGACGGCTCCCTCGCTGCCGGTCATCGGCGGTGACGGCGCCGCCGCATGTATCGCTGCGGCCAGCGTTCTCGCGAAGGTGACCCGAGATCGCGTGATGACGGAGATGGACAACACTCATCCCGGATACGGCTTCGCAATTCACAAGGGATACAGCACGCCCCTGCACATGGACGCTCTCGACGAGCTGGGGCCGTGCCCAGAGCACCGCATGACCTACGCCAACGTGGTGGCTGCGGGAGTCCGGTTGGAACAACGTGCAGGCCGTACGGGATGATGGAAGTTCAGACGAACTGGGAGGACTGGCTAAACCGATGAGTGCCGAGGATCTCGAGAAGTACGAAACCGAGATGGAGCTGTCGCTCTACCGCGAATACCGGGACATCGTCGGACAGTTCTCCTACGTCGTGGAGACCGAACGACGTTTCTACCTGGCCAACACGGTCGAGTTGCTGCCCCACAATTCAGACGGGGAGATCTACTTCGAACTGCGGATGTCCGACGCGTGGGTGTGGGACATGTACCGCCCGGCGCGATTCGTGAAGTACGTACGCGTCGTGACGTTCAAGGACGTCAACATCGAAGAGCTGGACAAGCCGGATCTGCGCCTTCCTGACTGACCTGTGCTTGCCTGACTGCTCGACAACGAAGTGGCCCCCCCCGATAGGCGGGGGCCGTCGGATTTGGCGGTGTTTGGGGGGGGAGTTGGTGGGTCGTATAAAAAAAAACCAGCCCCCCAAAAAAAAACAAAAAGGGGTTTGAGTGGT
>NZ_JBHTSW010000050.1:0-44448 GCF_042794945.1 Rhodococcus sp. NPDC056506 | reverse complement strand
GGATTGATCCGAGGGCCACCGCTTTTCGAGATTTGTCGGTAGACGACCTGTCAGCCTTGTGCGACTTCACCCTGAGCCGAGGCCGAAGACGCGTCCTCCTGGACGCGGACTCCGACGCTACCCATTCCTGCCACCCAGCCGGTGATCTTGCGGGAGAGGTCCTGAGCCGTCAGGCCAAGCTCCTTGTGGATGGCCTCGCGACTGGCGTGATCGAGGAACTGCTGGGGAACGCCCATGTCGCGGCACGAGGTGTGAACTCCGGCGGCGCGCATCGCAGCGGAGACCGTCGAACCGATACCGCCGTGTAGGCCGCCGTCCTCGATGGTGACAACGAGCGCGTACTTGTCCGCCATCTTCACCAGCGAATCCGCTACCGGCAGAACCCAACGCGGATCAACGACGGCAACCGAGATGCCCTGCTTGTCGAGTCGATCGGCGATCTCGAGCGCCAAGGAGGCAAACGGACCCACCGCGACGAGCAGCACGTCTCCGCGCTCGCCCTCGCTGACCTTGAGAACGTCGACCATTCCGTCGAGTCGCTTCACCGCCGGAATCGCTTCGGGTACAGCGCCCTTCGGGAAGCGTACGACAGTTGGTCCGTCGTCGACGAGGAGTGCCTCGTCCAGTTCTTCACGCAGTGTGTCGGCGTCACGCGGTGCCGCAACGCGAATCCCGGGGATGATTCCGAGCAGCGAAAGATCCCAGACGCCGTTGTGGCTGGCGCCGTCCACTCCAGTGACGCCGGCGCGGTCGAGCACGATTGTCACCGGTTGCTTGAGCAGTGCGACGTCCATCAACAACTGGTCGAACGCTCGGTTGAGGAAGGTCGAGTAGATAGCGACCACGGGGTGCAGTCCGCCCAATGCAAGGCCGGCGGCCGAGGTCATCGCGTGCTGCTCGGCGATACCGACGTCGAACATGCGGTCGGGGAACTTCTCACCGAATGCTGCGAGCCCGGTGGGGCCGGCCATGGCCGCGGTGATGGCGACGATGTCCTCACGACGCGAAGCCTGCTCGATCAGTGCGGCCGAGAAGACCGACGTCCAGTCCGGCGCTGACGACTTGGTGCCGCGACCGGTGACGGGATCGATGACGCCGGTGGCATGCATCTGATCGGCCACGTCGTTTTCCGCGTGCGCGTAACCGTTGCCCTTGCGGGTGACGGCGTGAACGATGACTGGTCCGCCGTAGGCCTTCGCCCGGCGCAACGCCGATTCCATGGCAGCTTCGTCGTGACCGTCGACCGGTCCGAGGTACTTGATACCGAGATCGGTGAACATCACCTGAGGACTGACCGCGTCCTTGAGACCGGCCTTCATCCCATGCAGGACGGAGTAAGCAGTGCGCCCGACCCAGGGCAGTCTCTTGACCATGCGTCGGCCGCTGTCGAGGGCGCGCTCGTAACTCGGTGCGGTGCGCAGCGCCGAGAGATGATCGGCAAGGCCGCCGATGGTCGGTGCGTACGAGCGACCGTTGTCGTTGACCACGATCACCACCGAACGATCTTTGCCGGCTGCGATGTTGTTGAGCGCTTCCCAACACATTCCGCCGGTCAGGGCGCCGTCGCCGACAACGGCAACAACGTGGCGATTCTGACCCGTCAGCGCGAAGGCCTTCGCGAGGCCGTCGGCGTAGGACAACGCGGCGGAAGCATGAGAGGACTCGACCCAGTCGTGTTCGCTCTCGGCGCGGCACGGATACCCGGACAGTCCGCCCTGCTTACGCAGAGTGTCGAACTGATCCTGACGACCGGTGAGGATCTTGTGTACATAGGCCTGATGGCCCGTGTCGAAGATGATCGCGTCCTGCGGCGAGTCGAAAATTCGGTGCAGTGCGAGGGTCAACTCCACGACGCCCAAGTTGGGCCCGAGGTGACCACCAGACGCAGCGACCTTCAGCACGAGGAACTCACGAATCTCGTCGGCCAACTCCGTCATCTCGGCGTGGCTCAACTGACGTAGATCGTCAGGACCCTGAATGCGGGCAAGAACACCCAACGAGATCGCTCCCTCCGTGCTTCACAGCTGCACCGGTGCGCGCCGCGGCTGTCTTCGCGACAGTGCTGCCAGTCTACGGAGCGTTCCGGCGAACCGACACGCGGACTCGGCCCGATTCCGGTGTGACTTCGAGTAACAGCGAAATCCCGCGGATCGCTCGTGATCGCAATCACAGACAAATGGGATCGGCCCCAATCGACTCGGCGACTCTTGTTCCACAAAACGACCGCCGTGTCAGCTTAAGGTCGACGTATGGGAACTGTGGTCGACGACCTGATAGCGCGAGTATTCGACGAAGTCCGATCACTCGACGACGGCGAGTTGGCCGACTACATCCCCGAACTCGCGGCGGTCGCTCCCGATTCGTTCGGGATCTGCATCGCTACAGTCGACGGTTACGTATACGAGATCGGTGACTCACGAGTCCCGTTCACCATTCAGTCGATCTCGAAACCCTTCACCTATGCGTTGGCTCTCGCCGATCGGGGAAGTGAGGCGGTTGCCGCGAAAATCGATGTGGAACCGTCCGGCGAGCCGTTCAACGAAATCAGCCTCGACCCGCTCACCGAACGTCCGCGAAACCCTATGATCAATGCCGGCGCGATCACGGCTGCATCCCTGGTCGCCGGCGTCAATGCCGAAGTCCGCTTCGAGCGGATTCGCTCGGCGTACTCGCGATATGCGGGCCGGGAGCTGAGCTTCAACGAGTCGGTCTACACCTCGGAAGGCCGTACCGGTCACCGCAACCGCGCGATCGGCCACATGCTGCGATCCTTCGACGTCATCACCGGCAATCCCGACGAGGCCGTCGACCTGTACTTCCGTCAATGCTCGATCGACGTGACCTGCCGTGATCTGAGTCTGATGGCCGCGACGCTCGCGAACAACGGCCTGAATCCCGTCACGCGCGAGCGTGCGCTGGCTCCCGCGGGCGTCGAGCAGGTCCTCAGCGTCATGGCCACCTGCGGGATGTACGACGGCGCCGGCAAGTGGCTGGTAGAGGTCGGATTGCCGGCCAAGAGCGGCGTCGGCGGCGGGGTCCTGGCCGTTCTGCCCGGCCAGATCGGAATCGCGGTGTACTCCCCCAGACTCGACGTTCACGGAAACAGCGTTCGTGGAGTTGCTGCTGCCCGGGCTCTGTCGAAGGAACTCGAACTGCACTTCCTCCACGTGACGCGGGCGTCACGCTCCTCGATCCGCGCCCGATACAGCGTCATCGAAGCGCCGTCGCGAGTGCGACGCACCCCAACCGAACAAGCTGTGCTCGACGACGTCGGCAAACGCAGCCGGGTCTACGAACTGCACGGGGATCTCCTCTTCACCGGCGCCGAATCGGCGGTGCGCGAAATCGGCTCGGTGGACGAGGGCCTCGAAGTTGTCGTCATCGACGTGCGCCGCGTCGACGACGCCAGTGACGTCGCGGTCCGCATGATCACTGCACTTCAAGTGCAACTGGCCGAACAAGCCTGCGCAGTGGCGGTCGTCGATCCG
This sequence comes from Rhodococcus sp. NPDC056506, assembly GCF_042794945.1. Lineage (NCBI taxonomy): Bacteria > Bacillati > Actinomycetota > Actinomycetes > Mycobacteriales > Nocardiaceae > Rhodococcus > Rhodococcus sp. NPDC056506. Next base: position 40,960 of record NZ_JBHTSW010000050.1, on the reverse strand, counting down.
CAAGGACTACTGGGACAACGAAGTTCGAGCGTCGACCCCGCCAGAAGAAGTGGTCGAGTTTTTGCAGACCTCGATTCCGCGATGCAGTGGTGCGAGGACACGTTGCTTGCGGTGCACTGTGAGGCAGATCGACAGGCATCCACGATCTCGATCGAGGATCATCCCGTTCTCGATGCTCTCTCCGCGGCACAGATCGAGGGATTCTCGGCGGAATTGGAGACGCGAACGTATGCCCGCGGCGAGAAGATCGCCCGCCGAGGTGAAGCGGCCTCGGGGTTCTATCTGATTCTCAGCGGCCAGGTCAGCACCATGTTCACCGACGCACACGGGGTCGAGCATCGCATCACTACGCTTTCCGCCGGAATGACGTTCGGCGAGATGACGATGTTCCTCGACACCCCGTTCCTCAACGACATTCGCGCCGATTCGACGGTCACCGTGGCCGTCCTGACACCGGAGCGATATACAGAACTGACCGCGCAGGCGCCCGAGTTGAAACTTGCGCTTCTCGAACGTCTTGCAGCGGGAGCCTACGAGCAATTGGACCTGATGTTGCGGAGTGTCATCTCCGCCGGACGAATCGGATAGGACGTACACATGCCGACCACCGCCCTCACCTCGGAGTCGTCCACTGTCACGGTGACCGGAACCGCCACTGCAACAGCTGTTCCCGACATCGTTCGGTTGACGATCGGAGTATCGGTGACGCAGACAGCCGTTTCCGACGCATTCGATGCCGTCGCCCGCCTGTCCACTGCTCTGACCGAAACCCTGCACGCGCGCGGTGTACACGGAGCGGACCTCACCACCGCCGGACTGAGCGTGCATCCACAAATCCATTGGAGCGACGGAGGTCGGCAGGAGACAACAGGTTTCACCGCATCGACAACTTTTCGAGTCGTACTGCGTGAGTTGGAGCCGGACGCGGCCAACTCGCCCTCAGCCGTCATCGCAGCGTGTGTATCCGTGGGCGGCGATGCCATCCGACTCGACGGACTGGAGTTCGATCTCGACGACCGCAGCGATCTGGCGACAAAGGCACGCGAGTTGGCATGGACGGCAGCCGAATCGAAGGCGAGGCAGTTCGCGGACCTGGCAGACAAAGATCTGGTCGAAGTCCTCGAGGTGCTCGAGGACTTCGACCAGGTCGTGCCGACGCGCGGACGTGTCGCGGCAATGAAAGCGGATTCGGCCCCGATACCCGTCGAACGCGGAGAGATCGAGGAATCGATCTCGGTCCGCGTTCGATGGGCTATGGCGTGAGCGAACTTTCAGAAGACGGGGCCTGAAGATAGATCAGCCGGGCGTGAGGATCAGCGAGTGAGGTTCTTCTCCTCGTTCTTCTCTTCTCGCTCTTCCTCGAACTTCTGCTCTGCATCGGGAGTCGCGATGTCGATCGTGGTACGCAGCGGACGGTTCGGGATGAAGATGACCGATACGAGCGTGACCACCGCGACGACAGCTGCGACCAGGAAGATCCGTCCTGTTGCGTCGCCGTAAGCGAACCGGACGATCTGCGAGACGAAGTCAGGCATGTTGCTGAGGTCGAGTCCGTCCTGCAGGCTCTTTCCGGCTACCGCCTGCTGCTCGGGCGGCAAGGTGGAAACCGAATCGACTGTCAGTGTCTTGACCCGGGTCGCGAGAATCGAACCGAGCACCGAAACACCGATCGCGCCGCCGAAGGTGCGGAAGAACGCCACGATACTGCTGGCCGCGCCGATGTTCTCGACACTGACCGTGTTCTGCACCGCAAGCACGATGTTCTGCATCAACATGCCGGTACCCAGACCGACGATGGCGATGAAGATTCCGATGGTCCAGAGGCTGGTGGCGTGGTCGATCGTCGACAGAAGACCGAAACCGACCAGCAGGAGAACAGCGCCGGCGACGATGAAGGGCTTCCACTGACCGAACTTGGTGATCAGCTGTCCCGAGCCGACGGACGCGACGAGCATGCCTGCCACCATCGGGATGGTGAGCAATCCGGCTTCGGTGGGATCGAATCCACGGGCGGTCTGGAAGTACTGCGTCAGGAAGGTCGTTGCACCGAAGAGGCCGACACCAACGGCAATCGAGGCGATGATCGCGAGAGCAGTGGTGCGCTCGGTGATGATCTTGATCGGCAGAATGGGGTCCTTGACCTTGGATTCGACGAACATCGTCAGGCCAAGCAGGGCCAGACCACCGATGACGAAGTAGGCCGACTCTTTCGAGAACCAGGCGTAGTAGTCGTCCTGGCCGGCAAACGAAACCCAGATCAGCAGGACGCTGACACCGGCGGTGAGCAGGGTGGCGCCCATCCAGTCGATGGAGACGTTGTCCTTCTTCACGGTCTCGACGTGCAGGGTGCGCTGAAGCAGGAACAGTGCGATGACTGCCAACGGAACGCACACGTAGAAGCACCAGCGCCAGCCGGCAGTGTCCACTAGGACGCCGCCGAGGATCGGTCCGCCGGACATCGAGACGGCCATGGCCGCACCCATGTATCCGGAGTAACGACCGCGATCACGCGGCGGGATGATCGTGCCGATGATGGCTACGACGAGAGCGGTCAGGCCGCCCATACCGATGCCCTGGATGACGCGAGCACCGAGCAGCAAAGGAACGTTGTGTGCGGCGCCGGCGATGACCGAGCCGATCACGAAGATGACGATCGCGGTCTGGACCAGGACCTTCTTGTTGTAAAGGTCGGCCAGCTTGCCCCAGATCGGCGTCGATGCCGCAGTGGCGAGCAGTGCCGTGGTGATGATCCAGGCGTACTGCGTCTGCGTTCCGTGCAGTTCACCGATGATGGTGGGAAGCGCGGTCGAAACGATGGTGCTGCTGAGCAACGCGGTGAACAGCGCTGCGATGAGTCCGGTGAGTGCTTCGAGAATTTCGCGGTGAGTCATCGCGCCCGCTTCGCGAGCCGATCCGTCACCTCCGGTACTTGCCCGGGTTTCTCCTACTGTTGCTGCCATGTGCCTTGTCTCCCAATACTTTCTACGCCCGTGTGCGGAACTGCCGGTGAGGCCTGGCGATTCGTTGCGCCGAACGTCTCGTTGAGACGTTGCAGCGATGTCACTGCGGCCATGGCCTCTTCCTGGCTCCAGTCTTCGAGCATGTTGCGCAAACGCGCCGCACGCCGTTGCGTGGTTTTCCGTAAAACTTCGTGCCCCTCTTCCGATACTCGGATGCGGAACGCCCGTTTGTCAGCCGGATCGGGATTTCTCTCGACATACCCCGCGTCGACCAGATCCGACATTTGCCGGCTCAGCGACGACTGACTGACACATAGATCGACGGCCAATTCGTTCTGTCGGCACTCCCCCCGCACTGCCAGCATGAACAACACGCTGACCAGCGCGGGCGGCAGCAGACTGTCTGCGCCGGTGGTGACCGCGGCTCGCAGCGATCTGCCGAACATGAAGATCGTGTCGACGAGCGCCTGGGCCGTCTCCGGCTGTACCGACATTGCCTACCCCTGAATTCGAGTGGCCCGATGAGCCGTGACTTGAAAACGGAAAACTACTTGCAGAACGAAACTATACGATTAGTTGCGTACTGCAAGCAACTGTTGGGAACGCGAGAAGCGTCACACCGGTTCAGGGAAAGATTCAGGGACGCGTCAGCGTTCGAGCAGGGCGATGCACTCCATGTGGTGAGTCTGCGGGAAGGCGTCGAACGCCCGAAGTCCACCGACTGCGAAGCCCTGCTCCAGGTAGAGACCGATATCGCGACCGAAAGACGCCGGGTCGCACCCGATGTGGACGATGCGTTGGGCGCCCGTTGCGGCGAGCGCTTCCACGACTGGACGGCCCGCCCCCGCCCGTGGTGGATCCAGCACGATGACGGCAGGCGAACGCTCCAGATCCGCGAGAACGTTCTCGACCCGGGCACTGTGGAAGCGGACCTGACCGAGATCCGAGAGCGCTGCCCGCCCGTCAGCAACCGCGCGCGCCGACGATTCCACGGACTCCACGACCCCGGACGGACCGACAAGGTCGGCGAGCACAGCTGCGAAGACGCCGACGCCGCCGTAGAGATCCCAGGCCGTGTCGTCGGCAGCGGCTCCGGCCCAGTCACCGACCACCTGTGAGTACGCGGCCGCAGCGCCGCGATGAGCCTGCCAGAAACCGGTCGCGGACAACGCCCATTCGCGATTGCCGACGCGCTCGATCACCGTCTCCGATCCGATGGCGACGCGGGTCTTTCGTGGACCGCCGCTTGCCGCTCGGCGTGCCATCGCGCCGCGACGGCCTGGAGTCCGTCGACCAGTCTTGGACACCGCGGGTGCGGCGATTTCCACGACGTGCCGCTCACCGGCAGCGTCGAGAACGATTTGCAGCTCACTGCCAGGCTGCCATTGCGGGCCCCCCAGGCCGTCGTATGCGCTCTGATCGATCTGGGTGCACCGCAGATCGGTGACAATCCGGTTGCTGCGGTAGGCGTGATATCCCGCGACGCCGTGCCCGTCCACTGCCAGCCGAACTCGCGTGCGCCAGCCCGTTCCGTCTCCGGTTCCGGGCAGCTCCTCCACCTCGACATCCGATTCGACGCGAGCGAGTCGTAGAAGCTGTTCCCGCACGACCGAGGTCTTCATCTCACGTTGGACGCTCAGGTCCGCATGCGAGTAGTCGCAGCAACCTGCCCCGCCCGGCCCGGAGATAGGGCACGTCGGATCGATGCGATGCGGAGATGCGTCGAGAACGGAGATCGTGTCGGCGCGGCAGAAGGACCCACCTTTGTCCTCGGTCACCCGGACGAGCACCCGCTCCCCCGGCAAACCGTGACGGACGAAGACGACGCGCCCCTCGTGCCGGGCGACGACGAACCCGCCGTGGCCGGGGTTGCCCAGATCGACCTCGAAGCTCTGCCCGGTCCAATTCTCACTCAACGAACTACGCCTGCCATTTCGATGTTGCCGATCATTTTTCGCCGCTGATCACTTCTCGCCGCTGGTCATTTCTCGCCGGTGTCGTACCCACGACGTATCGCACCTGCGGCCTTCTCGATGTCGAGCGGCTTCGCCTTTGCCGACGAACTCAACTGCCACGGAACGCTCGTCACCATCACCCCTGGCTGGAAGAGCAGGCGACTCTTGAGGCGAAGTGCGCTTTGGTTGTGCAGGATCTGCTCCCACCAGTGTCCGACGACGTACTCGGGGATGAACACGGTGACGACGTCACGCGGAGCGTCGCGTCGTACACGCTTGACGTAGTCGAGAACCGGCTTGGTGATTTCGCGGTACGGCGACTCGATCACCTTGAGCGGAACCGTCACGTCGCTCTTCTCCCACTCACGCACGAGTGCACGCGTGTCGGGCTCGTCCACGTTGACCGTGATGGCTTCAAGAGTGTCCGGTCGCGTGGCTCGCGCGTAGGCGAGAGCCCGCATGGTCGGCATGTGCAGCTTCGAGACGAGCACGATCGAGTGCGTGCGACTGGGCAGCACGCCGTCCCACTCCTGCTCTTCGAGCTCGGCCGCCACGCTGTCGTAGTGCTTGCGGATCATCTTCATCACGATGAAGATCGCGACCATCGCGACGATGGCGATCCACGCGCCGGCGGCGAACTTGGTGATCAGAACGATGATCAAGACGGTGGCGGTCATGGCCAGACCGATCGAATTGATCACTCGCGAGCGCTGCATGCGGGCCCGCTGTGCCTTGTCGGTCTCGGACTTCAAATGCCGAGTCCAGTGCTTGATCATGCCCGTCTGACTGAGCACGAACGAGACGAAGACGCCGACGATGTACAGCTGGATGAGCTTGGTGACCTCGGCGCCGAACACCACCACGAAGGCGATGGCAGCACCGGACAGGAAGAGGATTCCGTTGCTGAAAGCCAGTCGGTCGCCGCGCGTGTGCAGCTGACGCGGTAGGTACCGGTCCTGCGCCAGGATCGACCCGAGCACCGGGAATCCGTTGAAGGCGGTGTTCGCGGCCAGAACCAAGATCAGTGCCGTGACGATCGCCATGAAGAAGAATCCGATCGGGAAACCACTGAACACGGCTTCGGCGATCTGCGCGATCAGGGTCTTCTGGTGGTACCCCTCCGGCGCTCCGACCAGCTGTTCCTGCGGATTGTGCGCGTAGACGATGCCGATCTTCTGAGCCAGGATGATGATGCCCATCAGCAAGACGATGGCGATCGATCCGAGCAGCAGCAAGGTAGTGGCAGCGTTGCGCGACTTCGGCTTCTGGAACGCCGGTACGCCGTTGCTGATGGCCTCGACGCCGGTCAGTGCCGCACAGCCCGAGGAAAATGCGCGGGCGATCAGGAACGCGAAGGCGATTCCGTACAGATGCGAATCCTCGGCGTTCAGCGTGAACGACGACGATTCCGCGTGCACATCCTCACCGAGGACGTAGATCCGGAAGAATCCCCAACCGAGCATCAGGAACATACCGACGATGAATGCGTACGTCGGAATTGCGAACGCGGTGCCGGATTCACGGATACCGCGAAGGTTGACCGCCGTCAGCAACACGATCGCCGCGACCGCGAACAACACCTTGTGCTGCGCGACGAACGGCAGAGCCGAGCCGATGTTCGACGCCGCCGACGAAATCGACACCGCGACGGTCAGCACGTAGTCGACCATCAGCGCGCTACCGACGGTCAGACCGGCGGTCGGGCCCAAGTTGACCGTTGCTACCTCGTAGTCGCCGCCACCGGACGGGTAAGCGTGCACGTTCTGGCGGTAACTCGCCACCACCACAGCCATGACGATGGCCACGGACAAACCGATCCAGGGCGTGTACGCGTACGCGGAAATTCCGGCGACGGAGAGGACCAGGAAGATTTCTTCGGGGGCATACGCGACGGACGACATCGCGTCGGACGCGAAGACCGGTAGTGCAATTCGCTTGGGTAGCAGCGTGTGCCCGAGTTTGTCGCTTCGGAACGGCCGACCGAGCAGGAGCCGCTTGGTAGCGGTCGAGAGCTTAGACACGTGCAAAGCGTAAGCCGTCGCACCCGATTCGGAGTCATCAGCGCCCCAACTTCACCTTTTGTCGTGACAACCGGCACGCAGGCGACCGTTGTACTTGCTCTTCCCGTGAGGGGCTGTACCGTTCGATTCGGCGTGCAATCGCGCCACGAGGGTCCATGAACGGAGTAGGGCGTGTATGTCGTCATCATGGGGTGCGGTCGGGTGGGTTCGTCCCTCGCCGCGTCTCTGACCAGGATCGGACACGAGGTCGCCGTCATCGACCGCGATCAGAGTGCGTTTCTGCGTCTCGATCTCGACTTCCCGGGAACCAAGGTTCTGGGAATGGGGTTCGACCGTGACGTGCTGGTCCGGGCCGGCATCGAGCGCGCCGACGCCTTTGCCGCGGTGTCCTCGGGAGACAATTCCAACATCATCGCAGCACGCGTCGCACGCGAGACTTTCGGCGTCGAACGCGTCGTCGCACGTATTTACGATGCCAAGCGTGCCGCCGTCTACGAGCGGCTCGGCATTCCCACCGTCGCCACCGTGCCGTGGTCGACCGATCGTTTCCTGCACACGCTGACCAAGGAAAGTCAGACAGCGAAGTGGCGCGATCCTTCGGGCACTGTTGCCATCACCGAACTTGCCCTACACGAGGATTGGGCGGGCAAGCCGATCGCACTCCTCGAGGGCGCGACCAGTTCGAGAGTCGCCTTCATCATCCGCTTCGGGACCGGCATCCTCCCCGACCGCAAGACCGTCATCCAGGCCGACGATCAGGTCTACATCGCCGCCGTGTCGGGAACCGTCGCCGAGGCGATCGCACTGGCCGGCAACCCGCCGCCGAGTGACGACTGAGGAAGGCTGCAGATGACTGATCCGAACGCCGTCCCTCACAACAAACCTGCGACTGTGTTGCACTACACCGTGATTGGAAGTTCTCGATGAAGGTCGCCATCGCCGGAGCCGGCGCCGTAGGCCGCTCCATTGCGCGAGAGCTGATTCGAAGCTCACATGACGTCATGCTGATCGAACGCAAACTCGATCACATCGAACCGGAGTCGGTACCCGAGGCGAAGTGGGTACACGCGGACGCCTGCGAACTCAGCCGACTCGAGGACGCGTCGATGGAGTCGTACGAGGTCGTGATTGCCGCGACCGGAGACGACAAGGCAAACCTGGTCCTCAGTCTGCTCGCGAAAACCGAATTCGGAGTCCGCCGAGTTGTCGCCCGCGTCAACGATCCCCGCAACGAATGGCTCTTCGACGAGTCGTGGGGCGTCGACGTCGCCGTCTCGACACCGCGGATGCTCGCTTCGCTCGTCGAAGAGGCCGTCTCCGTCGGTGACCTGGTCAAACTGATGACACTGCGGCAGGGACAGGCCAACCTCGTCGAGATCACGTTGCCCGACAACACACCGCTCGCCGGTAAGGCCGTCAAGAAACTCGAATTACCGCGAGACTGCGCACTGGTCACCATCTTGCGTGGCGGCCGCGTGATCGTTCCGCAGATGGACGATCCCATCGAAGGCGGGGACGAACTGCTCTTCGTCGCGGCCGTCGACGCCGAGGATCAGTTGCGCGTAGCACTCCGTCTAGAAAACTGACACGAGCAAACTGACACGAAAGGGAAACTCATGGCACAGGCACCCGAAAACACCGTAGTCACCGACAATCCAGGCCAGAGCCGCTACGAGATCCATGCCGACGGCGACCTTGCCGGGATCGAGGACTACACCACCTCCGGTGACGTCGTCTCGTTCAACCACACCGAGATCTACCCTGCCTTCGAAGGTTTCGGGCTGGCCGGGGTTCTCGTTCGCCAGGCTCTGGACGACCTACGAGCACGCGGCCTCAAGGTTCACCCGGTGTGCCCGTACGTCGTGAAGTTCCTCGACAAGCACCCTGAGTACCAGGACCTGATCAGCTGAGATCGCGGTCTTCGCGCGGCTTCGTCAGATTCACCGAGCCCACCTCTTCGGACCCCGTGTCCGTTGCGGTGGGCTCGCTGCTTTCAGGCCCCACAACCGGTTCAGGCTCGACGATCCGATCGGCCCTGCGCACGGCCCAGATGGTCACCAGCAGGACCAGACCCGTCAGCGGCCACCCCATGCCGATGCGGGCGACTGCGAGCCATCCGGTGTGGTCGGTGTCGTAGAGCTGTGACTGAACGAGGTAGCGCGCACCGAAGACCAGAGCCCATGCAGCCGTCGCGATGTCGTAGAGGCGGACGGCAGAGCGGTGCTTGCGCCAAAGATTGCCGTGCCCGTTGAGGTAGCCCCAGATGATACCGACGAGAGGCCAGCGGACGAGGATGGAAATCAGGAAGACAGCGCCGTAAGCGAGGCTCGTGTAGATACCGAAGAGGAAATATCCTTTGGCGTCGCCGGTGCGGTAGGCAATGAACGCGGATACTCCGACTCCGAGAAACCCGGAAATGGCGGGTTGGAGGGAATCCTTGTGGAAGAGTCGCCAGGCCGCGATCGCGACTGCGACGCCCAACGCGGCCCAGATTGCCGCGGTGAGGTTCCAGATGCTGTTGACCGGGACAAAAATCAGAATCGGTAAAGACGAATAGATCAGACCACTCAGCCCGCCGAGTTGGTCGATTACCGATCGCTGTTCTGTTTCAGTCACCTGTCGAGGGTGCCACAGTCACCGAGTTGCACGGTAAATGCGGGAAACGCGCCTATTCGCCGCGCAGTTCGTAGTAAGGGTTGAAGATCGCCTTGCGACCGTCCCGCTCGCCCACACGACCGCGGATCAGCAGGGTCTTACCGGTCTCGATTCCCGGGATCCGGCGACGCCCGATCCAGACGAGATTGATCACCTCGGTGCCGTCGAAGAATTCGGCCTCGATGCTTGCATTTCCGGACTTGGGACACGCGTCGACGCTACGGAGTCGGCCCACCATCGTGACCTCTTCACCGCGACGACAATCGCAGGCCTTCTGACCTCCGGAAGCCTTGTTGGACTCGGCCATTTCCTGGGCGTCCAACTGGTCGACGTCCTCGGTCAGACGCTGGGTCAGTCGACGAAAATATCCTGCGGCGGCGGGTGCCATTGCGCGCTCCTGCGAACATGTGTGACGCAAGGGTTTCGCGTCACGTGAAGGGCTGTGTGATCGCCACTGTAGACCCATTACGAGCGTGTAACCACACCGGTCAGTCCGCGTCTCGGGGGCACCGGGCAAGATCAAAAGATGCAGATCTCAGAATCGGCGACCGTGGCCGTCGTTCTCCCAGGTACAGGCTCTGACGCCCACTTCGCAGACCTCGCATTCCGGGCGCCGCTAGCGGCTCTGGGTGTGCGCATCGTCGCAATTGAACCGGACCCTCGGCGTGTCGTGGACGGCTATCTGGACGCGATGGACAGAGCCGCGGACAGGTACGGCCGAATCATCGTCGGAGGGGTCTCGATCGGGGCAGCCGTGGCGCTCCAGTGGGCCGCCGCCAACCTCGATCGAACAGTGAGTGTGTTGGCAGCGCTTCCGGCCTGGATCGGGTCGGCGGACGACGCACCCGCAGCGGCGAGCGCGAAGTTCACCGCAGGGCAACTGCGCTCCGAAGGTCTGGAGGCGGTGATCGCGGCGATGCTCGCGTCGAGTCCGGCGTGGCTCGGAGCCGAACTCGAGCGCTCCTGGCGCTCGCAGTGGCCCGATCTCCCGGCCGCGCTCGACGAGGCGGCGTCGTACCACTCGCTCAGCGAGAGCGCGTTACGGGCGGTGAGCGTTCCGGTCGGCATCGCTTCGGCAGTTGACGACCCGGTTCATCCGGCGGCGGTCGCGCAGGCCTGGGCGGATGCACTCCCCCGCGGCGCAGTCGCCACGACGACGCTCGACATGATCGGGCGCGACCCCGCCGTTCTCGGGTCCACCTGCATCAAAGCGCTCGCGGCGATCGATTCCGATACCACCGCGAGCGCTTGACAGAAACCCTGAAGAACTCTGTTACTGACCCAATTGCTGCATGGCAGAACCGGATTCGCCGCTACGCGGCGGCGGGGTCGGCCGCGCCGGAGGTGCCGGCGGAGCTGACCGCTGCTGTTGGGCGGCGACCTGTTGCTGCTGCGCTGCCGCCAACTGCTGCTCGTGCGCGGCCGCCAACTGCTCGGCAAGTACCTGCGGGAGCACGACGGGCAGCGGTGTCCGCACTGGATGCGGCTCTGATCCTCGGTTGACGACGGTGTCGCGCAAGATGTCCCGTGCGATTGCCACCAAAGGGGCGTTCGCGGCGGTGGATCCACTCGGACCCGCGACCACGCAACGCACCATCCACCGCGGACCGTCGACGCCGATGAACCGCAGGTCCATGTTGGCCGTCACGGCAGCCAGTTCACGGCCCCACGGACCGTTCTCCACGCTCACCGCGGAATTGTCATCGCGAAGCGACTGCGCGAGCTCGGCAACGACCTCACGCCACTGACCAGGCGATTTCGGGGCGGCGTAGGCGGCAACGGTGATGCGGCCGTGCTCGGTGACCAGGTGTACGGCCTGCGGCGAACCGTTGGGCGCCATCTCGACCTGCAACTGTCCGCCGGTCGGCATCGGCACCAGAACGGATCCGAGATCAAGACGCTGACCGTCGCGGCCTGCCGTCGGATCGTCGGAATCGATCTCCGTGATGTCGTAGGGGCCCTCGGACTCGTCGCCGAATTCGTCACCGGTGACTTCGAGATCGTCTTCGGCCTCGTCGATCTCCACCGACTCGTCGTTCTCGTCACCGAAGAAGCTGGGGGCTTCCTCGTCGACGTCTGTCTTCTTCTTGCGTCCGAACATGATTCAGACTCCCTCTCCGACTACCGCGCCAGGCGCATCGGTATCGAGTATCGCGTGCCCGCCGCTGGAACCGTAGCCTCCGGTTCCTCTGGTCGTGTCGTCCAGCGATTCGACTTCCTCGAAAACCGGAAGTTCGACTCGTTGAACCACGAGCTGAGCGATTCGGTCACCGCGGCGGATGTCGATGGCTGTGGCCGGATCGAGATTGATCAAGCAGACCTTGAGTTCGCCCCGGTATCCCGCGTCCACGGTTCCGGGCGCATTCACGATCGACAGTCCCGATTTGGCGGCGAGTCCGGAACGCGGATGGATCAACCCGACGGTGCCCACCGGCAAAGCGATCGCGATCCCCGTTCCGACCAGTGTTCGGTGGCCGGGTTCGATGGTGACGTCGCTGGTGGAGCACAGATCCACACCCGCATCTCCGGGATGCGCACGCTGTGGAACGGGCAGGTCTGGATCCAGTCGCTTCAAGGCGATGGAGAGATGGTCGCTCACGTGGGCCAAGACTACTCGTAGCGACGGACTATCCTTGACAGGTGCCCGAAACATCTCGACCTGACGTCGCCACCACAACGCCCCCGTCCACGACGCTGTACTCCGAGCGCCTGTGGGTGCCGATCTGGTGGTGGATCGCCGGACTGGCCGTAGCCGGACTCCTCGCGGCCGAGGTCCACATGGGCCGCCCAGGGCTTCTCTCGTACCTGGCGTACGTCGTACTGCTCCCCATCCCGATCTGGGCCGCGTTCTGGCTCAGCCGGATGCGCGTCGAGGTGGTGGAGACAGCAGGGGTGAAAGAACTGCACGTGGGTAGAGCCCACCTGCCGGTCGAACTGATTTCACGGGCGGCAGCAGTGCCGGCATCCGCGAAGAGCGCGGCGATGGGGCGCCAACTCGATCCGTCGGCGTTCGTCCAACATCGCCCATGGGTCAAGACAATGGTGTTGATCGTGCTCGACGATCCGGAGGATCCCACACCGTACTGGTTGGTGAGCACACGTCGTCCCGCTGATCTGCTGGCTGCGCTGGATCGCTGACCAGCGCGGTCACAGCAAAGCAGTACTCCCCGACCCTTGGTCGACCCTCGAGATGACGGGTCGACCACCGGGAAGGGAGATCAGGCAGCGCAGTCCATGCATACGAGCTGTCCGTTGGCATCACTGGCCAGGCGGCTGCGGTGATGGACCAGGAAGCAGCTCGAACATGTGAACTCGTCTGCCTGCTTCGGAACCACTCGAACCGAGAGTTCCTCGCCGGAAAGGTCGGCACCCGGCAGCTCGAAGGACTCCGCCGTGTCCGTCTCGTCGATGTCGACGACGGCTGACTGCGCTTCGTTGCGTCGCGCCTTCAGCTCTTCGAGCGAGTCCTCCGAAACCTCGTCGGACTCTGTACGCCTCGGTGCGTCGTAGTCAGTTGCCATCTCGTCTACCCCATCCTCTTCGTGTATCCCGGTCCCGTGTGCGCCGAGAATCCGGTAGATCCTTGATGCGCATGGAAACCGCCGTGGCATCCAGATCATTCCCTGTCGCTGCATAACGCTGCAGGACTGGAATTAGTGCCCGGAAGTTCCTTCCGAGAACGTGATCTGCGCCTCATTTGGTTGTCATTTCGGCGTCCTGCCGATGCCCAGTTGAACGACCTGGGCCGCCAGACAGTAGCCGACGCGAGCACGAAAGTAGTAACCGAATCGGAAATTTCCGAAAAATGACTACGAATTGTCACCAAGGCAAGAGCAAGCTGTGACCTTTCGGCGATGTTTTCGGGCCGAATCCGGGTAGAAACAGGCCGGTAATCGACCAACTGCCGTTTCGCAATCGACAAGGACTCGACGCGTCGAGCCTCGCTTCGGCTGTCTCGTCACACAGGCCCTCTAAGGTAGGCACCGAACGTCATGCCGGCACCGCTCGGCCCGATGGCGAAGTACAAGTTTCGTCAAGAAAGTCGAGGGATACCGTGGTTTCTCTGATCACCGAAGGCAGCTCTACCGACGACCAGGGACGTCCGTTCCGCCGTCGGCGCGCGTGGCCGGTGATCGCCGTGTTCGCGGTACTCGCATTGATCGGCAGTGTCTTGTGGGTCCGAATCCTGAGCGCCGAGGCCGAAGTCAGTGACACCGTGGCGTGCAATCTTCCGCAGCCTTCCTCCGATCCTTCGGCAGCGGCGCCGCTACCGCTGGGAACCGTCGTGGACCGGTCGAAGCTGCTCGACGTCGATCCCGCTCCCCTGGCCGCCACCAAGGTTCGCGTGTTCAACGCCAACGGTGAGCACGGGCAGGCCGCCCAGGTGGCAGCGCAACTGAGCGAGTTCGGCTTCGCCAGCGCGCCGGACGTCCAGGTCGGAAACGACCCTGTCTACGTCGACCAGAACATGGAGTGCCAGGGTCAGATCCGCTTCGGAGCGAACGGCCTCGCCGCCGCCAGTTCCGTGTGGCTGGTCGCCCCCTGTGCCGAACTGGTCCAGGACGGCCGCGGCGACGACACCGTCGACTTGGCTCTGGGCACCTACAACAAGGGCGCCCTGACGCCCAACACCGACGCCACCGCGATCCTGCACGCTCTGGCCGAGCAACCCGCGAACGCCGAAGTCGCCCCGATGGACATCGCACTGCTCAAAGCAGCCCGCACCGCGCGCTGCTGACAAATCCTGGTTCGACCTCAGCTCGGAATCGGCTGATCCGCGCCACTCACGCTGAGCATCTGCGCGAACTGATCCGCGATTGCCGGAGCGACGGCGTAGACGACCTCGCCGTCAGCCGAAGTGGAATTGGGCGACGGGACGTTGATCACGGCGCCCGCTTCGGAAGCGATCAGGGAGCCCGCTGCCCAGTCCCACGGACTCAGTCCGTGTTCGAAGTGAGCGTCCACCCGGCCGGTGGCAACCATGCACAGATCCAACGCAGCCGAACCGATACGTCGGATGTCGCGGACCTGCGGCAAGATCTGCCCGATCAACGTGCCCTGCACCTTCCGGCGATCCGCTCCGTATCCGAAGCCGGTGGCCAACAGCGCCATTGACAGTTCGGTCACCGCATTGGCCTGCAGGTCGCTGACGACGCCGTCGGCCGTGGTCATGGTTGCGCCGCCGCCACGATGCGCGGCGTACGTGGTTTCCAACGACACGTCGACGACAGCGCCGGCTACCGAGACCCCGTCGATCTGTACGGCCACCGAGATTGCGAACGCGGGGATTCCGTAGAGAAAATTCACGGTGCCGTCGATGGGGTCGACAACCCATCGAACTCCCGCGGCATCGTCGGTGTCTCCCCCACCTTCCTCACCCAAGATCGAATCTGCAGGCCGCAATTGCGCCAGAAGGTCGCGAATCACCTGTTCGGTTTCGGTATCTACCACCGTGACGGGATCGGTGGGCGTGCTCTTCGCAGCAACCGAACCACCTTCGGCGGCACCGGAACCCACCAGGCCGAATACCTCGGGCCGACGCAAGCGGACATGTTCGGCCGCGCGTTCGGCGACGGCTACGGCAACTGCCCGCAATTGTGCGGGGTCCAGCGAATCGGCGGAAAAGTCGGGCAACGTTCTTTCTGAAGGGCGCACCGGACCATCGCAACACATCTGCACCGAGGGGCACCACTCGAACGCCTCGAGTCGGACAGGTTCGAGAGCACGCGCCCGGGTGCTCGTTCGGGTTAGTGTTTGCAGCGGTAGATCGTGACCTCGAATTCGACACTCAGGAGCGCAGGACGATGACAACCACAGGTTTCGGGATCGATGTCGGCGGCAGCGGCGTCAAGGGCGGCACGATCGACCTGAGCACCGGGGAAATGATCGGTGACCGCATCAAGATCCTGACCCCGCAGCCTTCGACGCCCGACGCGATCGCGGGCACTGTCGCCGAAATCGTCGAGCAGGCCAAGTGGACCGGTCCGGTCGGCATCACCTTGCCCGCCGTTGTGACCGCCGGCGTCGCGCGCAGCGCTGCGAACATCGACAAGTCGTGGATCGACACAGACGCGGCAGCGCTCTTCGGCAAGGCACTGGGTGGGCGCGAGGTCACCGTCCTCAACGACGCCGACGCTGCCGGAATCGCCGAGGACTCGTTCGGAGCGGGCAAGGATACCTCCGGCGTCGTGATCTTGTTGACCTTCGGCACCGGGATCGGATCGGCCGTGCTGCACAACGGAGTTCTGTTGCCCAACACGGAGTTCGGTCACCTCGAAGTCGACGGCAAGGAAGCCGAGCACCGAGCGGCGTCGTCGGTGAAGGAAAAGAAGGACTGGAGCTACAAGGAGTGGGCCGTCGAGGTCTCGCGAGTTCTGACCACCTTCGAGAACCTGCTCTGGCCCGACCTCTTCATCGCCGGCGGCGGAATCAGCCGCAAGCACGAGAAGTGGATTCCGCATCTGACCAACCGCACGAAGGTCGTTCCTGCCACCCTTCTCAACACTGCGGGAATTGCCGGAGCTGCGCTCGCGTCGGTCGGACTGACCAGGCCGGCGCCCGTCGCCGGATGAGAAAACCCGCACGTGAAAAGGTGAAAATCTACCTGTTACGGCCCGCCGTGACGTAAGAGTTTCCTGAGAGTCGTTACAATGGTGAAGTCCGGCTGCGCGCCGGCCAACAACCATTGACCTCTCCGCCGGATCACCACTCTGGCGTGACGCCGCACGACACCGTCACGAAAGGGCGTACGTGGCAGCCACCGATACACGTCAGACTGCTGATTCTCCATCAGAGTCAGAGCCACAATCTCCAGCCGTGGAGGCGGCCACCGTCACCGCTCCGGCAGCCAAGAAGGCTCCGGCGAAAAAGGCCCCCGCCAAGAAGGCAGCAGCAAAGAAGGCTCCGGCCAAGAAAGCTCCCGCCAAGAAGGCAGCAGCAAAGAAGGCCAGCCCCAAGAAGGCCGGCGATCCTGACGCCGAAGACGGCGATGTCGAGTTGGAAGACATCGACATCACGGACGGCGACCTCGCTGAGGTCGAGTCCGATGTCGTCGAGGTCGTAGCAGTCGGCGAAGACGAAGAAACCGCTGCGGAACCGTCCGAGAAGGACAAGGCTTCCGGCGACTTCGTCTGGGACGAAGAAGAGTCCGAGGCCCTCCGTCAGGCACGCAAGGACGCCGAACTGACGGCGTCCGCCGACTCGGTTCGCGCCTACCTCAAGCAGATCGGCAAGGTCGCACTCCTCAACGCCGAAGAGGAAGTCGAACTGGCCAAGCGCATCGAGGCCGGCCTCTACGCCGTCCAGATCATGCAGGATCTTGCCGACAAGGGTGAGAAGCTGCCTGCGGCTCAGCGACGCGACATGAGCTGGATCTGCCGCGACGGAAACCGCGCCAAGAACCACCTCCTCGAAGCCAACCTCCGACTCGTCGTCTCGCTCGCAAAGCGATACACGGGCCGCGGCATGGCCTTCCTCGACCTCATCCAGGAAGGCAATTTGGGCCTGATCCGTGCAGTCGAGAAGTTCGACTACACCAAGGGCTACAAGTTCTCGACCTACGCCACGTGGTGGATCCGTCAGGCCATTACCCGCGCCATGGCCGACCAGGCCCGCACCATCCGTATCCCGGTGCACATGGTCGAGGTCATCAACAAGCTCGGCCGTATCCAGCGTGAGCTGCTCCAGGACCTGGGCCGCGAGCCCACGCCCGAGGAACTCGCCAAGGAAATGGACATCACGCCGGAGAAGGTGCTGGAAATCCAGCAGTACGCGCGTGAGCCCATCTCGCTCGACCAGACCATCGGCGACGAGGGCGACAGCCAGCTCGGTGACTTCATCGAAGACTCCGAAGCTGTTGTCGCAGTCGACGCCGTCTCGTTCACCTTGCTGCAGGATCAGCTGCAGTCGGTCCTCGAGACACTGTCCGAGCGTGAAGCAGGCGTGGTTCGCCTGCGCTTCGGCCTCACCGACGGTCAGCCGAGGACTTTAGACGAAATCGGACAGGTCTACGGCGTCACGCGTGAGCGTATCCGCCAGATCGAATCGAAGACGATGTCGAAGCTGCGCCACCCGTCGCGTTCGCAGGTTCTGCGCGACTACCTCGACTAGTCACACCGGTCAAGAGAAAAGAGCCGTTCTCCGGGTTTCCGGAGAACGGCTCTTTTGCGCGCCCCGCCTCAGGCCAAGAGTGTGCCCCTGAGTTGCGCGATATCGCCCTCACTCAAGTGCAAGCCGTCCCGGACGTAGTTGTCGAAGTTGCCGTACACCCGATCCACCGTGGCGAAAGACGTGTCCAGCCAAGACTGTTCGACGCCGTCGATGAACGCGCTCCCCGTTCGAGGTCCGGTGAGGTACTGGTTGCTGAGCATGTAGTCGGCGTTCACGTCCGTGCGGCTCACACCGAGGAGTGTCAGGAGTACCGCGGTCATCCAGCCGGTCCGGTCCTTGCCCGCCGAGCAGTGGTAGAGGACTGCACCGTCGGTGTTCGCGACGTTCGCGAGAGCGTCGTGGAATGCGCGGGTCGCCCCCGGATCGGTCACCATCAACGCGTACATCGTGGGCATGTCCACCAGAGCCGGGAGGTTGGCCGGATTGGTTCCGATGACGTCGAACCAGTTGCTTCGTGCCCCCTCCGGAATGCGGTCCTGCGAGAGCGTACGTTCGACGACGGTGCGGAAGTCGTCCACCGATTCCACTCCGCGTTCGCTCAACGACGACAGATCCGACGGTGTCAGCTTGTCGAGGGCGTTCGAGCGAAACACTTTCCCCCACCGAACCGTGTGCCCGTCCTCGGTGACGTAGCCGCCGATGTCCCGCGCGTTCGACGCTCCCTCGAGGTGCAGTGATCGGTCCGCGGTAGCCTGCGCAGCTGCGGGTCCGGCCTGTTCGAGTGCGGAAATTCCACCGGCGAGCGCCGGGACCGGAGCACACGCGAGGATCGCCGCACACAGGAGTGTCGCGGCCGGGCGGGAGATTCTGTTCGACATCCGGACAGGATAGGACCGCAATCAGGACTTCGTACGAACCTTGATGTACAACGAGGCAACCGGTTCGATAACTCTTGCCGCCACCGGACCGATCACCGCCATCAGGAGTACGTAAGCCGTTGCCAATGCCGCCAATTCGGCGTCGACCGCACCGGCAGACACTGCGAGCCCGGCGATGATGATGGAGAACTCACCGCGGGCGATCAGAGCAGCACCGGCGCGCGCCTGGCCCATTCGCGCGACACCCTGACGTCTGGCTGCCCATGCCCCGGTGATCAGCTTCGTGATCGCGGTGACGACGGCCAGGATCGCGGCCCACCCGAGGACCGGCGGAATGGAACTGGGATCGGTGTTGAGACCGAACACCACGAAGAACATCGCGGCGAACAGATCCCGCAGTGGCTCGAGCACGCGACTGGCGTTGTGTGCGGTCGAACCGGAGATCGCGATTCCTAGGAGGAACGCACCCACAGCGGCCGACACCTGCATCGCCGAGCTGATGCCGGCAACCAACAGCGCAGCACCGAGCAGTTTGAGCAGCAGCGTCTCACTGTCCGGACTGTCGAGGAGCGCCGAAACGTACCGTCCGTATCGCAGTGCCACAACCAGAACCACGGTGATGACCAACAACGAGATGCCGACCGCTTCGAGTCCACCCAGGAAGCTGACGCCCGCGAGCATTGCGGTCAGAATCGGCAAGTACAGCGCCATTGCCAGATCTTCGAACACCAGAATCGACAGGACGACCGGCGTTTCGCGGTTACCGAGGCGCCCCAGGTCGCTGAGCACCTTGGCGATGATGCCCGACGACGAGATGTAGGTGACGCCGGCCATGACCGTCGCCCCCACAATGCCCCAGCCGAGAATCAAGCCGACGACCGCGCCGGGAGTCGCGTTGAGAACGATGTCGACGATGCCCGCTACTCGCGAGCGTTTGAGACCGGTCACGAGCTCGGCCGCGGTGTATTCGAGCCCCAACAGCAACAAGAGCAGGACGATCCCGATCTCACTGGCCAGATGAGAGAACTCGCCGATGTCCCCGAGCTGGATGAAACCGCCCTGCCCGAAGCACAGGCCGCCGATCAGATAGAACGGGATCGGCGACATCCCGACGCGAGCAGCCAGCCGTCCGAGCAGTCCGAGCGCGAAGAAGACCGCGCCGAGTTCTATCAGTGCAAGGGTGGTTGTGTCCACGCGCCAGTCAGCCGTTGGCCAAGATTTTTGCCGCTGCGGCCAAACCGTCCGGCGTTCCGACTGCTACGAGTAGATCTCCCCCGGTGAAGGTGAAGTCGGGGTTCGGGGACGGGCTCACCTGGCCTGCGCGCATGACAGCGACGATGGAGACGCCGGTACGCGTGCGCATGCCGGTGTCCCCGAGGGTCTGGCCGTCGTAGCGCGAGCCGTCCTTGATGTAGAGCTGTTTGGTTCGAATTCCCGGAAGGTCGCGGTGCTCTTCTTCGAGCTGGGCAACGAGCTGTGGGGCACCCAGGAGATTGCTGAGCGCTGCCGCTTCCTCGGTGGTCAGAGGAAGCGAGGCAGCACACGCGTCAGGGTCATCTGCCTTGGACACGATGAGATCGGTATGACCGTCCCGATGGGTGACGACACCCACGCGACGACCGGAAGACAGAACAAAATCCTTGCGCGTCCCGATCCCCGGTAGTGGGGTGACTTCTACGTTCATATACCAACGGTAGCGCCGATCGGCGACCTGCATCGCGTGAGGGCCGTAATCCGCTTGGCGCCGTTCGCAGTGGGCGTACCGGCGACCTACCGAACCGGTGGAAATACGCCGTTCTCGTCCGGAAAATACTCGACGACAGCGGTGACGGCAGCGACCGGAATCGGGGCGTACAGATGCGGGAAACGCATCGATTCCGGGTCCGAGGGAACACCGGGTTCGTACTTCACCTGACCATCGAGCAAGGCCGGATCGATCGCGAGAAGAACAATGTCGTCGCGGCCGGCGAAGATCCGATTCGCCGGGAGATGAACCTGCGCCGGAGTCGACATGTGAACAAATCCCTCGGCCTCGAATCCGTCGGGGATGCGTTCACCGAGCTGTTGTGCCCGCGCCCATTCCTCGCGCGTGCACATGTGGAGCAACTCGACGCTCTCGTCGATACGTGGTTCGCGTCCCGGGTTCATCAGCCCAGAATATCGGGCTGACGTCGACGATTCGAATCAGCTGTCAGCGAACAATCTTCACCGAAGAATGCCTGCCCAGCGCATTTCCAGTGAGACACAACACTAAGAAACGGGTTCGGGAACAACCCGTAAACCCCAAACGTCTGTAAGAGTGGATCTACCGCGCCATTCCGACGCGGCGGACCAGGCCCCAGGCACGCGGCCCGAAAGCCGCAAAGCCAGTACGGAGGAGTCATGCCCGGAACACTGACCAGCCCACAGTTGACCGCTGCCGACCGGTGCGACCGGTGCGGTGCCGGAGCACGCGTACGCGCCGTGCTTCCCACCGGCGGCGAGCTTCTCTTCTGCGGACACCACGCAACCGAACACGCGGATCGACTTCGCGAGATGAATGCCGTCGTCTCCGAAAGCGAACCCGCACTCTGACCTGTCAGCCGGGGGTGGCCTCTTCACGAGGCGCGCCATGAACGCCAGAACGGGCGATCACAATCACTGTGATCGCCCGTTCTGCCGTTCCGGGGCCGGTATCAGCTGCTACCAGCTGCGTAGGATCGCGATGCGCTCGGTCAGCTGATCGACGGTCGCGATGGCCGTCGGCGGGCCGCCGCACACCCGGCGCAGTTCCGCGTGAATGATGCCGTGGGGCTTACCGGTGCGGTGAACGTTCATCGCCACCAACCCGTTGAGCTCCTTGCGGAGCGCACCGAGTTGATCTGCCGTCGCCGCTCGATCGGATACCACTGCCGCAGTGGGTTGCGGGGCGGCGGCCTTGGCCGAGTTGGCCTCGACCTGCGTTTGCTGACGTTGACGCAGCAGCGCCCGCATCTGATCGGCGTCGAGTAGGCCGGGGAGTCCGAGGTAGTCGGCTTCCTCGTCGCTTCCGGCGAACGTCGCGGTACCGAAGGATGATCCGTCGTAGATCACCTGGTCGAGCTCGGCGTCGGCGCCCAGGGACGTGAACGCCTTCTCCTCCTCGCCCAGTTCGTCCTTCTGCTTGTTCGCATCGGCGAGCAGGTCGTCTTCGAGGCCGTCCTTCTCACGATGCGGCTTCCCGAGGACGTGGTCACGCTGAGCCTCGAGCTGCGCGGCAAGGTCCAGGAGCACCGGTACCGAAGGCAGGAAGACACTGGCAGTCTCACCCTTGCGACGCGAACGCACGAAGCGCCCGATCGCCTGAGCGAAGTACAGCGGGGTCGACGCGCTGGTCGCGTACACACCGACAGCCAGACGGGGAACGTCGACGCCCTCGGACACCATCCGGACCGCGACCATCCATTTCTGGTCGCTTGCACCGAATTCGGCGATTCGCTTGGAAGCGGTGGGGTCGTCGGACAGCACGACGGCCGGCTGTTCGCCGGTGATCGCGGCGAGCGCCTTCGCATACTCGCGGGCCACTGTCTGGTCGGTCGCGATGACAAGTCCACCCGCATCGGGCATACCGGTACTGCGCAGCTGCGCCAAACGGGTGTCTGCTGCGTGCAGCACGGCAGGAATCCAGTCCCCGGCAGGGTCCAAGGCCGTCCGCCAGGCCCGAGTCGTCTGCTCGGCGCTCAGCGGCTCGCCGAGCCTGGCGGTGAATTCCTCGCCGGCGTTGTTGCGCCACCGCGCTTCGCCCGAGTAGGCGAGAAACACGACGGGTCGCACCACGCCGTCCTTGAGCGCATCCGAATATCCGTAGGAGTGATCGGCTTTCGAGCGGAGCAGACCTTCCTTGTCCGGCTCGTACTCGACAAAAGGAATGGCGCTGTCGTCACTGCGGAACGGAGTTCCGGTCAGCGCGAGCCGCCTGGTCGCGTCGCCGAAAGCCTCACGAATGGCGTCGCCCCAGCTTTTCGCGTCGCCGCCGTGGTGGATCTCGTCGAGGATGACCAGCGTCTTGCGGCCTTCGGTGCGCACACGGTGCTTCGACGGGTGCGAAGCAACCTGGGCGTAGGTCAGCACGACTCCGTGATAGTCACTCGAGGTCTGGCCGGTCGAGTTGGAGAACCGCGAGTCCAATGCCAGGCCGGAGCGCTGAGCGGACTCGGCCCACTGGTGCTTGAGGTGCTCGGTCGGAGCGACGACGGTGATCTGGTCGACCGTCCGGTCGCGGAGCAATTCCGAAGCTACTCGCAGAGCGAAGGTGGTCTTACCTGCTCCTGGCGTTGCGACCGCCAGGAAGTCACGGGGGCTGCTGGAAAGGTATTTGGTCAGTGCACGGCGCTGCCATGCACGAAGGGAACCGGTAGGGGCGCCAGGCTGGGTTCCCGCGGATTGGGCTCCGGCGGGTTCGGTCGAATTGCCGAGTTCGGCTGCCACGGTCTCAGACGTCATAGGCCGCGCCTCCACTGGAATCGCACTGTTGTCTCGCGCTCCTCGAATTTTCATCAATGTCCGGCGACGAGCCTAGCCGCCGCCACCGACGAAAGCCGCACTCGAAGCGCGTACTCATGGCCGTTCTCACTCCGGCCGGCGAGCTTTCGCTGCCCTCGCATCCTGCCGACCTGCACGCGAATTGTCTCAGAAATGTGCGACACGTCGGCGCCATGGTTGGGCAACCGGGTGTGTCGTCAGGGATGCTGGAGACATCATGAGTGAAGCGCGAGGCGAGAAGTCGAGCGGAAGTGATCTGCACCACCGCAGATGGCATCCGCTACGCCGCACCGGGCAGTTGATCGGTCGAACGCTGAGCAAGGCCTGGGACGATTCCATCTTCGGAAAGGCGGCTACGGCCGCGTTCTGGCAAACGCTGTCACTCGCTCCCCTGCTGCTCGGCCTTCTCGGGATGATCGGCTACATCGGTGGATGGTTCGGACCCAACACCGTCGAGATCATCGAATCCAAGATCGTCACGTTCAGCGGAACGATCTTCAGCGAAAGCGTCGTCGACCAGATCATCCGTCCGACCGTCACGGACGTTTTGCAGCGCGGACGGCCGGAGATCATCTCGGTCGGCTTCCTGCTCTCCCTGTGGGCGGGATCGTCGGCGATCAGTACGTTCGTCGACTCGATCGTGGAAGCACACGGTCAGCAAGACGCACGCAATCCCATCTGGCAGCGCATCTTCGCCCTGCTGCTCTACGTGATGTTCCTGGTGATGGCGGTGTTCATCCTGCCGTTGGTGGCTCTCGGACCGACGCTCGTCGGGCGAGCACTGCCCGCCTCCTGGTACGAAGTCGGATCGAATCTGGTCGACACCTTCTACTACCCCGCGGTCGGCCTACTGGTGATCATCGGCCTCACGACGCTCTACAAGGTCGCTCTGCCGAAGTCGCTGCCGTGGCATCGACTCCTCGCCGGCGCTCTGGTCGCCGGTGTGTTCTTCATGGCCGCCAGCACCGGATTACGCTGGTACCTGGGATTTGTCACCAGCACCGGCTACACGTACGGCGCGCTGGCAACGCCGATCGCATTTCTGCTCTTCACCTTCTTCCTCGGTTTTGCCGTCGTGCTCGGCGCCGAGTTCAACGCGACGGTGCAGGAATTCTGGCCGGCTCGTGCCACCCGGATGGAGCAGATGCGAGAGTGGCTCGCTTCTCAGAACACCGACGACGCCACGGGCCCGGTCACCAACCTGACCTGGCACCTTGCCACCAGCCCGATCCGCATCTCGGGCGACAAAGCGGATCCAGCCGCGGTTCCCTCGTACGGACGGCCGCGCAGCAGACAAACGGCGAGCAACCAAACGGAGTCGCGCCGGAACTCCTGCAACGACCAAGATCCTGTCGGTAAGCCGGACACAGACGCGCAAAGCCCGGCGTCCGACTGCGTCGAGGCTGTCGATCCGCCGAGCTCTGGAAGTACCGCCGCTCGCGTGACCCGAGGTCAGTCGCCCTTACGGAGTCCTTCGTAAATCTTCTTGCAGTCCGGGCACACCGGTGATCCGGGCTTGGCGGACTTCGTCACGGGAAACACCTCGCCGCACAGCGCGACGACATGGGTGCCCATGACGGCGCTCTCGGCGATCTTGTTCTTCTTCACGTAGTGGAAGAACTTCGGGGTGTCGTCGTCGGTCGTTTCGTCAGTGGAGACGTCGGGACGTTCCTTGGTTTGAGTGCTCACCCCTCCAATAATGCCGTCTCCGTCACAGCGGTGCGACCTACGGGTCGTGTGCAATTGTCGGCCGAGAGTGGAACAGTGGAGTCATGGCACGAAATGGCGCGTTCGGCAGGTCCGACGAGGCCGGGACTCCCGACAATCCCGTACTGATCACCGAAGCGCAGAAGTCCGTCGAAGAACAGCACAAAGCCCGAGTGCGCAAGTACATGATCATCATGTCCTTCCGGTTCCCGGCGTTGATCCTCGCGGCGATCGCGTACGGCATCTGGGCCAACGCCTGGATCTCGATGCTCATCATCGGTGCATCCATTCCGCTTCCCTGGATCGCCGTCCTGATCGCCAACGACCGACCACCGCGCACCAAGGACGAGCCGAGTCGATACGACGGGCGAAAGAAGACCGCAGGCGAGATCGAATCCGCGACGCACCACACCATCGAAGGCTGACAAGTTCCGCCTGCGAGAATGACCGGGTGAGAAGCGAAACGCTCCTGTCCATCACCCCTGCGCTGCGTGAGGCTCTGCTTCGCAATCGATTCGACACCGGAACCATGCTCGACGCACTGGGGCCCGAAGTTCACGCCGCTCTCGGCCGTAGTGAGCCGGTCCCTGTCCGCCGCGCCAGCCTCGACCACGGGGATCTGGGCGTTCTCATCAGACTGTTCCTTCTCGCCGATGACTGCCCGGCGGCCGATGTCGCTGCAGCGCTGGCTCCGTTGACAATGGCACAGTGCGTCGATGCCGGTCTGCTCGAAGGTGAGAACTTCGACAGTGAGAACCCGCTGGTGCGGGCCGCGGTCGATCTTCGCCCCATCGACGTCGGCGACGGCGATCGTTGGGTGATCTCGGATCTCGACGGCGGAATCCGCCCGAAGAAGGCCACGGCCGATCACGTGCTCGGTGTCGGCCATGCATCGCTGTCCTTGTTGCAGGCGACGCCCACCGCAAGGGTCGGCAGCGTGCTCGACCTCGGCACGGGTTGCGGCATCCAAGCCCTGCACGCGAACACCTATGCCGATTCGGTGACGGCAACAGACATCAATCAACGCGCGGTCGATCTGACGGCCGCGACCATGGCGCTCAACGGACTCGACGTCGAACTGCTTCAAGGGTCCTGGTTCGAACCGGTCGAGGGTCGAACCTTCGACCAGGTGGTCGCCAATCCCCCGTTTGTCGTCGGCGAGGCACGCGTACATCACACGTACCGCGATTCCGGCCTCGATCTCGACGGTGCGAGCGAATTGATGATCTCGCGCTCGATCGACTACCTGAACCCCGGCGGCACGGCAGCACTGTTGGCGTCGTGGGTGCACATCGAAGGGCAGGACTGGCGTTCGCGGATCGCGTCGTGGCTGCCGGCGCACGGCGTCGATGCCTGGGTCGTGCAGCGCGACGTGGCGGATCCGGCTCTGTACGTCGGAACGTGGCTCAAGGACGGCGGGCAGGATCCACGGGACCCGGAAACGGCGTCCAGGGCGAACGCCTGGCTTGACCACCTCGAAGAAGCCGACGTCGAAGGCGTCGGATTCGGGTTCGTCTTCCTCCGCCGCACCGACTTCCCCACCGATCTGATGGCCGAGGATCTCATGCACGGCTTCTCGGACCCACTCGGGGCCGAGTCGTCGGCGTACTTCGATCGTCTTGCCTGGTTGCGTGAACACGACGTCCTCGAGGAACGCTTCGTCCTCGATCCGGACACGGCTCTCGAACGCGTCTACCTCCCCGGTGACGAGGGATGGCAGCAAGTGGTCACGCGTGTGCACCGTGGCAACGGACCGCACTGGCAGCACGAGATCGACGAGCTCGGTGCTGCGCTGCTCGCCGGGCTCAGAGCGGACGGATTGGTGGTCGACGAACTGGTGGAACTTCTCGCCGCTGCGAACGGCGAAGACCCTGACCAACTACGTGAGGCCGTCGTCACACTGCTGGTCTCGCTGGTCCGTCACGGGTTGGTGCTTCCCGTCACGAATTGAGTTCCCGGCGAGTTGCAGATTTTTGTGTTCTCAGCAACTTCTCAGGACGACTGGGAAATAACTGCAGGTCACGGCGATTTAGCGGAAATCGGCGCGGGAACTTTCCCGGAACTCTCACACGTTGAACTGTGTGAGAGACCGCCGATAGGGAGGCAAGTCATGACAAGCCCCAGCACCACTACTCGCATTCGTCCGAGCGCCGCAGATCTGGACGCCCAGAGCCCGGCCGCAGACCTGGTCCGTGTCTACCTGAACGGGATCGGTCGTACCGCACTGCTGACAGCCGCAGACGAGGTCGAACTGGCGAAGCGAATCGAAGCGGGGCTGTACGCCAGCCACGTTCTTGCCACGGGAAAGCGCCTGACAGTCGCCAAGAAGAGGGATCTCGCAACGATCGTTCGCGAGGGACAGTCGGCGCGTAGCCACCTCCTGGAAGCGAACCTGCGACTCGTCGTCTCGCTGGCCAAGCGCTACACCGGTCGCGGTATGCCGCTCCTCGATCTCATTCAAGAAGGCAACCTCGGACTCATCCGTGCCATGGAGAAGTTCGACTACGCCAAGGGCTTCAAGTTCTCGACGTACGCCACCTGGTGGATCCGTCAGGCGATCACCCGCGGAATGGCTGATCAGAGCCGCACCATCCGGCTCCCAGTGCACCTCGTGGAGCAGGTCAACAAGCTCGCCCGCATCAAGCGCGAACTGCACCAGCAGCTCGGGCGCGAAGCGACGGACGACGAGTTGGCCGAAGAGTCGGGCATCCCGGCGCACAAGATCGCCGATCTGCTCGACCACAGCCGCGACCCGGTAAGCCTGGACATGCCGGTCGGCAACGACGAAGAAGCGCCCTTGGGCGATTTCATCGAAGATTCCGAGGCGACCTCGGCTGAGAACGCCGTCATCGCCGGTCTGCTTCACAGCGACGTGCGCAGCGTGCTCGGGACACTCGACGAGCGTGAGCAGCAGGTCATCCGGCTCCGCTACGGTCTCGACGACGGCCAGCCCCGCACCCTCGATCAGATCGGCAAGCTCTTCGGTCTCTCGCGCGAGCGGGTTCGTCAGATCGAGCGTGAGGTCATGGGCAAGCTCCGTGTCGGTGATCGCGCCGAGAAACTGCGGTCATACGCCAGCTGATCGAACACAGCACGTGCGTCGGCGCGCCACACCACTCGCGCTGACGCACCGCACAGAGCACCGGCCACCGCTATTTCCCTCCCCCTCGGGAAATGTGCGGTGGCCGGTGTTGTTCGCTGTATCCACCCCAACCGCTGTATCTACCGCAACCGCCTGGGCCCAAGGTCGATTGCGCTCGGTTCAGGTCCGATTCGGACGCGTGAATCGGTGATCTCTGCTCCCGTGGCCGAAGCGAGTACCGGCTCGCAGGCCAGTTCGCGGACTTCGGGAAGGTCGTCGGCCAGCGCCGAGATGCGCTGAACCAGATCCACCAACGCACCCTTGTTGACCGGAACGGCGTTGCGATATCCGGACAGAAGCGGTGCCGCCTTGGGTGCGTCGATCAATTCGGTTGCCGCGTCCTCGGTGAGTGGCAGCACGCGATAGGCACGGTCGCCGAGGAGGTCCGAGATCACACCGGCGAGCCCGAACGAGATCAGCGAGCCGAAGGACGGGTCGTCCTGGACACCGACCACACATCCGATGCCCTTGGTCGCCATTTTCTGCACGTGCAGCAGCGGTTCACCGGACGCGGCCGCAAGGTCGCGGTATGCGAGGCGCACCGATTCCGGTCCACTCAGATCCAGCCTGACGCCGCCCAGATCCGGTCGGTGACGCCACATTTCGCCGGTTGCCTTGACCGCGACCGGATAGCCGACCGCATCCGCTGCCTCTACAGCTTCGTCTTCGCTCAGGACCGAACGGAATTCGACGACGGCGACGCCGTAGCACTCGAGGAGAGCCGCCGCTTCCACGTCCGAAAGCCAACGCCCAGGCGAGTTTTCGAGCCAATCGGCCACCATCTTCTGGGCTCGTTCGGAGTCGATTCCCACGGGGCGAACAACCTTCGACGCAGGCTTGCTGCGCCACTCCGCGTAACGCCAAGCCCTCGCCAACGCCAGTGCGGCACGCTCCGGCCCCGGGTAGGAAGGCACCGAACCGCGGGTCGGGTTACCGACTTCGTCACGGACCGCCAGGACGTCCGGCACACCCTCCGCTGCGAGGAACGTCGTGAGAATCGGCTTGTCCGACCCGGCCACCGCGTCTTTGAGCGCTTTCGCGAACGGCTCGACCGGTATGGCAACGGGGGGAACGAAGACGGCGATGACGGCATCGACGTCGAACGACGCCAACGCGTCGCGCACGGCCGTGGCGAACAGTTCCGGGCTCGCCTGTGCGCCGAGGTCGACGGGGTCGCTGACTTGCAAACCTTCACTGCGGGCGGCGTCCGCAGCAAGGACACCGAGCGCGGTCGAGTTGCCGATGACGGCAAGCCGTGGACCGGCCGGCAACGGCTGATATCCGAAGAGCAGCGCACAGTCGAACAACTGTGAGATGGAGCCGACCTGGATGACGCCGGCCTGTTCGAAGAGGGCGCGGACGATCGAATCGTCGATCTCGACTCCGGTGGCCGCAAGCACTGGCGGAACCGCGTGCCGACCGCTCTTGACCGCGACGATCGGCTTCTTCCGCGCAACTCGACGGGCGATGCGGGAGAACTTTCGGGGGTTGCCGAAGCTCTCCAGGTAGAGAAGTACCACTTCGGTGGACTGGTCGGAATCCCAGTACTGCAGAAGGTCGTTGCCCGAGACATCCGCACGGTTACCGGCGGAAACGAAGGCGGACAATCCGATTCGGCTGCGCGCGGCTTCGTCGAGAATGGCGATGCCGAGCGCGCCGGACTGACAGAAGAAGCCCACGTTGCCTGCCACCGGCAAAACCGGCGCGAGCGTAGCATTCAACGAAATCGCCGGGTCGTTGTTCGCGACGCCCAGCGCATTCGGGCCGATGAGCCGCATTCCGTGGGCGCGGGCCGCGTGGACCAGTTTGCGTTCGGACGAGCGCCCGTCCGGACCACTCTCACTGAAGCCGGACGAGACGACCACCAGCGCTTTGACGCCCTTGTCGAGGCAGTCGTCGAGTACCGAATTGATCGATTCCGCAGGAACCGCCACGACAGCCAGGTCGACGTCGTCGGGGATGTCACGAACCGTCGGGTACGCCCGCACCCCGTGCACCGACCGATGCTCGGCATTGACGGGGTAAACAGGTCCGGTGAATCCGCCGCGCAGCAGGTTGGTCAACACCGCGTTGCCCACCTTGGCAGGGTCCGCCGATGCGCCGATCACGGCCACCGATCGTGGGCTGAGTACGTTACCCATGCTGCGTGCTTCGGCTGCCCGCTCCCGCGAATTACGTACCGAAACAAGCGCTTCCGTCGGGTCGATCGCAAATTCGAGTCGCAGTACGCCGCCGTCGAACGAGCGACTCACCTGGTACCCGGCCTCACGGAAGACCGTCACCATGTTGCGGTTCTCGGAGAGGACTTCGGCGACGAACATCGTCAGACCGTTCTCGGCCGCTGCTGCTGCCAGGTATTCGAGCAGGATCGGTCCGAGGCCGCGCCCCTGGTGTGCGTCGGCGACGACAAAGGCGACCTCGGCAGACTTGCCGTCCCCTACGTCGAGGAGTCGCTCGTATCGTCCCACCGCGATGATCTCGTCGCCGAGCATCATCACGAACGCGACGCGATTGTGGTGGTCGACGGTCGTGAAATTCTTGACGTCGCGCGCCGACATCGTGGGGTACGGGCCGAAGTACCGCAGGTATCGCGTGCGCTCGGAGAGTTTGCCGTGGAATTCGACGAGCTTGTCCGCGTCCTCGGGAACGATGGGTCGCAGCGCCACAGCACCTCCGTCGGAAGCGAGGACGTCGACTACCCACGAATGCGGATAGGTGTGGGCGGGATCGGTCGCGGGAGCCTCACCGCTCGTTCCGGCTCCGGCTTCTTCGGTATCGGACTGTTCAGTCACGGGGATCCTCCGGGTCGAGTCCGAGTAGCGGGAACGAAGCGCGGCGCGTCGCGATGATCGCCGAGTCGATGCGGGTGAGCGCACGGTCCACCGAGGCGACACCTGTCTCCGGTGTACCACCCGGGCCGTCCCACGGCGTGTAAGCGACATTGCCGCCGTCACCCATGGTCGGCGGGAGGTCGACGCTCGGCGCACGAAGTTTCGTCGAGTCCTTCCAGTCTTCGGGGACAGCTGTGTCGACGTCGATCTCGCGATCGAGCGCGGCCGCGATCAGGTGGGTCCAGGCTCTCGGCACGACGCGAACCAGTCCGTATCCCCCGCCGCCGACCGCCAGCCACCGTCCCTCGGAGTAGCGGTCGGCGAGGTCGCGCATCGCCAGGAACGCGGCACGCTGACCGTCGACGGTGAGGGCGAGGTCCGCGAGCGGGTCCTCGCGATGCGAATCCACCCCGCACTGGCTGATGATGATCTGCGGGCGGAAGGCTGCAATGGCACCCGGGACGACGGCGTGAAAAGCGCGCAGCCACAACGCGTCGACGGTCCCGGGCAGCATCGGGATGTTCACCGCTGTACCTTCGGCCGCGCCGTCGCCGACTTCGCTCGACCACCCGGTGTTGGGCCACAACGTTGCCGGATGCTGGTGCAGCGAGACCGTGAGTACTCGGGGGTCCCCGAGGAACGCATGTTGCACACCGTCGCCGTGGTGAGCGTCGACGTCGATGTAGGCGATGCGGTCGTAACCGTTGTCGAGCAGCCACGAAATCGCCACAGCCGCATCGTTGTAGACGCAGAATCCCGAAGCCCAATCCGCCATCGCATGGTGCATGCCGCCGCCGATGCTGACCGCGCGGCGGGTACGTCCCGAAGCGATTTCCTGCGCTGCGGCCAACGAGCCGCCGGCAAGGATCGCACTTGCTTCGTGCATGTGCGGGAACACGGGGTTGTCCTCGGTACCCAACCCGTGGGGAACATCCTGGCCGCTCACACCGTTGTTCGCAGAGTTACCCGCGTCTTTGACCGCTGCAAGATATGCCGGTGTGTGGATTCGGAGGAGGTCGGCATCGGACGCGGCGCTCGGTTCGAGAAACTCGATGCCCTCGAGAAGTCCGAGGCTTCGCGAGAGCGCCATCGTGAGATCCAGACGGGTGGGATTCATCGGGTGATCGGCGCTCCACCGATAGCTCAGGTACTCCGGACTCCACACCACGACTCGATTCGCTCGAGACGCCGCGGGGTCCCCGTCAGATCTGATCGACGCGGTCATGGGATCACGCTACTTCCTTCTCGTTTCGTGCCGCACACCACACTCGTGGCCCGCTACGGAGACCGAGATCGAGTGACACGAATCCATTTCGGGCATGCGCTGGACTCGCCGCAGTGGAGGCGGCACCGGAACCACGAACTGAACGGTAGAATGATCAACTGACGAAGGGGTTGAGTGTGAAGGATCTAGTCGACACCACGGAGATGTATCTCCGGACGATCTACGACTTGGAAGAAGAGGGCGTAGTCCCACTCCGGGCGCGGATCGCCGAACGGCTCGAACAGAGCGGACCCACCGTCAGCCAGACAGTTGCGCGTATGGAGCGCGACGGCTTGCTGATGGTCGCCGGCGATCGACATCTGGAACTCACCGACAAGGGTCGCGATCTCGCGATCTCTGTCATGCGTAAGCACCGGTTGGCAGAGCGCCTGCTGGTGGACGTCATCGGTCTCAAATGGGAAGACGTACATGCCGAGGCATGCCGTTGGGAGCACGTGATGAGCGAGGAGGTCGAGCGTCGGCTCGTCGTCGTTCTGAACAACCCCACGACGTCGCCCTACGGCAACCCGATTCCGGGGTTGGACCAGTTGGGACTCGACGGCCCGGTTGCCACCACCGAAACATTGGTGCGCCTGACCGATATTCCGCACGGCGCACAGACAGCTGTGGTCGTTCGGCGACTCGCCGAGCACGTGCAGTCCGATCCCGAGGTGATCGCGCAGCTGCGTGACGCCGGCGTCGTTCCCGACGCCAGGGTGACGGTCGAAACCCGTCCGGGCTCGGTGACCATCATCGTGCCGGGTCACAGCGGATTCGACCTGTCCGAGGAAATGGCTCACGCCGTTCAGGTCAAGCAGGTCTGAGGAAGTAGTAGATGAAACTCCTGGTCACCGGCGGCGCCGGTTACGTCGGCAGTGTGTGCAGCACCGTGTTGCTCGAGCGTGGGCACGAAGTCGTCGTCATCGACGACCTCTCCACCGGAAATGCCGACGCGGTGCCTGCCGGTGCCGAGTTCATCGAAGGGGACGTGGGGGCTCTGGCTGCCGAGATCCTCGGTAGTGCGGGTTCACCGGTTTTCGACGGCGTACTTCACTTCGCGGCGCAGTCGCTGGTCGGCGAATCGGTGCTGCACCCCGAAAAGTACTGGCGCGGAAACGTCGTCACGACCATCGAGTTGCTCGAGGCGATCCGTATCTCCGGTACTCCCCGCCTCGTGTTCTCCTCCACCGCCGCAACGTACGGGGAACCGGAGCAGTCCCCGATCGTGGAGACCGCTCCGACCCGCCCTACCAATCCGTACGGCGCGACAAAGCTCGCGATCGATCATGCGATCACCTCGTACTCGATCGCTCACGGCCTCGGCGCGACCAGCTTGCGCTACTTCAACGTCGCGGGCGCATACAAGTCCGCCGGCGAGAACCGGGTGATCGAAACCCACCTGATTCCGCTCGTCCTGCAGGTCGCGCTCGAGCAGCGAGACAAGATCTCGGTCTTCGGAACCGACTGGCCCACGCCGGACGGAACCGCAGTACGCGACTACATCCACGTGCTGGACCTCGCCGAAGCGCATCTCCTGGCTCTCGAATCCTCGATTCCCGGCGAGCACCGCATCTACAACCTCGGAAGTGGTGCGGGCTTCAGCGTGCGCGAGGTGATCGCTGCCTGTGCGCGGGTCACCGGCCTGCCGATCAACGTCGAAGACGCGTCACGACGCCTGGGTGATCCGGCCGTACTGATCGCGTCGAGCGACAAGGCGATTGCCGAGTTGGGTTGGACGCCCACGCGTACCGATCTCGATGTCATCGTCGCCGATGCATGGCAGTTCCTCCAGGATCTGGGCGACCGCTCGCACGCAGCTCGCTAGCCTCCACTCGGCAGTGCCGGCGGTAAGTCGCCGATTCCGAGCGATTCCCCGATGGACAATCCGACGGCCGCGAGGTCTCGGATCCCGTCGGGGCGCACGCCGGATTGAAGGGATAAATCCAGCAATCCGGCCAAGGTGTGTTCCGAATCGGCCGACAGTGCGGCCGACAGTGCAACACCTGCCAGTGGACCGTCTCCGCGCACGTATGCGAAGAACCCGAGAAGTGTTGCCGGCCAGGCTCGTTCGGGAGACGGTACTTCATGAGTGAGTACGAGCCACAATTGCTCGGCGGCTGCCGCAACTGACGTGATCGCCAGACCCAACACCACGTCACGCACGTGAACATCCGTCAAAGCCACCATCAGATCTGCGCATTCCTGCGGGTCCGGGTAAGAGCCTGCCTCCGCACGGCGGACATGTTCCAACACCAGGTCGACCCGGCGCTGGACTGCGGCATCACCGCCTGATCCCCCGCCATACGCACTCGATTCTCTTCCGCTCGTGATCAGTCGCGCAATCGTCTCGTGATTGCGGCCGGCACCGTGTACCCAGTGGACCAGTTCCTCACGCGAACTGCGAATGACCCTCCCTCCCAACACCTGTGCCGCCGCGACCGGCGAGGATGCCGGGTCAGGCACGGTGCCACGGTGAATCGAACGCATGACGCTCGCCCATGGTCGACCGGATTCTATTGCGGCCGTGCATAATACGTCGGCCAGCTCGACACAGGTTCCGGCGAGCATGTCTTCGAATACCTCGGCCAGCTCGATGGTTTCGTCGAGAAGAGTTTCACCGATCGAGCAATCGGTGATCACCACGAGGACGACTGCACGCGCTCCCTCCCCGTCGCACACGGCGGCGAACTGGCGCAGCGCCGCCCTCATCTGCCGCGCAGGCTTCCCCCCGGCGCTGGGAAAGTAGTCGTGACGCATCACCGGGCCGAGCGTCGACGCGGAGCTGCCCGTCAGCGACAGCGCAACAACAGAGTTGGACGGATGAAATCCCAGGAGTGCGGGTATTGCCGCGATCAATTCCCCTGGATCGGAGACGCGTTCGACGCATCCGAGAATGGCGGCAAGATCGTCGTCGGAGAATTCGAATTCTCCCGGAAGAGGTGATGTTGTCATGCACAGACCGTCGCTGATCACCCCGACCCGGCCGTCTACTCGACCAGGGGAAACAGCTGCGTCGAAGTTATCTGTGGATTACCGCATTTGTTGGGGACCAAGTACCGCGCCGCACCGAGCAGTTCCGCTCCTTGTCGGACCTGTGTGCTGCGAAATCACTTACCTGCTTTGACCTTCTGTACCGCTGCCGTGAACGCTTGATCCAACGGTGCCGTCGACGGTGTCGCAGAACCGAACGTCATCAGTGTTGTCGTTACCCGTACGTCGCCGACCTGCGCGATCAAGGTCAGCATCGTCTGATCGCCGGCTGCGGCCTTGGGGGAAACGACTGTGCGGCGAAGTGACATCGTCTTGTCGGCATCGATCGGCGAGGGCGGAAGAATTTCCGTAGTCACAGTTGTGGTGACACCGTTCGCGGTAACCGTCATGGACGGGCACTGCCGAGTTTGCGCTTCCAACTCGCCCAGTGGTGCGTCGACCTTCGTGAGTTCGACCGAAATGGTCGCCCTCGTCGCGTTGTCGGTCCCGACCGCCATCACGGTCCCGTTCGGGCCGTAGTCCTGTTCCGGTGGCTCACATTCGGATGGATCGACGGTGGCACCGCGCGGGACGCCGACAAGATCCGGCGCTGCCATCGGAACAGCCTGCGGCGGCAGCACGACGGCATCGAACGGTGTGGGAAATTCGGCCGGAGTGAGAAGCAATTCCGACAACGATGCCGCTGTTTTCGGAGTAGAAGATTTGGGGGCCGATGTCTTGGGCGCGGCCGTCGTACTCGGCCCCTCGGAGCCGCTGTCGGTCGCACCGGCTGTTGCGGGCGCGGAGTCCGGGACGGGTGCACCTTGAACCGATCCGGAGCAGCCCGCGAGCAGTGCGGCGGCGGCCACGGCCGCAAACGAACATGCTGCCACTCGCCTGAACGATCGTGGACACACTCGCATGTAAGCCTCCGCACTCGACCTCGACCGATCCGGACAATCGACCGGTCCATTTCGGACAAATCGGCCGCGCCGACCTTGTGTTCCACTCTGCCATGCCCGAAGCCGCGCGCCGGACATCTGCCGAAGGCCCAGGCCAAGTGTCGAAAGATACCGCTCAGCTTCGCTCTCGGCGAACGCCCGTCTCGCCCGATCGGGAATGATCGGTCACCGACTCGGTGTTCTTACCGATGAACGTCTGATCCAGTGCTGTCGGGCACCTGACTCCGATGCTGTCGAGCGTGCGCCGATAGTGGACACTTGAGATCAAGACCGAAGAGCGAAGGGGACTGCGATGGACGAACAGTCGAGGATGTACGAGCTGGAATTCCCGGCGCCCCAACTGGCGGCTGCCGACGGCCAGGGACCGATCCTGATTCACGGACTCGAGGGTTACTCCGACGCAGGCCATGCCGTGAAACTGGCAACAACTCATCTGCGGGAAAGCCTGGAAACCGAACTTGTCGCGTCGTTTGCTGTCGACGAGCTGATCGACTACCGCTCGCGTCGACCGACGATGACTTTCAAGGCCGATCATTTCTCCGACTACGACGCACCGGCCCTCAATCTGTACGCATTGCGCGATACGACCGGCACGCCGTTTCTGCTGCTCGCCGGCATGGAACCGGATCTCAAGTGGGAGCGCTTCACCACGGCCGTTCGCTTGCTGTCCGAACAGCTCGGCGTACGTCGAACCATCGGCCTCAATGCCATTCCGATGGCGATTCCCCACACCCGGCCGCTGGGCGTGACAGCACATTCGACCAACAAGGACCTCATCCAGGACCATCAGCGCTGGTCCGGTGAACTGCAGGTTCCCGGTAGTGCGTCGTCCCTGCTCGAGCTTCGCATGTCTCAGCACGGCCACGAGGCGATGGGCTTCTCGGTTCACGTGCCCCACTACCTCGCGCAGACCGACTACCCGGGCGCAGCAGAGACTTTGCTCGAAAACGTTTCCGAGGTTTCGGATCTGGAACTTCCCCTGGCGGCTTTGGGTGAGGCCGCAGCACGCGTTCGGGAACAGGTTAACGAGCACATAGCCGGGAACGAAGAAGTTCAGACTGTAGTCCACGCTTTGGAGCGGCAATACGACACTTTTGTCGCCGCTCAGGAACAACAGTCGTCACTTCTGGCCGGCGAAGCCGACCTGCCCAGCGGCGACGAGATCGGCGCAGAGTTCGAAAAGTTCCTGGCCGAACAGGCCGGAAACGACGATTTCGGCTCAGCTGGAGACGCCGATCGGGGCGACAACTGACCAAAACGTGACGGGTGGAGCGCATAATTCGACATTGTGCGCATTCCGCAACCCCTCCGTTACCTGGGCTGTTGTTCAGGACACATCCGTCGGATAGCCTCGAACTCTGTGAGATTTTCGTTGACGGCTCAACAACTGGAGCAGACAGTCAACGTGGTCTCACGCTGAGCCAGGAGGCGACATGAGCAGACCACGGAACCGTCAGCTCCGACCGGTCCCCGACGAGGAACCGCGGATGATGTTCCGGACCATTCACGGCTACCGACGCGCATTTCGGATAGCCGGAGAGGGCCCGGCAGTACTGCTCCTGCACGGAATCGGCGACAACTCGTCGACGTGGACCGAGATCATTCCCCACCTCGCCAAGAAGTACACCGTCATCGCGCCTGACCTGTTGGGTCACGGCCGCTCCGACAAGCCGCGCGCCGACTATTCGGTAGCCGCGTACGCCAACGGCATGCGTGATCTTCTGTCGACGCTCGGTATCGAGCACGTCACCGTCATCGGGCATTCGCTCGGTGGCGGCGTAGCGATGCAGTTCTCCTACCAGTTTCCGCACATGGTCGATCGCCTCGTGCTGGTCTCGGCCGGTGGTGTCACCAAGGATGTTCACCCGCTGCTGCGGCTCATGTCCGTTCCGGTGGTCAACGAGGTCGTCAAACTGCTTCGGATTCCCGGCGCGATGCCGCTCGTCCGGATGGCCGGAAACCTTGCCGGAGTCGTCCACGGTTCGAATCTGCGCCCCGGCACCATGCTGCACGACACGCCGGACCTGATTCGAGTGCTCGCTGATCTCCCCGACCCCACTGCCTACGAGGCCTATCTTCGTACTCTGCGGGCAGTCGTGGACTGGCGCGGCCAGGTCGTCACGATGCTCGACCGCTGTTACCTGACCGAGAATCTGCCGGTTCAACTGATCTGGGGCGACGACGACTCCGTCATTCCCGTCTCCCACGCTCACCTCGCGCACGCGGCGATGCCGAACTCACGTCTCGAAATCTTCCGCGGCTCGGGACACTTCCCGTTCCGCGACGATCCGATGCGTTTCCTGCAGATCGTCGAAGATTTCCTTTCCAGCACAGCGCCGCTCGTCTTCGACGAGGCGCGCTGGCGTCACATGCTGATCTCCGGCGTCGGCGAGAACACCATCACCGGAACGTCGTCCACCCGCATGGCAGTGCTCGACGCCATGGGCTCGGACGAGCGAAGCGCAACCTGATCCGCGGTTGCGGCTAGCCTGTACGAGTGCTGCTGACGGAACTTCTCCCCGACAACGCGGATCCTGATTCCGTTTTCGACGCTTTCTCCTCGTGGACCCTCGAACGAGGTTTGACGCTCTATCCTGCCCAGGAAGAGGCCGTCATGGAGTTGGTCTCGGGTGCAAACGTGATCCTCGCGACGCCGACCGGGTCCGGCAAGTCGATGGTGGCGATCGGCGCGCATTTCTACGCGATGTCGCTCGGCAAGCGTACGTATTACACGGCGCCGATCAAGGCGCTGGTGAGCGAGAAGTTCTTTGCGCTCTGTGAGGTCTTCGGTGCCGAGAACGTCGGCATGATGACCGGCGACGCCGCCGTGAACTCGTCGGCGCCGATCATTTGTGCGACGGCCGAGATCGTCGCGAATCTTGCTCTACGCGAGGGCCCGAACTCCGATATCGGCCAGGTCGTGATGGACGAGTTCCACTTTTACTCCGAACCCGATCGCGGTTGGGCGTGGCAGGTTCCGCTCATCGAGTTGCCGCATGCGCAGTTCCTGTTAATGTCGGCAACTCTCGGCGAGGTCGACTTCTTCTCCGAGGATCTGACGCGCCGTACCGGCAAGCCCACCACGGTCGTCTCCGGTACGGAACGCCCCGTGCCCCTGATGTTCTCGTACGCGACCACACCGGTCGGCGAAACCATCGAAGATCTGGTCACCACCAACCAGTCCCCCGTCTACATCGTGCATTTCACGCAGGCCGCCGCGCTCGAACGCGCCCAGGCACTGACGAGCGTCAACTTCTGTTCAAAGGAAGAGAAGGAAGCGATCGCCGAGGCGCTGGGCGGTTTCCGCTTCACCACCGGTTTCGGAAAGACACTCTCCCGCCTGGTCCGGCACGGCATCGGCGTTCACCATGCCGGCATGTTGCCCAAGTATCGACGGCTCATCGAAGTCCTCGCGCAGGACGGACTTCTCAAGGTCATCTGCGGTACCGACACCCTCGGCGTCGGCATCAACGTCCCGATCCGCACGGTCCTGCTCACCGGTCTGGCCAAATACGACGGCGTCCGCACCCGCCATCTGAAAGCCCGCGAATTCCATCAGATCGCCGGCCGTGCGGGTCGTGCGGGCTACGACACCATGGGCACCGTCGTCGTCCAGGCACCCGAACACGAGGTGGAGAATCTGCGAGCCGTCGCCAAAGCCGGCGACGATCCGAAGAAGATCAAGAAGATTCAACGCAAGAAGGCTCCCGAGGGGTTTGTGTCCTGGAGCGAGGCGACGTTCGACCGTTTGGTCGCTGCATCGCCCGAGCCGTTGGTGTCGCGATTCTCGGTCAGCAACTCGATGCTGCTCAATGTCATTGCCCGACCGGGCAACTGCTTCGACGCGATGCGACATCTGTTGGAGGACAACCACGAATCGCGTCCGGCGCAACGAAAGCACATCCTCAAAGCGATCTCGCTGTATCGCGGATTGCTCAGCGCCGGTATCGTGGAACGCCTCGACGAACCGGACCAGTACGGCCGGATGGCTCGGCTGACGATGGACTTGCAGCGCGACTTCGCGCTCAACCAGCCGCTCTCACCATTCGCATTGGCGGCATTCGAGCTTCTCGACGTCGAATCCGACAGTTACGCACTCGATGTCGTCTCGATCATCGAATCGACGCTCGACGATCCGCGTCAGGTTCTGATGGCGCAGCAGCATTTCGCCCGCGGTGAAGCGGTGGCACAGATGAAGGCCGACGGCATCGAGTACGAGGAGCGCATGGAACTCCTCGAAGAGGTGACCTGGCCGAAACCGTTGTCGGACTTGCTGTTCCCGGCTTTCGAGATGTACCGCGGTGGCCATCCGTGGATCACCGAGTTCGCCCTCTCGCCCAAGTCCGTGGTACGCGACATGATCGAACGCGCCATGACGTTTGCCGAGTTGATCAGCCATTACGGACTCACCCGGTCCGAGGGTCTCGTCCTGCGCTACCTCGCCGACGCTTACCGCGCGCTGCGACAGACCGTCCCGACGGAAGCGCGCACCGAGGAACTCGAAGACATCATCGAGTGGTTGGGCGAGCTGATCCGCCAGGTCGACTCGAGCCTGCTCGACGAATGGGAGTCACTCACCGACCCCGGAGCCGAGGCAGACACGGAAGAGGTTGCGTTCGGCGCCGACATTCCCCGTCCCATCTCGGCGAACCCACGCGCATTTCGCGTCATGGTGCGCAATGCGATGTTCCGACGCATCGACCTCGCGTCGCGTCGGCAGTGGAACGAGCTGGAAAACCTCGAAGACGGTATCGACGCCGCCGAGTGGGAAGAGCAACTACTTCCGTACTTCGAGGAGTACGCAACTATCGGAACCGGGCCGTCAGCGCGCGGGCCGGCGCTCTTCCAGGTCACTGAAGAAGGCGAGTTCTGGCGGGTGCGGCAGGTGCTCGAGGATCCGGAGGGTGATCACGGCTGGGCGCTGCTCGCCGTTGTCGACATCCCGGAATCGGATGCTGCGGGCGAAATTGTGTTCGACGAGGTCTGTTTGTTTGTAGTTTTGGGTG
>NZ_JBHTSW010000049.1:0-45943 GCF_042794945.1 Rhodococcus sp. NPDC056506 | reverse complement strand
GTTGATCATTCGCGGATGTGAAGTACCAAAAAATTTTGGCACTGACATTCATCGACACACTGTTGAGTTCTCAAAGAACACGCACACACCATCACTTCAACCAGGTTGAAAGCTCCGGGGCAAGGGTTACAATCTTAGCTTGTTCGCTCCAGGGAAGCAAGTTCCCGCTGAGCGTGATTGTCTCCGACTTCGTCCAACCGCGTGTCCCCGGCCTCTCGGTCGGGGTTGGTGTCCGTGTCGCTCTGACTTGGACAAAGTTACGCGAATGAAAACTGAGCGTCAAACGTGCAGGTCGCAGGTGTTCTTCAGGTTAAATCCGCTGGTAGCCCGCTCGCAGGCGGGCCACCAGCGGCCACAGGAGCCCCGCAAGACAACTGTGACCCCACACACGTCAGTTCGGAAGGATTTTCACGCCGGCGAAGTTGCGCTTTCCGCGCCGGACGACCAACCAGCTGCCGTGAAGCAGATCGGATGCGGTGGGCTCCCAGTCGTCGGCCGACACCTTCTGGTTGTTCACCGAAGCGCCGCCCTCTTTCACTGCGCGTCGAGCAGCTCCCTTGCTCTCACACAGACCGCTCGTCACGAGCAGATCGATGATCGTGCGCGGCTCCCCCGGCGCCAATTCGCTGACAGATGCTTCTTTCAGCGCGGCAGCGAGCGTCGACTCGTCGAGTTCCGCCAGCTCCGCCTTGCCGAACAACGCCTGGCTGGCGAGCTCGACAGCACGGGTGTTGTGTTCTCCGTGAACCAAGGTCGTCATCTCCGCGGCGAGTCGCTTCTGCGCTTCTCGCGCATGCGGCCGCTCCGCCGTTGCAGTCTCCAACTCCGCGAGTTCGTCCGCAGTGAGGAAGGTGAACCAGCGCAGGTACTTGATCACGTCGGCGTCGCCAGTGTTCACGAAGTACTGGTACCAGGCGTACGGGCTGGTCATCTCGGGGTCGAGCCACAAACTGCCGCCACCGGTCGATTTTCCGAACTTTTTGCCATCGGCCGAGGTCACCAGCGGAACCGTCATTGCGTGGACGCTCTCACCGTCGACACGACGGTTGAGTTCGACGCCGGCAATGATGTTGCCCCACTGATCGGACCCGCCGACCTGCAACGTGCAGCCGAGATCGCGCCGCAGGTGCAGGTAGTCGTTGGCCTGGAGCAGCATGTAGCTGAACTCGGTGTACGACATGCCGTCCGATTCGAGGCGACGCTTGACGGTGTCGCGCGCGAGCATCACGTTCACGGAGAAGTGTTTGCCGACATCACGCAAGAAGTCGATGGCCGACATCTTGCCCGTCCAGTTCATGTTGTTCTCGATGACCGCACTCGTCGGCGAATCGTCGAAATCCACGAATCGTTCGAGCTGACCACGGATGCGACCCGCCCAGTCTGCGACGGTGTCGGCGGAGTTCATCGTCCGTTCCCCGACGTCACGGGGGTCACCGATCAAGCCCGTCGCACCGCCGGCAAGAACGATCGGGCGGTTGCCTGCACGCTGAAAACGCTTGAGCGCAAGGAGCGGAACCAAGTGACCTGCGTGCAGACTCGGTCCGGTCGGGTCGAACCCCGCATACAGCGTGACCGGTCCGGCCTCGAGATCTTTACGCAAAGCGTCGAGATCGGTTGATTGGGCGATCAGCCCGCGCCAGGTCAGTTCGTCGAGAATATTCTCAGTCACGGACTCGATCATCCCATCTTCACGAAATGGCCGGCGCTCGCGGGCTTCGGCGATACGCGGACACCGCCGGGGAGTCCGGAATCCAGAGGCGCCACGGGACCTCCGCCGCGGTGCTGACACCCACCCGCGGTCCGCTCACCCATTCCTTCGACTCCCCCAATTCGAGCCGAATCCGCGACGCCGGGTCGAACACGTCTGTTCCGTTGTCCCCCAGCGTGATTGCGGCGGAAGCGCCGAGATTACCTGGCCCTCTGGCCCATTGGTGAGACGGCCGGTCCGGCGATCTCCGTGCGGACACCACATCGTGGCCGGCTTCGATTTCGGCGGCTCGGAGCAGAACACCGCCCGCGACACCATCCGGGCCGTACGAGATGTTCATGCAAAAGTGCATTCCGTAGCTGCGGTATACGTACAGACGCCCCGCCCGCCCGAACATCACGCTGTTTCGCGGCGTTTGCCCCCGATACGAATGCGCTGCCGGATCCGGCCAGGGCCCGTCCTTCTCCCCGCCGTAAGCCTCCACCTCGACAATTCTCAGAGCGACCTCGTCGACGATCAGGGTCGAGCCGAGAACCGCCAAGCCCGCTTCCAACGGGTTTTTCACATTTACCAAGGTCTCGATACTCACCCTTCGATTGTGCCCACACCGTTGACTCGCCGGTCGGCCGAGTCGCATAATTCAACAAGTGATGAATTATTGAAACGAGGCGCACAGTGACCACAACGCCGGCAATAGACATCCGCGGACTCCGAGTCATTCGCGGCAAACACGAAGTACTCCACTCGCTTGACCTGCAAGTCTCGGCGGGATCGATCACCGGACTGCTCGGACCCTCCGGTTGCGGCAAGACAACCCTCATGCGCGCGATAGTCGGAACGCAGATCGTCGAAAGTGGTGAGGTCAGAGTCCTGGGAAATCGCGCCGGGTCCGTCGCCCTTCGCCGTCGGATCGGGTACGTCACCCAATCCCCCAGTGTGTACGGCGACCTGACGGTCACGCGAAATGTTCAGTATTTCGGCGCTCTGTACGGAAAATCCGGCGCAGACGTCGCAGCAGCAGTCGGCGCCGTCGGATTGAGCCGTTATGCCGACCAGACCGCAGCCGACCTGTCCGGAGGTCAACGCGGTCGAGTTTCGCTGGCATGCGCGCTGGTGGCGTCACCTGATGTGTTGATCCTCGACGAACCGACCGTCGGGCTCGATCCAGTCCTTCGCGTCGAATTGTGGGAACGATTTGCCGACCTCGCTCGCAGCGGAACCACCCTGTTGGTCTCGAGCCACGTCATGGACGAGGCGGACCACTGCGCAGAACTGATTCTGATGCGCGACGGGTACCTTCTCGCGCAACTCACCCCTGACGAACTGCGCGCGAAAACCAGATGTGAACGGCTCGAGG
This sequence comes from Rhodococcus sp. NPDC056506, assembly GCF_042794945.1. Classification (NCBI taxonomy): domain Bacteria; kingdom Bacillati; phylum Actinomycetota; class Actinomycetes; order Mycobacteriales; family Nocardiaceae; genus Rhodococcus; species Rhodococcus sp. NPDC056506. The sequence continues at coordinate 42,878 of NZ_JBHTSW010000049.1, read as the reverse complement.
ACGCCTTCCTCGAGCTGATTCGGACTTCACCCGTCGGAGGCGAAATATCATGAGCATCAGGATCTTCGGTGCTACTACCGTTCGAATTCTGCTTCAGCTCCGCCAAGATCACCGTACGGTGGCCATGATCTTGTTGGTCCCGTCGTTACTGATGATTCTGCTCTACTTCCTCTACCAAGACGTCCCGACGCCACCCGGCCAGGTTTCGCTCTTCCAACGAGTGGCGATCACGATGTTGGGAATCTTGCCGTTTGTCGTCATGTTCCTGGTCACGTCCATCGCGATGCAACGCGAACGCAGTTCAGGCACACTCGAACGCCTGCTCACCACTCCGATGGGCAAACTCGATCTTCTCGCCGGATACGGTGCAGCATTTTCACTCTCCGCAGCCGCTCAAGCAGCTCTCGCGTGCGCGGTAGCTTTCGGATTTCTCGGGCTCACCATCGCTGGCAGTCTTGCGTGGGTCATCGTCATCGCAGTTCTCGGCGCGATCCTCGGCGTTGCTCTTGGTCTGTTGGCCAGTGCGTTCGCGAAGACCGAATTCCAAGCAGTGCAGTTCATGCCTGTCGTAGTGGTTCCACAGCTCTTCCTCTGCGGACTCCTGGTACCTCGTGACCAATTGCCGACCTGGCTCGAATGGATCAGCAACGTCCTCCCCTTGAGCTACGCCGTCGACGCGCTTCAACAAGTGTCGATGCATGCCGACGCGACAGGTCAGATGTGGCGTGATCTCGCCGTCATGGCGGGCTTTGCCGCCGCCGCACTATCGCTGGCCGCAGCCACACTCGATCGCCGCACTCCATGACCGACAACAGCGCCGCGCCGACGCCGACTCGTTCGGGGCGACGACCGGGCAAGTCGGAGACTCGCGCGCAGATTCTCGATTCGGCGCGACGAGAGTTCTCCCGGAACGGTTTTCGAAGAACTACCGTTCGATCGATAGCCGCGGCCGCTGACGTCGATCCGGCTATGATTCATCACCATTTCGGGAGCAAGGAGCAGTTGTTCACCGCTGCGATCGCGCTACCGATCGATCCAGCACAGGTACTGGGACCGGTTCACACCTCCCCGACCGAAAATCTCGGCGAAAGCCTTCTCCGGGCGGTGATCGGGCTATGGGATTCGGAACATCAGCCGGCGATTCTGGCGGCTTTTCGATCAGCTATTTCCGGAGACGGATCGCAACTGATTCAGAGCTTTCTGCTCGATATCGTATTGCGCGACATCATTCCGCGGGTGGACACACCACCCGGCACCGGCCTGATCAGAGCAGAATTGGTGGCCTCTCAGATGGCCGGGCTGCTGGTCACGCGATACGTGCTCGGACTCGAACCGCTCGCGACGTTGAGCGTCGACGCACTGGTACCGCTGGTAGCTCCGAACCTCCAGCGGTACCTCACCGGCGAGTTGCCGATCTAGCCTTCGGCCCGTGCGAGCAACTTCTCGTGCTCGTCGTCGGCCACATCGCGTGCCTCGTCGATCAACAGAACAGGAATACCGTTCTCGATCGGATACGCGCGCCGCAAACGGGGGTTGTAGAGCAACTCGTCCCCGACCAGCAGCAGCGGGCCCTTGTCCTGGGGGCAGGCCAGAATGCTGAGCAACGTCGAATCAATAGCCACGTGAGTCCTCTCGAACCGATCAAACAGAATGTCCTCAGGCTACCGTGCTCCGGTGCCCACCCTCGTCGGCATCAACTGCGCGGCAATTGCCTTGGTCAGCCGCTTGTACGACTGCGTCTCGGAATCGAGAAACCAGGTCCGTGGCCCCGGCGCCGGCAGTCCGGCCGCAGCCAAAGCAGTAGAGCTCGGACGGTACGACGAGCCCACCGGGATCTCGTCCACTACGTGCACGATGTCCGGGCGAGCGTCGAAATCGATGCGCGAGAGCGCCTCTGCAAGCTCGGCAGACCGGAACTGCCGCCCCGGACGCCAGGTCACGGCAGCGACCGCCAACTGATGCGGTGCGTCGCCGACGCCGTACGCGACTGCAAGATCTACCCGCGCAACACTCGACAAAGCGTCGACGATCGGCTGGGTGAACACGGGACCGCGGAGGGTGGAAATGACCGTGTTCTTGTGATCGATCAGCCAGTAGTCGCCGTCGCCGTCCCGGCGGAAGAGATTCTCGGTGGGAATCCACGAATCGCCGGCTTGGAAGAGACCTCGCATGGCGCCGCCCGAGAGATCAGCGGTGAATCCCGCGCGCCCGAGCAGCAAGCCGACCTCGTCTTCGGCGCACTCACGGACAAATCCGTTGCCGTTTTCGAGGAGCCGACCACTGAGCGGGTCGTAGGCCGCCAACCGAACCTGCGCGCTCCCCGGCAGCGGGCGACCCTTGGAGCCAACTTTGGAGCCTGCGACGTTGGCGAGAATCACGTCGCCTTCGGTCGACGCATAGAACTCGAGCACCTGCGCGGGGTCGAACGCCTCCGTGGTCCGCTTCCACAGACCATGGGGCATTCCCGAACCGATGAACAGGCGGACCGGATGGCTACCGTCGATGAGGAGAAGATCCTCGTCGAGGATCTCGCGCATCATCGACCACGTGTAACTCACGACCGTCACGCCGTAGCGGTGGATTTCTTCGACAAACCTCGCCGGGTTCAGTCCGCGCGAGAGAGCAATCCGGGAACCGCCCGCCATTGCGCCACCGATGGTCGCGAGCAAACTCGACGAATGATGGAGCGGCGCAAGGCAGTACACGGTGTCACCGCGATCGAGATCTGCCGCCGTGGCCGTGCCGAAGGCCGACAATGCCCACCGGTAGTTGGTGATCTGCTTGGCTTCGAGCACACCGCCGGATTCCGCGAAAATGATGAACGCGAGTTCGCGGGCGACACCGGGATCCGGTCGGTACCACCCGGGCAGATTGACCTTCGTCGGATCGATTTGTTCGAGATCGATCACGTCGTGCGACGGATCCACCTCGAGGCCACGGGCATCGCCGCCGCCGAGAACCAGAACAGGCCTACCGGTAACCACTGCGGCATCGACGTTCTCCGGATCGGTGATGATCCGATCGACCGATCCCAGCTTGACCGCCGCCGTGATGTCGGACCCTGGCGGAAGCATGACCGCGACGGCACCGAGGCGCGAGAGAGCCGCGATGGCCGCGAGCGCGCTGGGACGGGTCTCCATCAGAACACCGACATGTGCTGCCGGACGCACTCCCACGGAGATCAATCCGCGTACGACATTGTCGATGCGGGCGTTGACCGCTTCGTAGGTGTGCACGCGATTGTCGAAGAGGAAGCACTCGCCGTTCGGCGCCTTTCGACGCTGCTCCGCGAGCAATTGGCTCAGGGAGATCTTGGTGTGCGGCTGAATCTGGTTGAGCCGCGCCAGACGTGGCAACGCGCGCGCTGCCTCGCCGGACAACTCGAAAGTGCCGCGCAATGCGCCGGCGGCAAGGTCACTGATTCCCTTGGTGACGCCTGCCCCTACTTCGGCGACCGAGGCGACGGTGTGGATGATCCGATTGCTGATCGACACACCGGTCTGGTCTTCGAGGTCGGCGCCGTAGACCATGTTCGCGATGCGGTCCGGGAGCGGCCCACCCGTTTCGGTCCACTGCACGAATTCACCGGTTGTCGGCCATGTGTGATTGGCCGCGGTGGAACCGACAACCAAACCGAAATGACCTGCGCGCAAAGTCGATTCATAGACCTTCGCCCGCGGAGCCGCTTGACTGATACCGCGAACCGCTTGCGGCTGACCGATGTCGTCGACCTCGCCGACAAAGGCCAGGATGGGGCAGGTGATTTCGGCGAGAGACACCAATTGATCCTTGATGACAAAACCGCCGGTCATCATCCTGTTGTGCACGATGAACTGCTTGAGCAGTTCGGCAACTGCGGGCCCCGACCACGCAACCCAACCCTCGGTGGCGAGGAAGCGTCGCTGCTGCTCTCTCGGTAGCAACGCCTCACGGTCGTGCAGTTGAAGCAGGAAGTCGACGCGCATCTTCAGCGACTTCACGGGATCGAGCAACTGGAACCCGGTACGAGCCATCCATCCGGTGACTGCCAGGCGATTGAATACGTGATCGGCGAGGAAATCCGCACCCTTGGTAGCCAATCCGGCCGGGATGCCGAAAGGCAATGCAGCGAGTGTGTCTACCGGGCTGCCGAAGGTGATGACACTGGCTATGTTTCGGCTGCGTCGGTAGGCAGCAGCCTGATAGGCGAACATTCCACCCTGCGAGTAACCGGAGATGTGAACATCTTTACCGGTGTGACGGTGGATGTGATCGACGATGTCGCTGAGAGCGATGATGTGATCGGCAAGATTGCGATCCCAACCGCCCTCTTCGGAGTCGGGCGAACCGAAATCGACGACCCAAGGGTCAAGGCCCATCTCGTGCAGAATTCCCACAGCGCCCTGGTCGCGGGTCACGTCGTACACGTTCGCCGACATCATCATCGGCGGGATCAGCAAGATCGGTGCGCCGACGGTTTCCGGGTCACTGTCCGGGAAGTAACGCCGTAGTCGATACATCGCTGCGCGTTCGACGATCTCGAACGGCGACGTGGTCGCATCCGTTTCCAACCCACCCAACCGGACGACCTCGAGGCCGTTTTGTGCTGTCGCAACCACCCGACGAATCGGGCCCAGCACAGACTTGGAATTCAATCCCACCATTTCACTCCCAAGTTACTCACATGTGACGTCAGTCTCATTTTTCCCGCGCGCGACAAGACTACTGACGACGAATACGCGTACGCGGTCAGGGAGCAAATTCTGCTCCCTGACCGCGTACGACCGAAGGACTACTGCCGAAAAGAGAGGGACGACACTCGCGACCTCGAGGTCAGAGTGTCCATCCCCGCAGCGACTGCGCCACTGCTCGGACTCCGTCCAACTGCTCTGCCACCCGCACCCCCGCGGTGCCGCCCCGTGCATTACGCGAAGCGATGGAACCCTCGACTGTCAGCACCTCACGAACAGCGGGCGTCAGCGCGCTGTCGACGCCGGCCAGTTCCTCGTCCGTGAGATCTTCGAGTCCGACGCCTCGCGCTTCGGCGACACGCACACACGCTCCGGCTGCCTCGTGTGCAACCCGGAACGGCACGCCCTGACGCACCATCCACTCCGCGATGTCGGTGGCCAACGTGAACCCTGCCGGAGCAAGTTCCGCCATACGCTCGGTGTGGAACTCGAGAGTCTGCACCAGACCGGTGATGGCCGGGAGCAACATCTCGAGCTGCGCAACCGAGTCGAAGACCGGTTCCTTGTCCTCTTGCAGATCGCGGTTGTACGCCAGCGGCTGAGCCTTGAGCGTCGCCAACAATCCGGTGAGGTTACCGATCAAACGACCCGACTTACCGCGCGTGAGTTCCGAGACATCCGGATTCTTCTTCTGCGGCATGATCGACGATCCCGTGGACCACGCGTCGGCAAGAGTGATGTAGCCGAACTCCGGTGTGCTCCAGATGATGATCTCTTCCGCCATCCGGGAGAGATCGACACCGATCATTGCGAGCACGAACGCTGCCTCGGCTGCGAAATCACGCGAAGCCGTTGCGTCGATCGAGTTCTCGGCCGAGCTGTCGAACTTCAGTTCCGCCGCAATCGCTTCGGGATCGAGTCCGAGTGAGGAACCGGCCAGTGCACCGGAACCGTACGGGGACACCGCAGCTCGCACGTCGAAGTCGCGAAGGCGTTGCACGTCGCGCAACAGTGGATGTGCGTGAGCGAGCAGGTGATGCGCCAACAGGACCGGCTGAGCCGCCTGCAGGTGCGTCTTGCCCGGCATCACGGCATCCGGATGCGCCCCGGCCTGAGTCGCCAATGCGTCGACCACGTCGAGAACTCCGGTGGAGATGCGGCGGACCGCATCGCGAAGCCACATGCGGAACAGCGTGGCCACCTGGTCGTTACGTGAACGACCAGCACGCAGGCGTCCACCGACCTCAGGCCCGACGCGCTCGATCAGACCACGCTCGAGTGCGCCGTGTACGTCCTCGTCCGAATCACTGGGCGCGAAGGCGCCACTGGCGACATCTGCCGCCAGACGGTCGAGACCGTCGAGCATCGTCGCGAGGTCGGCTTCGCTGAGCAGGCCGGCCTTGTTCAGCACACGTGCATGCGCCTGCGACGCCCGCACGTCGTACGGAGCGAGGACCCAGTCGAAGTGAGTCGACTTGCTCAGCGCCGCCATGGCAGCGGCCGGTCCGGACTCGAACCGCCCGCCCCACAGCGCACCTTCGTTGGTGCCGTGTTTTCGGGCGTCTCCGTCACCGTAAGGTTTTTGGGCGTCTCCGTCACCGTGAGCCGTCATGGCTCAGAGTCCCAGATCGCGCTTCGCGGCGACCTTCGACGACAGACCGTGGATCTCGACGAAGCCCTTCGATGCGGACTGGTCGAAGCTGTCGCCCTCGTCGTACGTCGCGAGGTTGAAGTCGTAGAGCGACTCCGGGCTGCGACGACCGTTGACGGTGATGGCTCCACCGTGCAGGAAGAGACGGATGTCGCCAGTGACGCGTTCCTGCGTCTTGTCGACGAACGTGTCCAGTGCGTCCTTGAGGGGCGAGAACCAGAGGCCGTCGTAGACCAGCTCGGACCAACGCTGCTCCATCTGACGCTTGTAGCGACCGAGTTCGCGTTCGAGGGTGACGTGCTCGAGTTCCTGGTGTGCGGTGATGAGAACCATCGCGCCGGGAGCCTCGTAGATCTCACGGCTCTTGATGCCCACGAGACGGTCCTCGACGACGTCGAGGCGGCCGACGCCCTGAGCGCCTGCGCGCTTGTTCAGTTCCTGAATGGCTTCGAGAACCGACACCGGGCGGCCGTCGATGGCGACCGGGCGGCCCTTGTCGAAGCTGATGATGAGCTCGTCGGGTGCATTCCAGTTGACCGTCGGGTCCTGGGTGTAGTCGTAGACGTCCTTCGTCGGCGCGTTCCACAGATCCTCGAGGAATCCGGTCTCGACGGCGCGGCCCCAGACGTTCTGGTCGATCGAGAACGGCGACTTCTTGGAGACGTTGATCGGGATGTTGTTCTCTTCGGCGAAGGCGATGGCCTTCTCGCGGGTCCAGGCGTAGTCGCGGACCGGTGCGATGACCTGCAGGTCGGGTGCGAGGGCGCCGAATCCGACCTCGAAGCGAACCTGGTCGTTGCCCTTACCGGTGCAACCGTGCGAGACGATGGTGCCGCCGTGCGAGCGTGCAGCTTCGACGATGTGCTTGACGATCAGCGGACGGCTGATGGCCGAGACGAGCGGGTAGCGGTCCATGTACAGGGCGTTGGCCGCGATGGTCGGCAGGCAGTACTCGTCCGCGAACTCGTCGCGGGCGTCGACGACAACGGATTCGACTGCGCCGCAGTCGATCGCGCGCTGACGCACGACCTCCATGTCCTCGCCACCCTGCCCCAGATCGATGGCGACGGCGACAACTTCAGCGCCCGTCTCCTTACCGATCCAACTGATGGCAACAGAAGTGTCCAGCCCGCCCGAGTAGGCGAGTACGACGCGATCGGCCATGGTTTTTGTGCTCCTTCGGTTGAAAATCTCTATCAAAGAATAAGGGGTCAGGCGAGCGATTCGATCATGGCCGCGAGTTCCGCTCCGGAAAGCGGTTCCCGGGCCACTACGAAGATGGTGTCATCTCCGGCGATCGTGCCTACGATGTCCGGCATCGAGGACCGATCCAGTGCGCTCGCGAGGTAGTGCGCGGCTCCCGGCGGTGTCCGGAGGATCGCCATGTTGCCGCTGAAATCGGTGGAGACCAACAGCTCACCCAACAGCCGTGAGAGGCGGTCTGTACCGCCGGATACACCGCGTACCGGGTTCCCGTCCTCCGGCACCACGTAAACACCGGCGCCGCCGTCGGCGGCACGCAGTTTCACCGCTCCCAGCTCTTCGAGGTCACGCGAGAGCGTCGCCTGCGTTGCTTCGATGCCCTCGGCACCGAGCAAGGCCGCCAGCTCCGTCTGACTTCGGACGGGGTGAGCCGCCAGAAGCGCGATGATGCGCGACTGGCGACCAGCCCGAGTGGGAGCGACGCTCACGCCGGGTCCAGTTGGGTTCGCTGCTCCAGCAGCCACACGAGCAAAGCTTTCTGGGCATGCAGACGGTTCTCCGCCTCGTCCCAGACAACACTCTGCGGCCCGTCGAGAACCTCGTCGGTGACTTCTTCGCCGCGATGCGCGGGCAGGCAGTGCAGGACGACGGCCTTCGGATCTGCCTTTGCGAGCAGCTCCTTGTTGATCTGGAACGGACGGAAAGGTCCGACCCGATCGAGTCCGTCGTTCTCCTGACCCATCGAGGTCCAGGTGTCGGTGACCAACGCGTCGGCGCCGACGACGCCGGCCTGCGGGTCCTGCGTCAGCGTGATGGTCGCGCCGGTTTCCTCGGCGCGTTTGCGTGCTGCTGCCACTACCCAGTCCGCCGGTTCGAAGCCCGCGGGGCTGGCAATGGTGACGTCGATGCCTGCGGTGACTCCGCCGAGCATCAGTGAGTGAGCCATGTTGTTGGCGCCGTCACCCAGGTAGGTCAGCTTCAGCCCCTTGAGCTCACCCTTCTGCTCGATCAGCGTTTGCAGATCGGCCAGAACCTGACAGGGGTGAAACTCGTCCGACAACGCGTTGACGATGGGAATGGTTGCGCCCGTTGCCATCTGCTCCAAGCGCTTCTGGCCGAACGTGCGCCACACGACGGCGTCGACGTAGCGGGAGAGAACGCGTCCGGTGTCCGCCAGCGTCTCTTCACGCCCGAGTTGGGTGCTGCGCCCGTCGACGACGACGGCGTGGCCGCCCATCTGTGCGATGCCCATCTCGAACGAGAAACGTGTACGCGTCGAGTTCTTCTCGAAGATGACGCCGACTCCGCGTGGACCCTCGAGTGGACGCCGAGCGAACGGATCCTTCTTGAGAATCGCAGCGAGTTCCAGAACTTCGGCCTGCTGCGCCGGAGTCAGATCGTCGTCCCTGAGAAAGTGTTTCACCACGGTAGTCACTTCTCCCCCGGCTGGTCAGCCGATAGTGCACTGTCGAAGATGGCAGGTAGTGCTGCCACGAAGGTTTCGGCCTGCTCATCCGTGAGGATCAGCGGCGGCGCCAACCGGATTACTCCGGGTTGCGCTGCATTCACAAGGTACCCGGCTTCGCGGGCTGCATTTTCCACCGCCGGCGCGACGTCCTCGGTCAGCACGACACCCAGCAGCAGTCCTGATCCCCGTACGTAGTCGACCAACGGATGGCCCAGATCTTCGATGCCAGTCGAGATCGACTTACCCAAACTGTCCGCGCGCGAGATCAGGTCTTCCGCTGCAATGGTTTTCAGCACGGCAAGTGCAGCCGCGGCGCACACCGGATTTCCACCGAATGTCGTCCCGTGCTTACCCGGCCCAAACAACTCTGCCGTTGCTCCGGTCGCGATGCAGGCGCCGATCGGCATTCCGCCGCCGAGCCCCTTCGCAAGCGTGATGACGTCGGGAACGATACCGACGGCCTGATGGGCGTAGAACCAGCCCGTCCGGCCGATGCCGGTCTGCACTTCGTCGAGTACGAGAAGCGCACCGCGTTCGGCGGTGATCCGCCGAGCCTCCACGAGGTATCCCTCCGGTGGCACCACGACGCCGCTCTCACCCATGATCGGTTCGAGGAACACAGCGGCGGTGTCGGAATCGACGGCCCGCTCGAGTGCCTCGACGTCGCCGTACGGCACGAACTCGACACCGGCAGGCATCGGTTCGAACGGCGCCCGCTTGGCAGGCTGACCCGTCAGAGCGAGTGCGCCCATCGTGCGACCGTGGAAAGAGCCCTCGGCTGCGATGATCTTCTTCCGTCCGGTGGCGCGAGCGAGCTTGAAGGCAGCCTCGTTCGCCTCGGTACCGGAGTTGCAGAAGAACGCGCGCCCGCTCACATTGCCGAGATGAGCGAGCAGCTGCTCCGCCAACTCGACGACCGGCTCGCTGGCGTACAGGTTGGACACATGGCCCAGTGTCGACAACTGATTCGTGACGGCTTCGACGACGGCCGGATGCCCGTGTCCGAGAATGTTGACGGCGATTCCGGCCAGGAAGTCGACGTACTGCTTGCCGTCGGCGTCAGTGAGTACGGCCCCGTCACCGCGGACGAGAGCAACCCGGGGTACGCCGTAGTTGTTCATCAGCGAAGCGGACCACCGCTGCTGGAGATCGATCGTGCTCATGAGGTAGCTCCCTGCTGGGGACCGGCGACCGAGGATCCCGGCACGACCATCGTGCCGATTCCTTCGCCGGTGAAAAGTTCGAGTAGGACTGAATGTTCGAGCCGGCCGTCGATCACGTGCGCCGACGGCACACCTCCGCGCACCGCGCGAAGGCAGGCCTCCATCTTGGGCACCATGCCGGCATCGAGGCTCGGCAACAACTGAGCAAGGGCGTCGGTGTCGATTTCGGTGGCCAGCGAGGATCGGTCCGGCCAATCGGTGTACAGACCTTCGACATCGGTGAGGACAACGAGCTTCTCCGCACCGATTGCCTCGGCCAGTGCCGCAGCAGCAGTATCGGCATTGATGTTGTGGACGACACCGTCGGCGTCGGGGGCGATGGTCGAGACCACCGGAATACGTCCCGCCGCAATGAGATCGAGTACCGCGTCCGGGTTCACGGTGGTGACGTCTCCGACCAGACCGATGTCGGTCTGCTCCCCCTCGACCGCAACAGTGCGTCGAGTAGCGGTGAACAGGTGCGCATCTTCACCGGAGATACCGACCGCGTAAGGACCGTGCGCGTTGATCAAGCCAACGAGTTCACGGCCGACCTGACCGAAAAGCACCATCCGCACGACGTCCATCACCTCGGGCGTCGTCACACGGAAACCACCGCGGAACTCACCCTTCATGCCAAGGCGCGCCAGCATCGCATTGATCTGCGGGCCACCGCCGTGAACGACGACGGGATGGATGCCGACAGTCCGCAGAAACGCCATGTCGGCGGCAAATGCCGTCTTGAGCGTCTCGTCGATCATGGCGTTTCCGCCGTACTTGACCACGACCACCTTGTCGCGGAATCGCTGCAGCCACGGCAGAGCGTCCGCAAGGACATGTGCCTTCTGATGCTCGCTGATCACGGGATATGTCTCGGTCATGACGAGTACGCCGAGTTCTCTTCGACGTAGGCATGCGAGAGATCCGTGGTGCGAATGCTCACGGACTCGTTGCCGATTCCCAGATCGATGTCGAGTTCGATGTCGATCCCGCTCAGGTCGACCTCACGTGCCCCCGGAGCGCCGACGCCGTCGATGCAGACCGGACTCCCGTTGAAGGACACACTGATTCGATCCGGATCGAGCTCGATGGGAGCGATACCGACTGCTGCGAGGACGCGACCCCAGTTGGGATCGGATCCGAAAAGCGCCGTCTTGACCAGGCTGTCCCGAGCAACGGTCCGAGCGCCGATCAGCGCGTCGGATTCGGACGCCGCGCCGCGAACCGTCACCTTGACCCGTTTGGTGACGCCCTCGGCGTCTGCCATCAACTGATCCGCGAGATCGTCACACACGGCGAATACTGCGGCGTTGAGCTCGTCCTGCGTCGGCGTGACACCGCTGGCGCCGGAGGCCAACAGGAGCACTGTGTCGTTGGTGGACGTCGCGCCGTCGACGTCGAGACGATCGAAGCTCAGGTGGGTGGCGGCGCGCAACGCGGTGTCGAGCTGCTCGGCCGTTGCGACGGCATCGGTCGTGACGACGCACAGCATGGTGGCCAGCGCAGGCGCGAGCATGCCTGCGCCCTTGGCCATTCCGCCGACGTTCCACTTGTTCGCGTGGTGCAGCGACGCCTGCTTCGGCACGGTGTCCGTGGTCATGATCGCGTATGCCGCGTCGGTGCCGCCGGAGATTCCGCCGGCAAGTTCGTGCACGACCTCCGTGACACCGGGGATCAGCTTGTCCATGGGCAACCGGTCACCGATGAGTCCGGTGGAACAGACGGCGACCTCGATCGCGCCCGTCTCGGTTCCCCAATTGCTCAGTGCCGAAGCAACTTCCTCGGCAGTCTTGTGTGCATCCTGGAATCCACCCGCGCCCGTGCAGGCGTTCGCGCCGCCCGAGTTGAGCACCACCGCGCGCAGCTTGCCCGTCGTCAGGACCTGCTGAGACCACAACACCGGAGCCGCCTTGACCTTGTTCAGGGTGAAGACGCCGGCAGCGGCCAGATCAGGGCCCTCGTTGAGCACCAGTGCGAGGTCCGACTTGCCACTCTTCTTGATACCGGCAGCAATTCCGGCACCGCGGAATCCGGCAGGTGCGGTGACGCCCTGTGTACGGAGCAGACGTCCCCCGGCGACGTGAACCACGTCGGATTCGGTTGGGTTGTCGATCTGCTGCGGATTGTCGGTGCTCACGGAGCTACTCCCACGGTAGAGAGACCTGCGGTCTCGGGTAGGCCAAGGGCAAGGTTCATCGATTGCACAGCGCCACCGGCGGTGCCCTTGGTGAGATTGTCGATTGCCGAGATGACAACGAGCTGACCGGCGTCGGCGTCCACGGTGACACCGATCTGTACTGCGTTGGATCCGATCACGGCGCCGGTCTGCGGGAAGACTCCGGCAGGCAGCACGTGGATGAACGGCTCGTCGTTGTATGCCTTTTCATAGACTTCGCGTGCCTGCTCTTCGGTCGCGGTGGTGGCCGCCGTGCAGGTCGCGAGGATACCGCGCGGCATGGGCGCGAGGACCGGAGTGAACGACACTGTGATGTCCTTGCCGCCTGCTGCCGAGAGATTCTGAATGATCTCAGGGGTGTGGCGATGCACGCCGCCGACGCCGTATGCGCGGACCGAGCCCATGACCTCCGAACCCAGCAGATCAGCCTTCGGTGCCCGGCCGGCGCCCGAAGTGCCACTGACCGCAACCACGTTCACGTGTGAGTCCACGATCCCCGCGGCAACGGCGGGGGCCAGCGCGAGGCTCGCCGCCGTCGGGTAGCAGCCCGGAACGGCGATGCGGGTGGCGCCTACCAACTTCTCGCGGGCGCCGGGCAGTTCAGGAAGCCCGTAGGGCCAAGTGCCGGCATGAGTGCTCTTGTAGTACTTCTCCCAGGCTGCGGAATCTTGCAACCGGAAGTCCGCACCGCAGTCGATGATGACCGTCGATTCGGGTAGCAGCTTGGCGTACTGAGCCGAATTTCCGTGTGGGAGACCGAGGAAGACGACGTCGTGGCCCGAGAGAATTTCGACAGTGGTCTCTTCGAGTACCCGCGAAGAGAGTGGGAGCAAGTGGGGGTGATGCTCACCGAGCGTCGAACCGGCGTTGCCTCCGGCGGTCAGCGAACCGATCACCAGAGTGCCGTCGGCATAGGAGGGGTGTCCGAGAAGCAGACGCAGAACCTCACCACCGGCGTACCCACTGGCGCCGGCAACGGCGACTCTGATCGGCTTGCGTGCGTTCTCGGTCGTACCACCTTCAGTCATGTCACACAGTATGCATCATTGTGCATCGGAATGCATAATTACTTACCCATGGATCGCCGGATCTCCTCGAGCTTGGCTTTTGCAGCCTTCTGGCGCTCGTCCCACTGCTCGTCGACGGACTTTCCGGCAGGACTTTCGTGTGCCAATTCGGACGAACCTATGGAAGTACCGAAGCGCCCCTCTATCTTCTCCCGAACGCGGTCGAAAGTGGGGACTCCCCCTTCGGTGTAGTCGGGTTCGGGGATTCTCGGATCTGTCGCAAGGACCACCGGGACATCGATGATCTCGTCGACCTCCACAACAGTGTCGGGCAGTTCGACCTCTTCGGCGTCGGTTATCGTGTCCGCGTCCGCGTCCTCGACACGGGTCGGATCGAGGCTCGCGGCAGCGGTGTCCACCACGGAAAGAAGGACCGACAATCTCGGACGACGCTCGACCACTGCGCGGACGACCGCGAGGAAGTCCTTGTCGTCGAGTGCATCAGCAGCTTCGACTACCTGGTGCACGGAAATACCGGGTGCTGACCCATCATTCTCGGCCCCATCATTGTGTGACACTGGCAGTCCCTTCTCGAAACGTCGACGGACAACTCCGATCCTTCCACGACCGTCTCCCGAAAGGGGTCAGCGTGAGGCGAGGTAAGCCGCAAACGCGCCCTCGCTCGAATACTCGGGGACGTATCCGAACTGTTCCTTGAGCCGCCGATTGTCGAGGACCGGCCGGTACTGGAGAAATCCGATCCGCTCCGGACCGTGTTCCGTCAAACCCAATCTCCGTCCGACGCGTAGAACGCCCCGGAGCAGCCAAGCGGGAAGCGTCACAATGCTCTTGCCCATCCGGGAAGCCAGTTCGTCGACTGTCAGCGCACCGTCGCCCGCGACGTTGAAGACGCCCACCTGGTTTCCGGTCACAGCCTCGGCAAAGGCGCTCGCCACGTCCGTGTGCCAGACGAACACGAAAGGGCTGTCGCTCCCGGCGACCTTGAGCAGCTTGCGGCGATCGAACAACGCGGTGATCTGGTTGTCGACGCTCTCCCCCAAGATCGTGCCGATCCGGAAGACAACTTGCTCCAACCGCGGATGTACGACGCGATACTCGGCGAGTATCTCCTCGACCAGGCGTTTGTGCCGACTGTAAGTGAATTCGTCGTTGCCGCGAACGGGAACGTCCTCGGTGATCCACGCCGGGCTGTCGGAGTGGTAGCCGTACGCCGCCCCGGACGAAGACACGACAATCCGTCCAACCCCGTATTCGACGCAGGCCGCGAGCACGTTTCGTGTCCCGTCGACGTCGACGCGGTACTCCTGCTCCGCTGTCGTGTTCTTGCCGGGATTCACGATAGAAGCGAGGTGGATCACGACGTCCGGTCGGTGCTCATCGAACACCCGCCCCAATTCTGCGGGGTCGCACACGTCCGCTCGAACGCGGTGGACTCGATCGTCCGGTGTTGCCTTCACCGTGAGGTCGGCACAGACGACGGTGATGCCTCGTGCGATCAGTGCGTCGATGACAGCCGTGCCCAGGAAGCCGTTTCCGCCCGTTATCAGCGCGACAGTCATGCCGGCACCGCCTTTCTGGTACGGCGCTTGGACCAGACCGTCGCCAAAGCCAACCCGGCGACGATGTCCCAGATCCCCCACCAGCCGGCCACGATGGCCATACCGCCGAGTCCGTCGAAGAACGTGAATACCAATCCGAGGCCCAGTCCGGCGTTGCGGATGCCGACCTCGAACGAAACTGCGCGACGGCTGTATTCATTCAACCCGGTGACGGCGCCGCAGAAGTATCCCAGTGCGAGGGCAACCGTGTCGTGCAGGAAGACCGCAAGCAGTACCACCCCGATGTAGTCGACGAAGTACGACGCGTTCCCCGACACTCCCGCAACGATGAAGATCAACAGCGCCACCAACGAGCCGTTCTTCACCCACGGCTGCGCTTTCGCCGCGACCTCCGGGAACTTTCGCGCCGCCCAGATGCCGACAACAAACGGCACACCGATGATGAGCGCGATTTGAACGCCATCTCGAGCGCATTCAAGTTCACCGACTGCAACAGCGCGTCGGTCTCCGAGCGTCGGCTCCCCCAGAACGCAAGATTGAGCGGCATGAGGAAGATCGCGAGGACGTTCGACACCGCCGTCATGGACACCGAGAGCGCGACGTCGCCGCCCGCCCGGTGCGTCAGGACGTTCGAGATGTTTCCTGGCGGGCAGCACGCCACCAGGATCATGCCGAGTGCTACCGACGGAGCCGGCGAGAGAATCAGCGTCAGGGCAAATGTCACTGCCGGCAACAGCAGGAACTGGGCAGCGATACCCACCGCCATCGCCTTGGGTTTGGTGAGAGCACGACGGAAGTCGTCGACCGAGGTGTCGAGGGCGATCCCCAGCATGATCGCAGCGAGCACCACGTTGAGGATCATCAACGATCCCGGGTTGAAGTTGAGAACCACGTCGTCGATCGGCATCACTGCCCTCCCTTCGCCAGAGCAGTATCGAGCAGTCCGATGTGCCGCTTGATCGCCGATCGGTAGGCGTCCTTGTTCACGTAGTAGGCCATTCGACCCAGCTTCAGGTACTTGTATCCCCCGGACAGATCGGGTGGTGGGCCGGCTGCCGCCGCCGAGAACTCGCGTGCCGCGTCGGGAGCTTCGGTGCGTGCTGTGATCAATTTGGCCACCAACTCGGCTTGCTCGAAGCGACCCTGCCACCCGAGCCCGGAGGCTTCCACCATCCCGAGAACGAAGAGACTGTCGTGGCGACGGCTCGCGACGTTGAGGAACAGGTCCGGGGCAGCGCCCGACCAGTCCAGGTCCGCGCGCGCGATGAAGGGGTAGTCGAGGTGATACCCCGTGGCGCAGAGAACGAGGTCGTAATCGGCGGACGAACCGTCGACAAAATGAACCGTCCTGCCGTCGAACCGGTCGATATCGCCGCGCACGTGCACGTCACCGTGCCCGACGTGGTGCAGGATCAACGAGTTCACGACCGGATGCGATTCATAGATTTTGTAGTCCGGCGCCGGAAATCCGAACCGCACCGGATCTCCCGTGAACTGCTTGAGCACCAGCGTGTCGACGCGTTGTTTGATCCACGGCGGCAACGGCTTTCCCTGATTCAAGGTGTCCGAGGGACGGCCGAACAGATACTTGGGAACGAAGTAGTAGCCTCGCCGAACACTCAGGTCGACGGACTCTGCCTGGTGGACTGCGTCAACTGCGATGTCACATCCGCTGTTGCCCGCTCCGATGACCAGTACCTTCTTCCCCCGGAAGATCTCGGCGCTGCGGTACTCGCTCGTGTGCATCAACGTGCCGGTGAAGTCGCCGCGGAACGTCGGCATGTTCGGCTTCGACAACGTTCCGTTTGCGATGATCACGCCTCGGTACCGCGCAACCGTAGTCTCACCGTTGCGGCTGCGCGTGGTGACCTGCCACAGCGAATCCACGGGCGATACGTCGATGACCGTAGTACCGAAGGTGAAGTGCCTGCGAAGATCGTGAGTGTCGGCGTAGTCGCGGAAATACTCGGCGAGTTCGACGTGGCTCGGGTAGTCGGCCACCGAATCCGCCATCGGGAACTCCGCGAACGCGGTGGTGCCCTTCGAAGAGATGAGGTGCGCCGACTCGTAGACGGTGCTGTGCGGGTTGTCGATGTCCCAGAGCCCACCGACGTTGTCGTGGCTCTCGAAGCCGTCGAACGCTATCCCGGCCCGATCGAGGTTTCGCGCGCCGGCCAATCCAGACGGGCCCGCCCCGATCAGCGCGTACTTGTCCTCTGTGATCATCCGTCGAGCGTCGCAGATAGACCGAATCTCGCAGCAATATGCCGGATAATGACGTTATGAGCAAACCAGATGCCGGCAACGGTCGCGGATAGATGAAATCGATCTGAGGATAATCAATGCGCTCCAGCTCGCACCTCGATCCACGTGGCTTTCGTTGGCCGGACCACTCGAACTCGACGCCGCGACTCTCGCCCGTCGTTGGAATCGACTCTCCGAATCGTCGTTGGCCTGGGTCACGGTCACTCCAGGGCCACAGGTGCTGGGAAGCATCGTCACAGCGATCATCGAAATCGATTGCTCACCTGCTCTTCTCGACGCCGTCGCGGCACGGCTGACTTGCTCGGCCCACGCCGTGACGATCGAAGCATCAACGGGCAGAGCAGATCTGCTCGTCACGGCCGGTACTGCGGACTTGGCGTCGATGTCACGTTTCATCTCGGAGGAGGTCGCAACGATCGACGGCGTATCGGCGCTACGCACGTCTGTCATCACACGTTGGTTCACCGAAGGAGGTCGTTGGCGACTCAACGCGCTGGCACCTGCCGAGCGCGGTGTCCTGACCACTGGTGACACACGTCAAGCCGGAAGAGCACGCACAGTCGGCATCTCGGAACAGGATCGCAAGGTTCTGACAATGCTCGCCTACGACGGGCGGGCTCCCATGCGGGAGTTGGCCGACGCGATCGGTGTCAGTCCCGCTGCGTGCAAACGCCAGGTCGACCGGCTCACGTCCTCCGGGTTGGTGGCGCTGCGGTGTGAATTCGCCCGTCCACTGGCCGGGCTTCCTGTACTCGCCACTCTGTGGTGCCGCATCGAACCCGAACTTCTCGATGCAGCAGGTCGAGTACTGAGTCGGGCGCCGGAAGTTCGGAATTGCTTCGCCGTGGTCGGCGCTGACAACCTGGTGGTTCAGTTGTGGCTGCATTCTCCGGCAGAACTCGATGCTTTCGAGATTCGCCTGCGCCAAGAATTCCCAGGACTGCACGTCGGCGAACGGTCGATCGTCCTCTACTTACGCAAACTCCTCGGTCACGTACTCGATCAGAACGGACGCAGGACATCGACGATCGCCCCGGACGTGTGGTTGCCGAGCCGCACCGAATCACCGGGAAATCGATAGCACGAAAGAGCCCACGACCACCAGGGATGGTCGTGGGCTCTGTGATCAGTTGGGAAAATCAGCCCCGCATCTGCGCACCGACAGCCTTGGACGCCGCCTCCACTGCCGCATCACGCGCGGCACTGGCCTCGTCCTCGGTCAGCGTGCGGTCGACGCCGCGGAAGCGCAATGCGAACGCTAGCGACTTGCGACCTTGACCGACCTGCTCACCTTCGAAGACGTCGAACAGGCGAATGTCTTCGAGAAGCTCGCCACCGCCGGAACGCAGAGCTTCCTGCACCTTGGCCGCCGGAATGTCGCGATCGACGACAACTGCCACATCCTGGAGCACTGCGGGGAACGGCGAAATGCGCGGCGCCGGTAGGTTCTCGACCAAAGGCAAAGCGTCGAGGTCGATTTCCAATGCGCAGGTACGCGCAGGCAGTCCGGCACGCTCGAGTACAGCCGGGTGCAATTCGCCGGCATGACCGACAACGTTGCCGTCGACCAGTACCTCGGCGCAGCGGCCGGGATGCCACGGCAGATACTGCGCCGCACGCAGTTCCACCTCGACGCCCGCTGCAGCCGCGATGACCCGCACTGCTGCAAAAGTGTCCGAAGCCTCGGCCTGACGACCCGGACCCCAGGGGCCGCTCGGCTCCCGCAATCCACTCAGAACAGCAGCGAGGTGAACGGGCTGCGCCGGCAACGACGCGATCAGGTTCGCGATCTGCTCATCCGTCGGACGGCGATCGACCGGCAATGCATCCACGGGCTTGGTGTCGGGGCCTGGCAGCACGACCTGCGCGATGCCGTACAGCGACAGATCACGCTGGCCGCGAGAAGCGTTGCGAGCCAAGATCTCCAGCAGACCCGGAAGCAGAGTTGTCGCCAACTCCGGACGATCGGCTTCGAGCGGGTTGAGTACCTTGCTGGTGTTACGGCGCGGATCGTCCGCGTCAAGACCCCAGACGTCGAAGACGTTGGTGGGCAGGAACACCGGAGGAAGGACCTCGACATAGCCGGCGTGAGCGACAGCCTTCGAGACCGTGCGCTTGCGCCGCTGCGACGCAGTCAAACCGCGTCCGGCCGGAGCGGCGGGAAGAACCGACGGGATCTGCTCGAGACCTTCGAGGCGGAGTACTTCCTCGACGAGGTCTGCAGGCTGCACCAGGTCTGGACGCCACGACGGCGGCGTCGCGACCAACTGCCCGTGCCCCTCTTCGCTGACGCCGACCTCGACGTTGCACCCGACCTGGGTGAGGCGGCGAGCGGCGGTGCCGTTGGGGTACGTGACTCCGGCGACACGGTCGGGCAGGTCGATATCCATGCGAATGGCAGCGCGAGGGGCGACGTCACCGACGTCGGTCAGGACCGGCTCGATCCGTCCGCCGGCAATCTCGACCAGCAGAGCGGCTGCGCGATCGACAGCCGCGAGCGGAATCGCCGGATCGACGACGCGCTCGAAACGCTTGCTCGCCTCGCTCGGCAGCTTGTGCCGGCGGGCTGTCTTGAAGACTGCGAGCGGATCCCAGGTAGCTCCTTCGAGCAGGATGTCCGTCGTTGCAGTTCCCACCTCGGTGGTGGCGCCGCCCATGACGGCCGCCAGAGAAATGACTCCGGAATCGTCGGCGATGACAACATCTTCGGGATCAAGCGTGCGTTCGACGTCGTCGAGCGTCGTCAGCTTCTCCCCCGCCTTGGCACGACGGACCACCAGGTCGCCTTGCACCGCGGTCGCATCGAACGCGTGCAGAGGCTGACCGAGTTCGAGCATCACGTAATTGGTGACGTCGACGGCCGGCGAGATCGGGCGAACACCGGAAAGCAGCAGTCGACGCTGCAGCCACCACGGGCTCACCGCCTCGGGATCGATTCCCGTGATCTTTCGCATCACGAAACGCGACGCCTTGGACTCCGGTTCGAGATGCACCGGCCAGGCTTCACCCTCGGCCGGATGCGCGGGAACCGAAGCGGGATCGGCGTATTCGAGATCGAATCCGCAGGCGAGTTCACGCGTGAGGCCGCGGACCGAGAAGCAGTAGCCACGGTCCGGGGTGATGTTCAGTTCGATGATCGTGTCACCGAGACCGAGCAACTCGTTGCCATCGGCGCCGGGTTCGGCGGTACCGGGCTCGAGCACCAGGATGCCCGAATGGTCCTTGCCGATACCGAGTTCCGAGACGGAGCAGATCATGCCGTCGGACACCTGGCCGTACGTCTTGCGAGTGGCGATTTCGAATCCGCCGGGCAGCACCGCGCCGGGCAGTGCAACGACGACGAGGTCGCCCTCGTTGAAATTGCGCGCGCCGCAGACGATGCCGCGAGGCTCGGGCTCACCGACCTCGACCTGACAGAAGCGGATCGGCTTCTTGAACTCGGTCAGTTCGGTGATGGAGACGACCTTGCCGACGACCAAGGGGCCGTCGATCGCCTCGAGTGTGTCGAGTTCCTCGACTTCGAGTCCTACCCGGACGAACCCGGCGTCCAACTCTTCCGGGGTCACCTCCCAGTCCGGAGTTGCCCGCTGCAGGATCTCGGTCAGCCAGGATTGCGCTACTCGCACGTCTGCTCAGCTCTCTCGTTTGTCGATAAGTCTTTGTGAAGGTTCCGCGTACCGGGTCAGTTAGCCTGCGACACCGAAGGGCAGCGTGAAACGCACGTCGCCTTCGACGATGTCACGCATGTCCGGGATGCCGTTGCGGAACTGCAGGGTCCGCTCGAGGCCCATTCCGAATGCGAAACCCGAGTACTCGTCAGGATCGATACCGCTGGCGCGCAGAACGTTCGGGTTGACCATGCCGCAGCCACCCCACTCGACCCAGCCTGCCCCGCCCTTCTTGTTCGCGAACCAGACGTCGACCTCTGCCGACGGTTCCGTGAACGGGAAATAGTTGGGGCGCATACGGGTACGCGTCTCGGGGCCGAAAAGGGCGCGAGCGAACGCGTCGAGAGTGCCGCGCAGGTTGGCCATCGTCAGGCCCTTGTCGACGGCCAGTCCTTCGACCTGCGAGAAGACAGGCGTGTGCGTCGCATCGAGTTCGTCGGTGCGGAACGTGCGACCCGGGCACACCACGTAGATCGGCACCTCACGCGAGAGCATGGTGCGAACCTGCACGGGTGAGGTGTGGGTGCGCAGCACCTGGCGAGAGTTCTCGGGCGCCAGGTGGAAGGTGTCCTGCATCGTGCGGGCAGGGTGATCCGGCAAGAAGTTGAGCGCGTCGAAGTTGAAGTGCTCGGTCTCCACCTCTGGGCCCTCGGCAACTTCCCAACCCATCGCGACGAATACGTCGGCGACCTGCTCGGAAATCAGGCTGATCGGGTGACGCGCACCGACAGGGTGGCGATCGGAGGGCAGAGTGACGTCGATTGCCTCGGCGACCAACACCGCGGCGTCGCGCTCGGCGAGAAGGACCTCACGACGAGCGTCGTACGCGTTGTTGATCCGGGTGCGGAAGATGTTGACGCGCTTGCCTGCGTCCGCCTTTTCCTTACCCGGAAGGCTGCCGAGTCCCCGGCGAGCGAGGGCGATCGGGGACTTGTCCCCCAGATGCTCCACCTTGACGTGCGCCAGCGCATCCAGGTCAGCGGCGTCCGCGAGCGCCTTCTCGGCATTCTCAGCCGCAGCGGTCAACGCCTCTTCGGTGAGCACATTCGCGTCGACCTCCGGCGGTGTCGCGCCCTCATTTTTGGCCACGGCTGTGACACTCCTGTCGCTTCTCGGTTTGCTTCTCGTACTGCGTGCTACTCGTACTGCTTGCGAGCTTTCGAGCTCGTTCGAGCATTGTCTCTGCTCTTGTATTGTCTCAGGCTTCCGCAAATGGGATTCCGTGAGGTCTTCGCGCGCGTTTTCAGCTGCGATCGGTCGTGCGATTCTGCACCCTCGCACTTGCATACAGGCAAATTGCCGCCGCTGTTGCAAGGTTCAGACTTTCGGCGCGGCCGTGGATCGGAATCCGCACCCGATGATCGGCCTGCGCTGCGATCGCCGGATCGAGACCGTGAGCTTCGTTTCCGAACAGCCAGGCCGTCGGCTTGCTCAGCAGCTCGTCGGCCTCGTCGAGATCGACCTCGCCGTCGGCCGCGGTCGCGAGAATTTGAATGCCGGCGGCGCGAATCTGTTCGATCACCGACACCGTGTCTCGTTCGCGGACAACCGGCAGGTGAAAGAGGCTGCCCGCCGACGAACGAACCACCTTGCCGTTGTGCGGGTCGACGCTGTCACCGGCGAGGATTGCCGCATCGGCACCCACCGCGTCGGCGATGCGAATGACGGTGCCGGCATTGCCGGGTTCGTTGACCTCGACCGGCACTGCGAGCAGGCGGGTGTCCTGGTTGACGGCTGCGCTCAGCGGTACGTCGAGGAGATCACTGACAGCAACGAGACCGGGCGGCGTGACGGTATCGCTCAGAGCTTTGATTGCCCGATCGGTGACAAGAGAAACGCGAACTCCCGCGGTCAGCGCCCGATCGATGACGTGCTGATACCGCTCGGCTGCGTCTTCTGTGTAGAAGAGGTCGTGGACCGGGCGGTTCTCGCCGTTCGCGAGCGCACCGTTCAACAGTTCGGTGACCGAGTTCTCGCCTTCGACGAGGAAACGTCCTGCTTTACGTCGTTCTGCTGTGCGCAGGAGCTTGACAGCAGAAACGACCCGCGGAGTCCGCTCGGTGAGCGGGTCCACGGGCCGTTGCTGTGATGCGTGAATCAGGCTGCTTCTCCGGCAGGAGCGTTCACGTCAGCCGGCAGAGCAGCCTTCGCGAGTGCGACCAGGCCGGCAAAGGCCTCGGCATCGGAGACAGCGAGCTCAGCCAGGATCTTGCGGTCGACCTCGACCTCTGCCAGGCGCAGGCCCTGGATGAGGCGGTTGTACGTGATGTCGTTTGCGCGAGCTGCAGCGTTGATACGCGTGATCCACAGCTTGCGGAACTCGCCCTTGCGCGCACGACGGTCGCGGTACGCGTAGGTGAGCGAGTGGAGCTGCTGCTCCTTGGCCTTGGTGTACAGACGCGAACGCTGTCCACGGTAGCCGCTGGATGCAGCAAGAATTGAACGACGCTTCTTCTGGGCGTTGACCGCCCTCTTTACGCGTGCCACTTGAAAAATCCTGTCAATCTAGGGGCTGAAAGTACGACCCCGGGTGGTCAGTAAGGGGGCGACTCAGATGCCGAGCATGCGCTTGATGCGCGGAGCGTCGTCAGGGCTGACAACAGCGACACCGTCGAGACGACGGGTAACCCTGCTGGACTTGTGCTCGAGAAGGTGGCGACGGCCGGCCTTCTGGCGCATGAGCTTTCCGCTGCCGGACACCTTGAATCGCTTCGAGGCGCCGCTGTGGCTCTTCATCTTGGGCATGGAGTCCTCAGTTCTTGTTACGTGGTGGATCTTGGGAAATCGACTAGCTGGCCGGAGCCTCGGGAGCGGCATCGCCGGTCGCCGGTGCTTCCGGAGCTGCTTCACTCGTAGCCGGTGCGGCCGGAGCCGGACGCGGTGCGGCCTGAGCCACTGGCGCCTGAGCGCTCTCCTGCGCCTTGACGCGAGTCTTGGCGCCCTTGTGCGGTGCCAACACCATCGTCATGTTTCGGCCGTCCTGCTTTGCCGAGGTTTCGACGAATCCGAGATCTGCGACGTCTGCTCCCAGACGCTGCAGAAGGCGGTAGCCGAGTTCGGGGCGTGACTGCTCACGTCCGCGGAACATGATCGTGACCTTGACCTTGGAACCGGCTTCGAGGAAGCGAACGACGTTGCGCTTCTTGGTCTCGTAGTCGTGGTCGTCGATCTTGGGTCGGAGCTTCTGCTCCTTGATGACCGTCAGCTGCTGGTTCTTACGTGACTCACGTGCCTTCTGTGCAGCCTCGTACTTGAACTTGCCGTAGTCCATGATCTTGCAGACCGGTGGACGGGCATCAGGAGCTACCTCGACCAGGTCGAGGTCGGCCTCAAGGGCCAAGCGGAGTGCATCTTCAACACGCACGATGCCTACCTGTTCGCCGCCAGGTCCGACCAAACGAACCTCGGGAACGCGGATACGATCGTTGATGCGGGTCTCAGTGCTGATGGGGCCTCCTAGGTTGAACGGTGCGGTCTTCATGACCGCACGCAGCCCGTACCGCCCGCACCCCAACAAAAAAGCCCCGCTGTGATGATTGCTCATCCGCGGGGCCCGATGTCGACCGATCACATAAGATCCAGCTCACGCCGAAACCTATCTCCTCGACTGTGCGAGGAACCTGACGAAGAACTGATCTCCATTACAAGAACGGATCTCCGCTATCAGGTGACCGGAACCGCTGAACTGCAGTATTACCTGCCGTGCAGAGGTGGGAGTCGGACTCCACTTGCTGCCCCCGAACAAGTCGGAGGCGGTCGTTGCAACAAGAGTAACAGGTCGCCGGAGATGAAAGAAATCGGTGCCGGTCCCCCACTTTGGGGAGAGGCCCGATTCAACGCGATCACGGCCTGATGGAATCCTTACATCCATGAGTGAGAACTTCGAGGCAGATCAGAACACCGACGGCGCGAATCCCGACGTCCGCGAACTCTCCGAAGTTCCCGCGGTCGAGGTCATCAGCCGCGCCGCAGTGATGCTGATGAGTTCGGCTGCCGAAAAGCTCGGCCTCTCCGATGCCGACCCGTCTTCCAGCCCCTACCTCGACCTCGACGAAGCGCGTCGAGTCATCACCGCTCTTGCCGGACTGGTGACTGCGTCGGTCGAGTACCTCGGCCCCCACGCCGGACCCATCCGCGAAGGCCTCCAAGCCTTGCAGCGCGCATTCCGTGAGGCCTCCTCGCATCCGGACGAGCCAGGAAAGGGACCGGGCGAGAAGTTCACCGGCCCGGTCTACTGAGTTGGCAACCGCCAACAAGACTCAACCGACGCCCGAGGACGTCGACGCGTTCATTTCCCGCGTCGACGATCGCAAGCGCGCCGACAGTGTGGAGTTGATCTCCTTGCTGTCGGCCGCCACGGGCGAGCCTGCTGTGATGTGGGGCTCGAGCATCATCGGATTCGGCGCACGGCACTACCGGTATGCGAGTGGCCACGAGGGAGACACTCCACTGATCGGGTTCTCCCCCAGGGCCACCGCACTCACGTTGTACTTGTCGCTGAACTTCGACGAATACACGGACACGCTCGCGCGCCTCGGCAAGCACAAGATCGGTAAAGGCTGCCTGTACGTCAAACGGCTGAGCGACGTCGACCCAGCCGTCTTGACCGAGCTGATCACGGATTCCGTTGCCGCAGCCCGCAACATGATGGACTGAGTCACTCACCTTCGGGGCGCGACAGGCCGAGCGTCGTCGGGCGGTTGGCCGAAGACGCTCGAATCCCGTGGTGTGAAGTGATTGTTCGTCAGCGTGGCCCGACGCATTCGATCGAGTCGAAACCACCGCACGGCGTCGCGCTGGCGACACCAGCCGATGAGAAACCACAGTCCACGGTCCTGCGCCAGAATGTGCGGCTCAACTGCCCGCACCGTCTCCGAACCGTCCCCATCCACATAGTGCAACGACACGACGCGACTCTGTTCGAGACCCTGCTCGACTGCCTGCCGGTTCGCGCGCGAATCCGTCAGAGCCCCGACGTCTCCGCGAATCCACACGCGGCCACCGAGTTCGGCGACCTTACGACGACTCTCCTCGTCCATCACGTCGAGCAGTTTTGCCAGCGCCGCACGTCCATCCGGCGCAAACGGAGCATCGCCCATCGCCGTCAACGCCAAAGCGATTGAAACTGCTTGCGGAACAGTGAAATTCACCGGCGGTAGCGTGGCGCGACCTACGAGTCGGTATCCACCCCCAGGACCTGAGCGCGCCTCGATCGCCGCACCCGACATCATCAGCGTCTCGATATCGCGTTTGATCGTTCGGGTGGTGACACCGAATTCCTCGGACAATCGGGAACACGTAGTCCCTCGATCACCCTGTCGCCGAAGCTCCTCGACAAGAGCATGCAATCTCGCAGCTCGATTCACACCCACGAGTGTCTCAGATTTCGATATCAAACGGTGACATATTTGGTGACAGTCCGTTGTCACCATCCCGGCTGCACAGTGAGTACATGAAAACTCACATCGTTCTTGTTCCCGGATTCTGGCTCGGTTCATGGGCATGGGATGCAGTCCTCCCGCACCTCGAGCGTTCCGACACCCGCGTGACCAGTCTGACGCTGCCCGGACTCGACGCCGTCGATGCAGATCGATCAGCGGTCACCTTCGACGCCCACGTCCGCGCAGTCATCGACGCTGTAACGGATTCCGACGAACGCACGGTCCTGGTCGTTCACAGCGGCGCCGGCCCGGTGGGGTACGCAGTCACCGATCGCATCCCGGATCGCGTCGCTCGGATCGTCTACGTCGACTCGGGCCCGATGCCCGACGGCGCAGCGCTGCGACCGGATTTGGCCGCAGATGTCGTCGAGATTCCTCTGCCGACGTGGGCAGAACTCGAAGCAGACGGCAGCAGCCTCGAAGGACTCGACGAGAAAGCTCTCGACGCGTTTCGCGCCAACGCCGTCCCCGAACCGGCCGGACCGGCACGTGAGCCGATTGTCCTGACGAACGAGAAGCGCTACCAGGTGCCGTCAACCATCGTTTGCAGCACGTTCCCGTCAGCGGTGATCGCCCAGATGGCCGACGGGGGTCATCCGATGGCCGCGGAACTGGCGAAACTCCCAGTGACGTATGTCGACCTCCCGACCGGCCATTGGCCGATGTGGTCGCGCCCCGAAGACGTTGCCCAGGTGATCCTCGAGGCCACCGCTTCCTGACCGACAGAGCAGTGATGCCGGGTCGGATTCCGACCCGGCATCGCTGACCGACTTCTGCTAGCTCACGGAAGCGGCTTTCTTCCGTGGCGCAGCCTTCTTAGCTGCAACTGCCTTCGTTGCGCGCTTCTTGGTGATCGGCTTGGCCTTGACCGGTGCGTGCTGTGCGGTGAGAACTTCACTGAGGAACTTGCCCGTGTAGCTCTCGGGGACCGCGGCCACGTCCTCCGGAGTACCTTGCGCCACAACGGTTCCGCCGCCGGATCCACCTTCGGGCCCCATGTCGACGACCCAGTCCGACGTCTTGATCACGTCGAGGTTGTGCTCGATCACGATCACGCTGTTGCCCTTGTCGACAAGACCGTTGATCACGATCAAGAGCTTGCGGATGTCCTCGAAGTGCAGACCCGTGGTGGGCTCGTCGAGGATGTACACGGTCCGGCCGGTCGACCGTTTCTGCAGTTCGGCGGCGAGCTTGACGCGTTGTGCCTCACCACCGGACAGGGTGGGAGCCGGCTGACCCAGTCGAACGTAGCCCAGACCAACGTCGACCAGAGTCTTGAGGTACCGGTGAATGGAGGTGACCGGTTGGAAGAACTCGGCTGCTTCCTCGATCGGCATGTCGAGAACCTCGGCGATCGACTTGCCCTTGTAGTGAACCTCGAGCGTTTCGCGGTTGTACCGAGCGCCGTGGCACACCTCGCACGGCACGTACACGTCCGGCAAGAAGTTCATCTCGATCTTCAGCGTTCCGTCGCCGGAGCACGCCTCGCAGCGTCCACCCTTGACGTTGAACGAAAACCGGCCAGGCTGGTATCCGCGGACCTTCGCTTCCGTAGTGGCTGCGAAGAGGGTTCGTATCTTGTCGAAGACACCGGTGTACGTCGCCGCATTCGATCGCGGAGTCCGGCCGATCGGAGACTGATCGACCTGCACAAGCTTGTCCAGCTGATCGAGACCGTTGATTCGTGTGTGACGGCCGGGCACCTGGCGTGCGCCGTTGAGCTTGTTCGCCATGACTGTCGCGAGAATGTCGTTGACCAACGTCGACTTACCCGAACCGGAGACACCGGTGACAGCGGTGAGAACGCCCAGCGGGAAGCTCACGTCGATGCCGTCGAGATTGTGCTCGCGAGCTCCGACGACTGTGACCTGACGCTTGCGGTCCACCGGCCGACGAATGGCCGGAACCTCGATGAAGCTGCGACCCGACAGGTAGGCGCCGGTCAGGGACTCTTCACACGTCAGCAGTTCTTCGTACGGCCCACTGTGGACGACCTTGCCGCCGTGCTCGCCGGCGTACGGTCCGATGTCGACCACCCAGTCAGATGTACGGATGGTGTCTTCGTCATGCTCGACCACGATCAACGTGTTGCCGAGGTCGCGCAAGCGCGTCAGGGTTTCGATCAGTCGTCGATTGTCACGCTGATGCAGGCCGATGGACGGCTCGTCGAGTACGTACAGCACGCCGACGAGTCCGGAACCGATCTGCGTTGCCAAGCGGATTCGCTGGGCCTCGCCACCGGACAACGTGCCCGCGGCACGCGAGAGGGAAAGGTATTCCAAGCCGACGTCGAGCAGGAACCCGAGTCGTGCCTGAACTTCCTTGAGGACCTGACCCGCAATCGCCTCTTCGCGCGAGCCGAGAGTGAGGCTGTTCAAGAAGTCCGCGCAATCGGAGATCGACAGTTCACAGACCTCGGCGATGGACTTACTGCCGAAGTCCCCAGCCGCGATAGTTACCGACAGGATTTCCGGGCGCAGGCGAGCACCACCACACGCCGGGCACGGGGTATCGCGCATGTACCCGTCGTAGCGTTCCTTCATCTGATCGGACTCAGTCTGTTCGAGGCGGCGGTGCAGGAACGGCATCACACCTTCGAACTCCGCGTAGTAAGAACGGGTACGGCCGTACCGATTTTTGTACCGGACGTGAACCTGCTCCTCACTACCTTCGAGGATCGCTTTGCGGGCCTTCGCCGGCAACTTGTTCCACGGCGTTTTCATGTCGAAACCGAGGATGTCGCCGAGGCCGGACAGCAAACGTCCGAAGTACTCCGAACTCTGGCCCATCGACCACGGCGCGATTGCTCCGTCTTCGAGACTCAGGTCGGGATCGGGAACCACCAGATCCGGGTCGACCTCCTTGCGGATACCGAGGCCGGTGCATTCGGGGCAGGCGCCGTAGGGCGAGTTGAAGGAAAACGAGCGCGGTTCGAGATCGTCGATGGCAAGAGCGTGGCCATTCGGGCAGGCCAGCTTCTCCGAGAAACGACGCTCTCGATCAGGTGCATTTTCCTCGCGGTCGACAAAGTCGAGGACGACGATGCCTTCGGCCAATCGAAGGGCGGTCTCGACCGAATCGGTCAGGCGCTGCTTCGAGCTCGCCTTGACCTGCAAGCGGTCGACAACAACTTCGATGTCGTGCTTTTCCTGCTTCTTGAGCTTCGGCGGATCAGCGAGTGAATGGACCACACCGTCGACGCGCACTCGCGAATAGCCCTGGGTGTTGAGCTGATCGAAGAGATCGACGAACTCGCCCTTGCGTGTACGAACCACCGGTGCGAGGACCTGGAACTTGATGCCCTCGTCCATCTCGAGCACCTGGTCGACGATCTGCTGGGGCGTCTGACGTGCGATCTTCTCACCACACACCGGGCAGTGCGCTGAACCTGCGCGGGCATAGAGGAGTCGGAGGTAGTCGTAGACCTCAGTGATGGTGCCCACCGTCGAACGCGGGTTGCGGTTGGTCGACTTCTGGTCGATCGACACCGCAGGCGACAGTCCTTCGATGAAATCCACGTCCGGCTTGTCCATCTGACCGAGGAACTGACGCGCGTATGCCGAGAGCGACTCGACGTAGCGGCGCTGACCTTCCGCGAAGATCGTGTCGAAGGCGAGGCTGGACTTGCCGGAGCCCGACAACCCGGTGAAGACGATCAGGCTGTCTCGCGGGAGGTCGAGATCGACTCCTCGCAGATTGTGCTCACGCGCACCCCGCACGATCAGGCGATCCGCCACACCAATTCCCTTCATTGTCAATCATCTGGGGCCGTCCCCCCGGAGAAGTCTCGAGCGGCCTCGCAAACGCGAGTCCTCGAGCGATCGTCATCGTAGGCCGAGCCACCGACACGTTTATCTCACCAAGCGAGCCCATCGCTCTACCTGCCCCTATTCGAAGGTAGCCTGCGATTCATGACGAATCAGCCCATCGTGATCGACGACTCCTACACCGGTCAGGTCTCCCCCGATTCTGCCCCTCAGCGGCGCACAGTCGAAGGCGCCGTCATCACGAAGATGTCGGTCGGCCCCATGGACAACAACACTTACCTCGTCGTCTGTTCCACGACCGGGAAATCTCTCCTGATCGATGCGGCCAACGAAGCCGAGAAGATCATCGCGCTCATCGAACAGGAAGCACCTGTTTTCGATTCCATCGTCACCACCCACCAGCACGGTGACCACTGGCTGGCCTTGCAGGACGTCCACGCCGCCACGAAGGTGCCGACCGCCGCTCACCCCCTCGATGCGGATGTCCTTCCCGTCACCCCGGACGTTCTCCTCGAAGACGGCGACAAGGTGAACGTTGGCAACTTGAGCCTCGACGTCATTCACCTGTCCGGACACACTCCCGGCTCCATCGCGCTGGCTCTCACCGAACCGAGCGGGCAGGTTCACCTCTTCACCGGTGATTCACTCTTCCCCGGAGGCGTCGGAAAGACCGCCGACCCCGAGAAGTTCACTTCCCTACTCGACGACGTGGAAAACAAGCTGTTCGGAAGGTTCGACGACGCAACCGTCGTCTACCCGGGGCACGGCAAGGACACGACACTGGGCGCCGAGCGTCCGCACTTGGCGGAGTGGCGCGAACGCGGTTGGTGACGTTTCACCTGTTCCGTACTGGACCCCGCTAACCGGCTTCGTAGCTGTCGACCTGCTCACCGTTGACTCGAAGTCGCGGAAGCCAGGTCGACAGAGTCCGGCCCAGTCCTTCGACCATCCGTTCCCCGAACACACACAGCGTGCGTTCCCACGGATGGCCGAAGGTCCCTTCCGTGAAGTCGTCCCGACTGAATATGTAGTAGTCACCGTTCGGATAGACCGGAACACGCCACTCCGCAAGCTCATTCGCAGCAGCATGTGCCTCCGCGTCGAAGGTGTAGCCCGGATGCTGCCAATCCAGAACGACGAAGT
This sequence comes from Rhodococcus sp. NPDC056506, assembly GCF_042794945.1. NCBI lineage: Bacteria > Bacillati > Actinomycetota > Actinomycetes > Mycobacteriales > Nocardiaceae > Rhodococcus > Rhodococcus sp. NPDC056506. Next base: position 11,637 of record NZ_JBHTSW010000049.1, on the reverse strand, counting down.
TGGGGTCGTCGTTCCAGACGGTGACAAAGCAGCGCAACGCTTCGGCGTTGATCGCATCGACGCGAGCGGCCCACGCCCCTGGAGTCGCAGCTGGCGCCGCACCCAAATCGAAGACCACGGATGGGATGGGTTCGGCGATAGCGGGCCAAGATCGTGCGTCGATGCCGGGCGTGAACCCGTAGCGCGCACGAAAGATCTCCCAGTTTTTCACGTTCTCCTCGTCCGACAGCTGTCCCCAGCCGGAGGGAAGGGTCGAGCCGAAGTTCTGTGTCATCTTCGTAGTCACCGCACCATGGTGGTCGATCGGTCTGCATTGTGTGCCGCCTTCGAACACGCCGTGGGCGGATACGCGGTAACGGATACTTCCGAGCGAGTTGTCCGAACCCAAGACGAAGTCATCGACGCAGGACAGCGCACTTCGGCGACCAAGAACCCGTCAGCCGGGTCAGGCGTGGCCGGATCGCCGAACCGGACCAATTCCTCGTGAGATCGCTAGGGTGGAAAACGAACCTACATCGGGAGGCTTGAAACATGCTGGTACGTCGAATTGCTCGTCCACTGCTTTCCACGATCTTCATCGCCGGGGGAATCGATGCTTTGCGCAACCCCGCTCAGCGAGCAGCCAAAGCGTCACCCCTGATCGACAAATCCGTCGAGACGCTGCCAGGAGCAGTGACGCAGAAGGTGCCTGCTGATCCGGAAACACTCGTCAAGATCAACGCCGTCGTCCAGATCGGTGGCGGTGCCCTGCTCGCCACAGGCAAGGCTCCGCGGCTCGCGTCGTTGGTCCTCGCCGGAAGCCTGGTGCCCACCACACTGGCCGGCCACGACTTCTGGAACGAAACCGATCCATCACTGCGAGCGATGCAGCGCACCAACTTCATCAAGAACGTCAGCTTGCTCGGCGGACTGATGATCGCGTCCGTCGACACCGAGGGCAAGCCGTCGCTCGGCTGGCGTGGCCGCCGCGCCGCGAGGAAGGCCCAGGCGTCTATCGCTGCGGCACTTCCGTTGGTCGCATCGCAGACCGATCACACGAGCGATCGCGTCGAACATGCTCTGTCGGTGGCATCCGAGCGTGGTTCCGAACTCGCCGAAACCGCGAAGGCACACGGAACGGATTGGCTCGAACTCGCCAAGGGGCGTGGTTCCGAGTTCGCGGAGATCGCGAGCAAGCGTGCCGCTGAATTCAGCGAGGTCGCCAAGGAGCGCGGCCCGGACATCCTCGAAGTCGCGCAGAAGCGCGGTTCCGAACTGGCCGAGACCGCACGCGAGCGCAGCGCCGAACTGGCCGAGCTGGCGAGCAAGCGCAGCTCCGAGTTCGCCGAACTCGCGCTCGAGAAGAGCAACGAGTGGGCAGAGACGGCGTCGGAACAGACCGAGGTGCTGGGTAAGCGGGCCCGCAAGCGCGCCGAGAAAGCACTCGAAAAGGCTCGCGCCAAGAAGGACGAATTGACGCACTGAGTGCACCGAAAATCACGGTCAGGCCACCTTCGGGTGGCCTGACCTGTATCTATGCGGCAGTTCATCTGGGGGAACTAGACTGTCTTGGCGCTTTTGCAGCGCATGAATTTCTCATCAAGCCTAGGAGATCCTTTGCCCGACGCGGACCCGTCACTGAACGAGCAAGAGCTCGAGCAGCAGTACGTGACGATGCTGTACTCCCGTCTCGACGATCTTCGAAAGTATGCCCAAACACGCTTGAGCACGGTCCTCCTCGAGACCGGCGGCACCCCGCAGGCACGCAGTGAACGCGAGTCCTTCAATGCCATGTACACCGAGGATCTCGCCAAGTACGACGCAGCCGAGAACGGAATGTGTTTCGGACGCATCGACTTCGACGACGAGCGACGCTACGTCGGCCGACTCGGAATTCTGGACACCGACAACGACTACGAAACGCTGCTCCTCGACTGGCGCGCCCCGATGGCACGGCCGTTCTATCTGGCGACGCCGGCGGCACCTGAAGGTGTGAAACGGCGACGTCATATTCGCAGCCGTAGCCGCACGGTCACGGGTATCAACGACGAATACCTGGACCTCGATGCGGCCCGCGCCGCCGGAGTAGTCACCGAAGCCGGCGGCGTCGCCGGTGAGAGCGCACTCCTGGATGCTCTGAACGCAGCACGTACGGGCCAGATGAACGACATCGTCGAGACAATCCAGAGCGAGCAGGATGCCATCATCCGCTCCGAACACAAGAGCGTTCTGGTGGTCCAGGGCGGTCCGGGTACCGGCAAAACAGCTGTCGCACTTCACCGTGCCGCCTTCTTGCTCTACACGTACCGTCAGCAGCTGGCCAAGGCCGGCGTTCTCATCATCGGGCCGAACGCGACCTTCCTCGACTACATCAGCCAGGTCCTCCCTTCACTCGGTGAGACCGGCGTCCTGCTCTCGACGATTGGTGACCTGTACCCCGGAGTGCGCGCAACACGTACCGATTCCCTCGCCGCCGGTGAGATCAAGGGTTCGCTCGCGATTCTCGACGTGCTCAAGAACGCCGTCAGGGATCGACAGGAAGTTCCGTCCAAGCCGATCACCCTGCGATTCGACACGTACGACTTGAAGCTGGATCGCAAAACCGTCACGAAGGCGCGCGGTCGGGCTCGATCGTCGCGTCGCCCACACAACCTGGCGCGCCCGATCTTCGTAGCAGCGGTCATCGAGGCGTTGGCGCTGCAGATGGCCGAACTCATCGGCGGAAACCTCGTCGACGGCGGCTCACTCCTCAGCCGGGACGACATCGCCGACATTCGCGACGAGATGCGCGAGGACTCCGACATCATGTCCGCCATCGGAAAGCTCTGGCCAGAGTTGTCGCCGCAGCAAATCCTCGCGGAACTGTGGACGTCTCCGGCGAGGTTGGCCAAGGCAGCGCCGCAACTCGACGACGGACAACGCGACGAGCTTCTGCAGAGCGTCGGGCCAGGATTCAGTGCGGCCGACGCTCCCCTTCTCGACGAACTCGCCGAGATACTCGGCGTCGACGATGCCGCCGAACGCGAACGCGCACAACGCGAATGGCGTGCACAGATCGCCGACGCCCAGGGTGCTCTCGACATCCTCACCGGCTCCGCACCACAGGACCTCGAGGACGAGATGGATCCGGAGATCCTGATGGCGTACGACTTGATCGACGCCAGCCAACTCGCCCAGCGCCACGATCAAGGCCAGCGCCAGACTACGGCGGAGCGCGCTGCCGGCGACCGAACCTGGACCTACGGTCACGTGATCGTCGACGAAGCCCAAGAGCTCTCCGAGATGGCGTGGCGAATGCTGATGCGGCGCATACCGAATCGGTGGATGACGTTGGTCGGCGATACGGCCCAGACCGGCGATCCTGCGGGAACCTCGTCCTGGCAGACGATCCTCGAGCCCTACGTCGCCAAGCGCTGGAAGCTCACCGAACTGACCGTGAACTACCGAACTCCGTCGGAGATCATGAATGTCGCTCACCGCGTGCTCGAAGAGATCGACCCGGAGCAGTCGGTGCCCCGGTCGGTGCGCGACAGCGGATTCGCGCCGTGGGCACTCAAGACCACGGCCGAAGAATTGGAATCGACCGTGCGCCGCTGCATCGAGTCCGAGTCGCACCCCGGTATTACTGCCGTGATCGCCGGCTCCGGGGTTGTTGCCGATCTGGCGGGCCTTGCGAGCGAGACCGTGAGCGTCCTGTCGGTCAAGGACGTCAAGGGGCTCGAGTTCGACACCGTGTTGATAGTCGAACCCGCCGACATTCTCGACGAGTCACCCCGGGGAATGAACGACCTCTACGTCGCGTTGACCCGAGCTACCCAGAGGCTCGGCATCATTCACATCGAGTCGCTCCCCGCGGTTCTCGACGGCGTCGAGGCCGCAGAGTTGGCCTTCGATTCGTGAGCCTCACGGAGTAGGTTCGTGCGTGACACCACGAATGGTGGTGTCACCCCGATTTGTGTCGACGACTGAAGGAATGACCCCTCGTGCTTGGCCTGCCCGCAAGTTCCGCCGCACCCATCCGCAAAATCTGTCGCGTGATGATCGGTGTCGGGATGCTGGCAGCGGTGACCGCAGGTTGTTCAAAAGACGATTCGAGTTCGACGGCAACTGCAGGCAGCGACGACATTGCTGCTGTTGCTGCCGCACCCACAGAAACCCCGGTGGACGACGCCGAACGTCTGCGAGCGGCGATCGCGTCGTCCGGGGTGAACCCCGCGTTTTCCGACGACATGTTGCAGGCGCTCGGTGACGGCGTCTGCCAGCAGCTCGCGGCCGGCACGGATCGAGGGACGATCATCGCGAATCTGCGGCAGGTATCACTCAATGGAGCGAGCGAACCGGTGATCACGAGCGGAAACGGCTCGGCCGCATCGACGCCACTTCCCAGCGCTGATCAGCTGGCTGAAGTGTTCGTCGATGCGGCCGAGGCCGACTACTGCCGGTAAATCAACGAACGGTGTGCACGATCAGAACGTCGGACGTCGCCTTGCGCGCGGCATCGGAAGGCACCGATCCGAGTAGACGCCCGGTCAGAGTGTTCAATCCGCGATTTCCGACGACCAGCAAGTCGCCCTTCACCTCGTCGAGCAAAGCGAGAAGCGATTCGACGGGAGCGCCGACGATGGCGCGTTCGACAACGTCCTTGGCGCCCTGGGCGTGTGCACGCTCACGGGCCGTCCGAAGGATCTCGTAGGTCGGAGCGGAACCGGTGACCTGGTAGGCCTCGTTACCCAACGCATCAGCGGCAGCGCTCACGTCCTTGGGATCGGCCGGGTAGTACGCACACGCGATGACGAGCTGAGCGTCCGAGCCACTGGCGATGGCGGCAGCTCTGTCGACTGCCTTCAGTGACGACTCGGAGCCATCGGTTCCTACGACAACGGTCCGGTAGGCACTCATTCATTCCTCCATGGTTACGGGACGGACGGTACGGCCGGCAACGGGCGCAACGCTGTTGCGCCCGCTCGACAACCGCTGCGCTGACATTAGCGGGATTGTGCCGCGGATAGTGTTATTTGCAGTACACGCCACAAGCCCACAGTGAATGTGATCATCAGTCACAGACACATTTGTCCCGTAGTGACCGATCAGCGAAGTTTGCCGAAGCGAGGCCCGAACAGCGCCGCCGGGAAAACTTCCTGCTCGACCAGGGCACCACGCCACGGCGTCGCCAATTCCAGCAATCGCTTGGCACCTTCTTCTCCGAGCGCATCCCATGGGGCAAGCGCAAGGTCGTCCGTCAGGTCTTCGACGACGTCGCGCAGTTCCTGCCCGTCCTCGGTCAGCGCACCGGACGAACGGTCGAGCAGTTCGCGATCCTTCAGGCTTTCCACTGCCTCGTCCCACTGTTCCTGCGACCACCCGCGGCGAGTCTGTGCGAACTTACGCTGAAACCCGATTCCCGTGGCTGTGTGCGTGATCAACGCGTCCAGTCCGTTCAATCCCGCGGTCTGAAGGGCAGCAATGTGGCCGTCGCCGCGATACTCACGCAGCAGTGTCAGCGCATGCCAGAAACGCAGGTGCGGTTCGGTCGGCCAGTCGAGCGACGCCCAACCCGCGTACAGCGGGCGGCCGTCCACTCCGGGAATGTTCTGCGCCGCGATCGAGACGAGTTCGGCGGCCTCGGCCATGTCCGCCGACCCCGTCACATCTGCACCGAACAGGCGGACGTACGCAGCGTCGACTGCTCGATACCGCGCCGCGACAACCTCTGTGGCCCTTGCCAATTCCCAGGCACGCGGAATGACACTGGCGATCAGTTCAGGATTGAAGTTGAAGAAGGTGGCCGTGACGACAGTCGCGGGCGGAGCGCCGAGCGGCGCTGATCGCCCCGCGAAGTACACCATTCGGCCAGGTTCCAACCCGACGCCGACAAGTTCCTTCTCCGTCTCCGGCACGAAGTAGGCCAGCGAGTGAAGAAGTTCGAGAGTCCGCGCGGTCTTGCCTGCAGTCTGTGCATCCATACCTGAAACCGTAGCGGGCGCGAGCACGAACGTGCGCGAGGCGACCTACTTGAGGCCTGCGGCGTCCATCCCTCGAAGTTCCTTCTTCAAATCCGAGATTTCGTCTCGCAATCGCCCAGCCAACTCGAACTGAAGGTCGCGTGCAGCATTCATCATCTGATCGGTGAGTTCCTTGACCAGATCCGCCAATTCGGCGCGAGGCATCGACTTGGTATCGCGCCCCTCGTACACACCGGCGCTGACCGCACGACCGGCCTCGCCCTGTGCGCGCCGACCGCGCGTCGCATTGCGACCCGAACCCCCGACGTCGACCGAAGCTGCGGTGTCCTCCGCCTCCTCGTACACCTGATCGAGAATGTCCGCGATCTTCTTGCGTAGCGGTTGCGGGTCGACGCCCATCTTCTCGTTGTAGGCGACCTGCTTCTCGCGCCGTCGCTCGGTTTCCTCGATCGCCTGCGCCATGGATGCGGTGATCTTGTCCGCATACATGTGCACTTGGCCGGACACATTTCGAGCCGCTCGACCAATCGTCTGAATAAGGCTGGTGGAGCTACGGAGGAAGCCTTCCTTGTCGGCATCGAGGATCGCGACCAGCGACACCTCGGGAAGGTCGAGTCCCTCACGCAGGAGGTTGATGCCGACCAGCACGTCGTACTCCCCCAGGCGGAGCTGCCGGAGCAGCTCGACTCGCCGGAGCGTATCGATATCCGAGTGCAGATACCGGACGCGAATACCGAGTTCGAGAAGATAGTCGGTCAGGTCTTCCGACATCTTCTTGGTCAGAGTCGTCACCAGCACACGCTCGTCGCGTTCGGCGCGCTCACGGATCTCGTGAACGAGATCGTCGATCTGCCCCTTGGTGGGTTTGACGATGACCTCGGGATCGATCAATCCGGTCGGGCGAATCACCTGCTCGACGAACTCACCGCCGGACTGACCCAACTCGTACTTGCCGGGGGTTGCCGACAGGTAGACGGTCTGACCGATCCGCTTACTGAATTCTTCCCACGTCAGGGGGCGGTTGTCGGTGGCCGACGGCAGCCGGAATCCGAATTCGACCAGGTTGCGCTTGCGCGACATATCGCCTTCGTACATGGCGCCGATCTGCGGGACGGTCACGTGCGACTCGTCGATGACCAGAAGGAAATCTTCGGGGAAATAGTCGATCAGCGTTGCGGGGGCAGTTCCAGGACCGCGGCCGTCGATGTGGCGCGAGTAGTTCTCGATGCCGGAGCAGAACCCGACCTGCTTGATCATCTCGAGGTCGTATTGCGTTCGCATGCGCAGACGCTGAGCTTCGAGAAGCTTGCCCTTGCCCTCGAGTTCGGCGAGCCGCTCTTCGAGTTCTGCCTCGATGTCCTTGGCCGCACGCTCCATGCGTTCTGGGCCGGCGACGTAGTGTGTCGCCGGAAAGATACGGACCGTGTCGACCTGACGAACGATGTCACCGGTCAGTGGATGCAGGTAGTACAGCGCTTCGATCTCGTCACCGAAGAATTCGATGCGTACCGCCAACTCTTCGTAGGACGGAATGATCTCGACCGTGTCGCCGCGCACGCGGAACGAACCTCGCGTGAACGCCATGTCGTTGCGGTTGTACTGGACATCGACGAGTAGACGCAGGAATGCATCGCGCGGTACCTCGACACCGACGTCGAGCTGAATCGAGCGATCGAGGTACGACTGCGGCGTACCGAGGCCGTAGATGCACGACACCGAGGCCACCACGACCACGTCCCGTCGTGAGAGAAGGCTGGACGTCGCCGAGTGGCGCAGCCGCTCCACGTCGTCGTTGACCGACGAATCCTTCTCGATGTAGGTGTCGGTCTGGGCGATGTACGCCTCGGGTTGGTAGTAGTCGTAGTACGAGACGAAGTACTCGACCGCATTGTTGGGAAGCATCTCCCGAAGCTCGTTCGCGAGCTGAGCAGCCAGAGTCTTGTTCGGAGCCATCACCAGAGCGGGGCGTTGCAGCTTTTCGATCAACCACGCTGTGGTCGCGGACTTACCGGTACCGGTCGCACCGAGAAGGACGACGTCCTTCTCCCCCTCGTTGATCCGTTTTTCCAGCTCGGCGATAGCCGCCGGCTGATCGCCTGCCGGTTCGTACGGACTGACGACCTCGAAGCGCGCGTCTGAGCGCTCGATGTCACCAACCGGACGAAACTCGGAATGGGCGACCACGGGATGTTCGGAAGCAAACGCCATGAAACCAGGGTAAGCGCACCCACCGACACAATGCCCGCTCGTCCGCATTCAGCTGAAATCGCACTTCGGCGGTAGGTTCTTCGACCATGAGCGAGGAACGTCCCCACATTCACCGGCCGAAGGTCGAAACCTTCGACATCGCAGCTCGCACCAACGTCGATCCCAAGGGTTTCGTTCGCCCGGTCGAGCACTACCGCGAGGAACCGTGGGGGCTGTACATGGCGCGCCACGCCGACCATCCCCAGTTTCACTATCTCGAGTCCTGGATCATTCCCGAACTCGGAATTCGGGCATCGATTTTCCACTTCACCCCGGAACACGTCAAAGACTGGGATTTCTACGTCGACATCGGTGAATTCACCCGCGGCGAGCACTTGTGGACCTCGGAGGACCACTACCTGGACCTGATCGTGCAGACCGGACACAGCATCGAACTGCTCGACGTCGACGAGTTGCTCGAGGCGAACACCGTCGGAATCCTCGACCCGAAGACGTCCGAGCGCGCAATGCTGAACGCTGCCCGAGCCATCGACGGTATCGCCGCCCACGGTCACAACCTCGACGCCTGGCTCGACTCGTTGGGCATGCCGGTCACGTGGCGCTGAGCCGTTAGAGGGACCAGCCTGATTTCTCGGCCCATTCCCACGCCCGGTGGAATGCGGCGTCGAACCACGGGGTCTTGACCCCCAGATAGGCGTCGATCGCCGAGGCGTAGTCGTCGATGCCGGCAGCGCTCGAGGCTGCCTTGACCTTGAGTTCGGCATACTCGGCACGCGCCGACGCGTCGGCGCGAAGCCAGTCACGGAAGAGGATCGCGAACTGCTGACCCGGCCAACCGTCCACCCGAATGTGGATGTTCGCGCGGCGGCCTGGATCTGCGCTGCCGTGAATTCGCTTCGCCCACACCGCCGGGTCGGTCTCGCCACCGAGGTACGACGGCTTCGGGTCGTCAGCGACGATGTGCTCGATCCGGGGGAACCCGGCAGCGGCCAAATCCTGCGCGAGGTCGTCGGCAACGCCGAGGTGCTCGACAGTGATCTGAATGTCGATCACGTCCTTGGCATCGAGACCAGGCACTGCGGTCGATCCGATGTGATCGATACGGCGCGCGCGGTCACCGGCCGCCAGTGACAACCGGCCGATGATTCGTTCCGCCTGCGCCGGCCACGTCGGGTCAGCAGGAGTCAGCTCGGGAAGCGCGCGCACCACCGTGCCCTCGCGGAGGTTCTTCTCGAAGGGAACAAGTCGATTCGCCCACAGGTCGCGGACCACGTCGTCAAGTGAACCCTGCTCGCCGCTGTTGTCGAGCCACACGTCGGCAACAGCACGACGCTGATCGTCACTTGCCTGCGCTGCGATGCGCGCACGCGCGTCGGATTCCGGCATACCGCGTGAGCCCACCAGGCGTCGAACTCGCTCCTCCTCGTCGACGTAGACGATGACGACCAAGTTGAATGCCGGCGCCATGGAACCCTCGACCAAGAGCGGAATGTCTTGAACGAGCACTGCATCCGACGGCGCGGACGAGATCTGCTCCATCGTCCGCGCACCGATCAATGGGTGAAGGATGCCGTTCAGAGTTCCGCGTGACGTGTCGTCGGCAAACGCCAACGACGCCAACGCGGGGCGGTTGAGGCTGCCGTCCTCGGACAGAATCCCGTCGCCGAATGCATCGACCAGAGCGGCAAGTCCAGGAGTACCGGGCTCGACCACTTCTCGGGCGATCAAGTCGGCATCGACGATGACGGCTCCCAGTTCGCTGAGGATTTTCGACACTGTCGACTTACCGGCTCCGATGCCTCCAGTGAGGCCTACTCTCAACACACTCGACAGTCTCTCATCTCTGCGCCCGAGAGATTCAGACACGCCTACGGATCGAACACGCCGAGGCCTTCGAGGCTCAAATACCACAATTTCGGTGACCGTGCGGTTATGTTCTAGCGAACGCACCTGTACCTGCAACTTCTCGAGAAAGTGGACGCCATGCGAGCAGATCGCGACCATCACGGTCAGCACCGCCTCGGAATGCCGAACGGCGTGCACTGCATAGAGTTTCCCGAAGTCGCTTTTGCCCTGGCAGAGCACCGTCGTACGTGGTTCACGATGCTCGTGAGCCAAGGCCGACACAGCTTCGCATCGATGCGTAAGCGCACAGCCGAAGCGACCGCCACCTATTGGGTGCCTGCTCCCGCAAACTGAGTTCTCTTCACGAAATACAAAATGACCGGCAACCATTCGGTGCCGGTCATTTTTGTGTTCACTCACGCAATCTTCCGCCGACAAGTGATACCTGACAGGAAAAGAACCCCGCCCCTGCAAGTGCAGGGCCGGGGTTCTTCACAGATCTCGCTTGATCAGATCAAGCGGTAATCCTTATGCGTTGCCCGACAGCTTCTCGCGAAGTGCGGCGAGCTGTGCATCGCTGGCAAGCGATCCGCCAGCAGACTCGGCCGGAGCGGAGCCGGCAGCAGCCGGAGCCTCGGTGTCGTCTGCAGCAGCCGTCTCCGAGGAGTAGCCGGCAGCAGCGGTGGCAGCCTCAGCGGCCTCGTCTGCAGCAGTCTTCTCCATCTGAGTGGTGTGCATCTTGTGGCGACGCTCAGCCTCGGCGTAGCGGTTCTCCCACTCTTCACGCTGCTTGTCGAAGCCCTCGAGCCATTCGTTGGTCTCGGGATCGAAGCCCTCGGGGAAGATGTAGTTGCCCTGGTCGTCGTACGAGTCAGCCATGCCGTACTTGGACGGATCGAACTCGGCGTTGTAATCCTCGTTGGCCTGCTTCAGCGACAGCGAGATACGACGACGCTCGAGATCGATGTCGATGACCTTCACGAGTGCATCGTCGCCGACGCCGACAACCTGGTCCGGAACCTCGACGTGGCGCTCAGCGAGCTCCGAGATGTGAACGAGGCCTTCGATTCCCTCTTCGACGCGCACGAATGCACCGAACGGAACCAGCTTCGTGACCTTGCCGGGCACGATCTGACCGATGGCGTGCGTGCGGGCGAACTGACGCCACGGATCTTCCTGCGTTGCCTTGAGCGACAGGGAGACGCGCTCGCGGTCCAGGTCGACGTCGAGAACCTCGACGGTGACCTCGGTGCCGACCTCGACAACCTCGGACGGGTGATCGATGTGCTTCCAAGACAGCTCGGAAACGTGAACCAGACCGTCTACGCCGCCCAGGTCCACGAATGCACCGAAGTTGACGATGGAGGACACGACGCCCTTGCGGACCTGGCCCTTCTGGAGCTGGTGCAGGAATTCGCTGCGAACCTCGGACTGAGTCTGCTCGAGCCATGCGCGGCGCGAGAGGACCACGTTGTTGCGGTTCTTGTCGAGCTCGATGATCTTGGCCTCGATCTCCTTGCCGACGTACGGCTGGAGGTCGCGGACGCGACGCATTTCGACGAGCGAAGCGGGGAGGAAGCCACGAAGACCGATGTCAAGGATGAGGCCGCCCCGTTTGCGATAGTCAGTTCCGCTGCGGCAC
>NZ_JBHTSW010000048.1:0-46200 GCF_042794945.1 Rhodococcus sp. NPDC056506 | reverse complement strand
GGCTGCGCTCGCAACTGAGCGCAGCCGACACCGTCGATGAGGACCGCCCAGACACAATCCCAGGCGCTGAACTCACCCTAGAGTCAGTCGGTCTACTTCGCGCAGCCACTCTCCTCGAACGCGAGCTTGGACGTATATTGCCCGTCCGGCAAGTACTGCGCCATCACGGCCTTCTCGTCACCGGGCGTCTTGGTATCGTGTGCGGCGTGACTGAAGTCCTTGGCCGGCAGCATGTTCCGCATGATCAGAAGGGAATCGTCGAGATGCCCCGCGCCATCACCGGCCGGCGAGAGCGACAGCCATGACACCCCACATTCCTTCGTAGCGTTTGCGGGTCGGTCTTCAGGCAGCGACGCGACAATCGTGTAGCGACCATCCGCATCAGTGGCCATCTGCTCGTCGAACAGACACGTAGCTACCTTCGTCGTTGCCAGCGATTCATTGCTGCACATAGACCAGAACCGCATGTCGACAGCGCTGTCGAGATTCTTTGCGCCGGTAGTCGTCTTCGGAGTCCTCGGCAACTCTCCCCTAAGTACCAAAATATCGCCGAACCCACGGTTGACTTCGGCTGTGACGTAGCTGTTGTCGATGTTGGAGTACTGCCCGCCCACCCGCTGGGGTGTGCCATCACATTTGCCGAGATAGGTACAGCCGAGCGTGAACTCGGCGCTGTAGTACGCCCGCCAGACAGGTGTCTGCTCGGAAGGGAATGTCGCAGGCTTGCCCGGTTGATCACGCAATGCCTTGTACGTGTCCAACGGCAGCGAAGCCGGCTTCAAGATTCCGTTGTCCGCACCGACCGCTGAACACAGATCCTGCCCCCGCAGCACCTGACCACCGGCAAGGTGCAGCTCTGGCTCCGGCAGTCCTACGCCCCCGGTGAGATCACGCCCATTGTCCGGCAGGTAGATGCGATAAAGCAGGCTTATCCGGTCCTGACCTGGCACACCGGCATACAAGGTGTTGGGTTTCGGCTCAGCAGGCGAGGCCTCGTTGAGGACGGAAGCCGTGTATGACCTGGCACCTTCGTTCGATCGATCGGCACCGGGAAGATAGGTATTGCGCGAGCCTGCGTCCGGAGCAGTCGAAATGTCATTGAGGACGGCGGTCGGCATAGCGGTTGCCGCGTTGTACGAGTTCAACGACTGATAGCGCGCATGCGCATACTGCCCTCGGATAACCAACTCGGCATCCTCGGGGATTGTGAACTGCGCAGCCCAATAGATCGCCGCGGTGTCAGGAAAGGCGTAGTTGAGCTGCGGGTCCGCGCGCTCGGGATTGATCGGCACGGACCAGAAGCAGGTCGACACCGGATGCTCGACGTCCGGTCCGCCGGATCCGAAATCGACAGAACCAGAATGGGACCCGCTCGACGAACCGGTTCCGGATCCGCTCGACGAACCGAAGTCGACAGATCCGATCGCCGGCGCGGCAACCGCGGACCCAGCCCCGGCAAATACAGTGATCGCGCTCAGCGCCACCGCAGCTACGAGTGTTCTTGATGAATGCATCGCGCTCCTTGTTAGATAGCTGACAAACAATGATCGAACGATCAAGAGCGAGTACTCCCGGTCCAACGACGAGACACCGTCGCGAGGTCCGTACTCCGCACTACTACTTGGTGGGTTGAAAGTTGTTCGTCAAGGCGCCGCGAATCGCGTCGGTGTCCGACTGCGACCAGTTCTCGGGGTGCAGGATCTGCGCCCACATATCCGCTGCCTCGGCTCCGTAGTTGTGCCCGTGACCAGGCGGCACGTCAGCCGAGAAGACCATGTCGAGTGTCACCTGCCAGAACGTCACGAACGGTATCCACGTCATTCCCGGATCGACATCACGGCCGAGAGGCTCGGCAAGCCAGTCCGGTTTGTTCAGAAGCAGGTCGAAGGACCACCAGACGATCGGGTCGCTGGCATGCTGCCAGTACACAACGCGAGAGTCGTTCCACGGCGCATCCAGTTCGAGATCCTCCGGATAGGCAGCGAAACGGATCGACTGCCCGTCGTCGATCACCGGCACGGCTTCCTGTGAGCCGGAGTCACGACTGCCCGTGATCTCCTGCCATTGAGCGGTGAAGTTCGGAGTGCCCGACCACAATGCCCCATCCACACGTGTCGCCATGTCCTGTGCTCCCGCGAACGCGGCCTGTCCCCCGTACGATCCGAGGCTCTCGCCGAAAACGACAAGCTTGGGACGCTTGTCGAGCGGCAGATCGATCCACTTCGCGTAGACAGAGTTGAACAGCGCCCGGCCTGCGGCCATCGGGGTTTCGCGGTCGGCGATGAATGCCAAGGGGCTGGGAAGGAACGAGTACTGCATCGCCGCGATGGCGGTGTCGCCGCCTTGGACGTATTCGAAAGCGGACGCCACGTCGTCGTTGACCCAGCCGCGGCCGGTGGTGGTCACCACTGCCAGGACGGCACGGTCGAAGCCGCCGGTGCGCTCGAGTTCGTCGACGACCCGCTGTGCGACGCCGTCGACGGAATCGGACGACTCGCGGCCGGCGTACACGCGGATGGGTTGCTTCGCGTCTCGGCCGGTCACCGCGGCAATCTTGTCCGCAGACGGTCCGCTACCCATGAAGGTACGTCCTTCCTTGCCCAGTGAATCCCATGCCTCGGCAGACATCGGCGAACCACTGCGTTCGGCGATCAAAGGCTGGTCGATACCATCCGGTGTGTCGTTGTCCGCGCCGGAGAAACTCCAGTTCGCGAACGCGATGAGCCCGTTGTAGAGGGCACCGTTGACGACGAAGATCGCCAACGCGAAGACGACGACCAAACTTGCGACTTTCGCCGCTTCCTTGGGAACAAACCGCAGAGCAACAGCAGCGAGACTTCTGGTGAGATACCGCAGACCGCGAACCGCCTCGAGCAAGATCAACCACACCGCTATCGAAATCAGCAGCACCAGAAGATAGTTCGCCCGGTTGACGCGAGGTGCCTCGACCAGATCACGGACGATCTGCTGCCACCACGAACCCAAGATCAGAAAGAGAGGTACCGATATCACTGCCAGAACGGCGAGTACGGCCCAACCAATTCTCTTGGTCCGATCCGACCATGTCGGTTCGACTCCGCATTTGCGGATCATCCACGCCACGCTCACACCGATGCCGTACCCCGTGGCGACGGAAATACCCGTTGCCACGCCCTGCAGGTACCACGCGCGCGGTAAGAGCGACGGGCTCATCGAGAGGACGAAAAACACCAAGCCGAAAGACAACCCGACCGAATGCAGCGTCTTGCCATAGCGCCGCACACCTTCCCACACACGTTTCATGCCGGAATCGTAAGCGCGTCAGAAAGATGGAATGAGCCTCTCATCCCTTTCGAATGAGGCGCGAACTACGGGTGCACGCTGTGGCGTCATGGCACCCGTCCTTCGGGGATCGAGCTATTCCAGAACTCGCTGCGACTGCTGCGGGAGTTGGGTGGCCGAACTCGTCGCGCTGGGCCTGACCACCGCGCATTCGCAGCGAGACCGGTCATTTGTCAGCGCCCCGAAAGGCACTCTCAGCCTTCACGATCGGTGATCTCCCAGTGCCCAACGCCGTGCAGTTCGAGTTGTCGGTTGTGAAAAACGTCGAGAGTACTGCGATGGCCGACGCTGACAATGATGCTGTCGGGCAGTTCACGGCGAACGATGTCGTAGAGCGTGTACTCGAGGCCTTCGTCGATTCCGGATGTCGCCTCGTCGAGAAACGCGGTTCGCGGTCGGATCAGGAGGACTCGGGCGAACGCCAACCGTTGTTGTTCACCCGGCGACAGAATTCGAGTCCAATCAGCAGCCTCGTCGAGTCGACCGATCAAATGTGCGAGGTGCACTTCGGCGAGAGCGTCGTGGAGCCTGCGGTCGTCGAAGCTCGAGCGCCCGATGTTCGGCTGACCTGAGGGCAACTGATCTGGATATGCCAAACCCGCGCGCAGAGAACCCAAAGGTAGGTACGGCCGTTGTGAGAGGAACAGGACGTCTCCGACCGGGGTGGTCACGGAACCGTTTGTATACGGCCACAACTGCGCGATGCTGCGGAGCAGCGTGGTTTTGCCGCTACCGGACGGACCCTTCACCAGCAGTGCATCGCCGGGCCCCAGTGACAAGTCGAGTTCGGAGATCAATGCCTCACCACCCGGCGTGCGCACGTCGAGTCCCCGAACAACCAAATGACTGCCAGAGGAGAACGCGTCGAGCACGGGAAGTGCGCGGGCACGCCGATTGGCATCGGCGAGCCCGGTCAAACGGATCAGTGTGGCCCGGAAACTTGCAAAATCGGCATAGGACTCTCGAAAGAACGACAACGAATTGTGCACCTGGCCGAATGCTTGAGCAGTTTGCATCACGTCGCCGAAAGTGATCTGCCCGCTGAACAATCGAGATCCCTGGACCAGAAACGGAAACACCACCGCTGTCTGATCCACTGCCAGATTGAAGCCACTGAATTTGAGAGTCCGGAAGACGATCGCCCACATATTGCGGATCACTGCAGCAAAACGTGTTCCGAGTGTGCGCCGTTCAGCATCTTCACCGCGATAGAAGGCGATGCTTTCGCCGTACTCCCGTAGTCGAACCAGCGCGTACCGGAAGGTCGCGCCGAGTTTCTCGTTCAAGAAATTCAGCATGATCAGTGGCCGGCCGACCCAGAAGGCCAGTGCCGTGGTCACCAACACGTAGATGTAGACGAGGAAGATCATGGCCCGCGGAATCTCGGTACCGAAAACGGTCAACGGCCCGGACAGATCCCACAGGATCTTGGTGAAACTGACGATCGACACCATTGCCGCGACGGCGCCCATGGACAACGTGCGGGACGAGGTCACGAACGCTGTTATGTCTGCCTGAATACGTTGATCCGGATTGTCGACCGGGTTCTCCAAGAAATTTCCGCGATAGTAGGCGCGGCCGTCGAGCCAATCGTCGGTCAGTGTGTCATTGAGCCAACTGCGCCAGCTGATATCGAGTGTTTGGCCCACCAGGTAGACGACCAGGGAACTCACGACGTGGACTGCTGCCAAAATCGCGAACACTCGCAGATAGTGCCAGAAAGCGGTCTCGTCGAGGTTCTGGATGGCGTCGTAGAAATCCTTGTACCAGTACGAGAACAACACTGTCACGCGGACACCGAAAATCGTCAGCAACAGCAGTGACGCGAGAATCAACAGTGGAAGGACTGTGCGCCGGGGATCGAAGTAGGGCCATGCCATTCGACGAAACTGGTTGCCCCAGCGGGTGTACCGGCTAAGTAGCAGCCCGGCGATCACGAGAGCCACAACCATGATCGCGAAGGCCTCTGCCAACCACAGTGCGCTGTCCGGTACCGCGTTGTTCCAATTCACCGCAGCCTCCGTCCGGGAGAGGAACCAACGATCACGTATCGGTCGACAGCATCTGGTTCGCGATCTGCAATGCCGAGTCTTCCGCGGCATCCAACGCCTGCGACTGCTCGGCAGTGATGTTGTCGCACAGCCAATCCCAGTGCATCGTCACCACGGCGCCCGGGACGGGCGTCGCCGCAAGTGAGTGGCCGTCAACGCTCCATCGCACTCGTTGCGTTACCGGCGTGCCGCGTGCGAGTTTCTCACCGTCGAACTCGAGCGGGGACGAAACCACCAACGCGTGCTCCTCGCCGACGTCCTCGACCACTCCCCATCTGATCCGGCAATTCTGGAGGACCGACAGTGGGACCTCACCGCGCTTCCGAAGCAGTTTGACCCACGGATACACCAGAAGTACGTGAAAGCTGTGGTGAGCGAGCGCGCGGTCCCGATCCCCGAGGACGGGGAGGAACCCGGTGTTCTCGCGTTTACCGAAGGCCGTCCTCAGGTGCTGCAACAACTTCCCCGAATCGAGAGAGTCGAGGAGATCACCTCCCACCCAATAGGCTTCGATCACTCGCGAATCCAGGGGGTCGTCGATGCCCGCACTTACGGCCAAGGCCTCGAGGTACGGCCACGCACCGTCGAATTGACGAGCGCGGTCACGGTCGCCACTCGCCGAGATGCCGTGGGCCTGTCGAAGCAGCACTGAAGGATCGTCGGGTCCGCAGTAACCCAACTCGTTCGGCGGATACGCGTAACGAGCAAACAACACCGGCCCGTCCATATCGACGGCAGTCATCAGCAAATCCGCGGAAGTTGTTCACCCGCCGGCAAATCCACTACCCGATTGCCTCCCAATGCTGTTCGCGCCACCACCATTCCGCGATGTTCGGCCACGCACTCCCCGATCACGGCAGCTCCCATACTCAGTGGATTGGCGCGCATCGCTTCCAGAACTCGGTCGGCATCTTCGCGTGGAACAAAAGCGATCAACTTGCCCTCGTTTGCGACGTACAACGGATCCAAGCCGAGTAGCCCACAGGCATCGCGCACGTCAGCGGGAATCGGCAGATCTCGCTCCACCAGCGCAATCCCGATGTTCGACGCCTGAGCGATCTCGTTGAGGGTCGCGGCAACTCCGCCCCGGGTAGGGTCGCGCAAGACATGGATGTCGACGCCCGTAGCAATCATGTCGGCGACCACGCCGTTCAAGGAAGCGCAATCACTGCGCACCTCGGTCCCGAATTCGAGACCTTCGCGACAACTCATCACGGCCACTCCGTGAACGCCGATGTCGCCGCTGACTATTACGACGTCGCCTTCTTGTGCGCGGGTGGGATTGATGTCCACACCATCGGCGACAATCCCGATTCCCGAGGTGTTGATGAAGACTCCGTCGCCGTGACCGGCATCGACAACCTTGGTATCACCCGTCACCAGTCGGACGCCGGCAACGTGCGCGGCCCGCCCGAGTGCCTTCGCGATTCCCGCGATGTCGGTCAGCGCCGTCCCTTCCTCGAGGATGAATGCCGTCGACATCACCAATGGCTGCGCTCCCGCCATCGCCAGGTCGTTCACCGTTCCGTTGACAGCAAGGTCACCGATCGTTCCACCGGGAAACACCATGGGTTTCACGACGTACGAGTCGGTCGAGAAGGCGAGCCGCACCCCGCCGACGTCGAACACGGCCGCGTCACCGAGTTCTGCATCGGCAGCGCTTCCGAACGAGGGCAGGAACAGATGCTCGATGAGCTCGGCGGACATCGCTCCCCCACCACCGTGCCCCATGACGATATTCGGCGAATCACGCAGCGGCAGTGGGCAGACCCACGCCGACAAGTCCACGACAGCGGTCTCCTCAGCCGGCATGACCCGCCTCCTGAAGTTCCAGGCGCCGGTACAGGTAGTACGCAGCGCATGCCCCCTCGGACGACACCATCGTGGCACCGAGCGGATTCCGCGGAGTGCATTCCTTCCCGAAGGCACTGCACTCGTGTGGCTTGATCAAACCTTGCAACACTTCTCCGGAACGGCAGACACTCGACTCGTCAGTATGGATATCGGTCACCGAAAAACGCTCTTCGGCATCAAAATACGCATACTTCGGTGCCAACTGCCAACCGCTGTCCGGGATCGATCCGATGCCGCGCCAGGTCCGATCCGACACCGCGAACACGTCCTCGAGCATCGCCTTCGCTGCGGTGTTGCCCTCGGCCGTGACGGCACGGGCGTAGGCATTTTCGACCTCGTATCGACCCGATTCCAACTGCAGCACCGTCTTTCTGATGCCCTCCAGCAGATCCAGTGGCTCGAATCCGGTGACGACGATCGGGACCTTGTACTTCTCGGCCAGCGCCGGGTACTCCGACGTTCCCATCACACTGCACACATGCCCGGCCGCCAGAAATGCCTGCACGCGGCACTCTGGCGAGTCCATAATCGCGGCCATCGCCGGCGGGACCAGAACATGCGAGACGAGTAGCGAGAAGTTCTCGATACCCAGGCGATTGGCCTGATAGACGGTCATGGCGTTGGCCGGCGCGGTGGTCTCGAATCCGATCCCGAAGAACACCACTTGCCGGTCCGGATTCTCCTTGGCAACAGTCAGAGCATCCAACGGTGAGTACACCACGCGCACGTCGCCGCCGGCGCTCTTGATCCGGAACAGATCCGACGAACTCCCCGGAACTCGCAACATGTCCCCGAAGGAGCAGAAAATGACATCGGGTCTTGCCGCGATTTCGAGAGCTTTGTCGATGATCTCGAGCGGGGTGACGCAGACCGGGCATCCGGGTCCGTGGATCATCTCGATCTGTTGCGGAAGTAGTTGATCGATGCCGTGTCTGATGATCGAATGTGTCTGACCACCACACACTTCCATGATCGCCCATCGCCGTGTGGCCAGCGCGCGGATCTGATCCAGCAGTTTGCCGGCCAGTTCCGGATCGGAGAACTCGTCCAGATACTTCATGATTCTTTCTCCTTCGGTTCGATCCCCGCGGCCCGGGCAGCCCTTTCGAACCCGTCACCGAATTCCTCTTCGAGTACGCCGAGGTGCTCGAATTCCGCCAGCGTGCTGCGAGCGGATTCCTCGTCGAGTCGCTGGATGGCAAATCCGACGTGCACCACGACGTACTCGCCGACTTGGGCGCCCGGAATGTACTCGAGGCACACTTCTTTTCGGACGCCGCCGAAGTTCACCACCGACATCGTCGTTCCGTCGCGTTCCTCCAGGGACTCGATACGTCCTGGTACGGCTAGGCACATGGCACAACTCCTGATCTCATGACGAACTCCCGACCAGCACTTGGCCGTAGGCGAGACCGCCGTCGTTCGGTGGTAGCTCCAGTCCTGTCAGCGGCGTGAATCCAGCGGCTCCGAGCAGAGCACACGCCCGAACGAGCAGGCGAGGGTTCTGGAAGACACCTCCGGTGAGTACTACCTCGTCCACTCCCGCCAGTTCCCGGCCACGAATTGCCCACTCGAGCACCAGGTGCGCTACGGATTCGTGGAAACGGGCGCCGATCACTTCGGCGGGCACCTTCTCCCGGAGATCGCGGACGACAGCCCGAATGACCGACCGCGGATCTGCTGTCCACGAATCGTCGTCCGACTGCACCGCGTCGAAGGTGTACCGCGAACCGGCGCTGTCGATTCCCCTCGAAATCCCCTCCAACTCGATGGCACCCTGCGCTTCGTAGTCGACCCTCTGTCGGACTCCGGTCAGCGAGGAGACTGCGTCGAACAACCGCCCCATGCTGGAGGTGTCCACACACCCGAAACCGGTCTCCAACTGATGAAGTAGGACCGACTGCTCTCGGGGCGGACAGGCTGCCACGGGCGCGAGGTCGGATTCCCAGTCCAACCCCGCATGCCACAGGTGAGCGAGCGCCATTCGGTACGGCCGTTCCACTCCGGCATCGCCCCCGGGCAGCGGTACGTATCCCAGATGCGCGAGACGGCGATAACCCTTGTACGTCGCCAGCAGTAGTTCCCCTCCCCACACTGCGCCGTCCGCCCCGTAACCGGTGCCGTCGAACGCCATTCCGAGAACTGGTTCGCTCCCGTCCCGGCCGTTCTCCCCCATCACGGCAGCCACATGTGCGTGGTGATGCCCGACGACGCGCACCGGTCGGTCACCACTATGACTGCGAGCCCACGAGGACGAGCGATACCGCGGATGCTCGTCGCAGGCAATCTGGTGCGGCACTACTCCCGTGATCGATTCGAAGTGACTCTCCGACGCAGCAAAACTGTCGATAACAGCAAGGTCGCCCATGTCTCCGATGTGCTGACTCGGCCACACATATCCGCCCTCTGCAAGACAGAAGGTGTTCTTCAGGTCGGCCCCGACCGCCAAGGTAGGCGGTAAGTCGAACGGCGCGGTGACGGGCAGCGGAGCATATCCGCGCGAGCGACGAAGCAACTGTCGTCGGCTGGCCACTATTCGCATCACCGAGTCGTCACACGGCATCAAGATCGGACGGTTGTGCGTCAAGACTCCGTCGGCCAAGTCACCCAATCGATCGAGATCGTTGTCGGAGTACAGAATCGGCTCGCCACCGATGTTCGCCGATGTCATGACCAACACCGCCGGGCCCGCAGCATCTCCGGCCAAACCCAGAAGAAGGTGCTGAATCGGGTTGTAGGCCAGCATGATTCCGATATCCGGAATGCCGGGCGCAACCGAGGGCGAAAGCGCATAGCCAGACGCTTTGGCAACCAGCACTATCGGACGCTCGCGCGAGGACATGGCATCGGCCTCGGCATCCCCGACCGCACCCAGCTCTCCGGCTTCTCGCACATCTCGCACCATCACCGCCAGCGGCTTGCTTGCTCGATGTTTGCGTTCACGCAATTCGTGGACCACGCGATCATCGTGGGCATCGCAGGCCAGGTGGAACCCTCCAATTCCCTTGACAGCAAGAATCTTCCCGTCTCGTAGTAGCGATCGGGCTCGTAGCAGTGCGGCCTCGCCGCTCACCGCGTCCGTGCCCCGTTCCACGAATGAGAGCGTCGGACCGCACTCCGGGCAGGCAATCGGTTGCGCGTGAAACCGCCGGTCCGAAGGATCCACGTACTCCGCCGCACAGGTCGCGCACAACGGGAACCGTTTCATCGTCGTGGCGGCCCGGTCGTAGGGTAGCGACTCGATGATCGTGAATCGTGGACCACAATTGGTACAGGTGATGAAGGGATGACGAAATCGTCGATCGGTCGGATCGGTCAGTTCGCGGAGGCAATCGTCGCAGATCCCGACGTCAGCCGGCGCCAAGGTTCGTCCGACCGACCCTGCATCCGTCTCGATTATGCAAAACCCCTGACGACCTACCGGCCGCGAGTCCTCGCGCTCTACCGACTCCACCCGGGCCAGCGGTGGGTGGCGGTTGCGCACCCGAGCGACAAATGCATCGATTGCCTCTCCGTCGCCTTCGACGTCGATCACGACACCGAGCGCAGAATTTCCCACCGAACCCGAGAGTCCCAGCTCGGTGGCGGTCGCATGAACGAACGGCCGGAATCCCACCCCCTGGACTACGCCGCGAACGATGACACGGCAGGCGATCATCATGTCCCGACCTCGCCCGTACGAGTATCGGAGTCGTCGATCTGACCGTCATGATCACCACGGCCCATCAGTTCGAGGCCGGACCGAGCGTGGCGTGCTCCCTGCTCGTCGACCTTCTCGACTGCAAAGCCCATGTGGATCACTACCCAGTCACCTGCCGTGACGGCGCCTTCGTCGAGCATTCCGATGTTGACCTTGCGTGGTGCACCTTCCACGTCGACGAGGGCGAGTTGACCGCCGTATCCGTCCAGTAGTTCGCGTACCCGTCCCGGAATCCCCAGACACATGACTCACACCTCCGGCCCCAATGTGGTGGCATCACAATCCACGTCGATCGACCGGACGAGTGCCATCACCGCAGAGGCGGCTTGCCCGACCGAATCACACATCTCCGCACTCAATCCGATTCCGTCGCTAATCGATTTCGCGTGTGCCCCCACCACGAACGTCCGCGGGAGAGTTCCGCCGAGGGCCTGCAGACTGGCAAACACCGAACTCGGATGCATCGAGTGCGCGTCGAAACCTCCTTGCGGACCTTCACTTTCGGGGTCCACTTCGATGATTGCGAGCTTCCCCGGGACTCCGGTCACCGGTAAGGCGTCGATCAGCACCAGCGCGTCCCACGACTCCAACAAGTCGTAGGCCAGATGCACGCCTCGAATCCCGTAGTCGACCAAGCGAGCTCCCGACGGGAGAATCTCATGCTGCAGCGCTCGAACAACTTCGGGGCCGAATCCGTCGTCTTCGAGAAATATGTTTCCGACACCTGCAATCAGCACGCGCACAGCGTTTTACATCTTTCGCATTCGCAGATAGCGCTGGATGTCCGGCATCGACACCACCAGAACGACCGCGGCTGCGATCGCGGTGGCGCCGAGAAGTGCCGTCGACAGCAATCCCATGTTCCTCATGTCGAGTTCTCCTCTCGATAGCTGTGAAGTCCGATAGCTCTGAAGTGCGTCAACTCGCGCTGTCTCGCGGCATCGGCTCTATCTCGTCCGGCGCGAAGTACAGGTAGCGGCCGTACCAGTTGTGCAGATCGGCGGCCGGATCGTCCAAGAGTGTCACCCCAACATGAATGTCGCCGTCCACGTCTTCATGAATGGTGGCGACGTGGGCGATCCGGCCGTCGAAGAACAGGTCCTGAGCATCGGCGCGACGTGAGGGGTGAAGCCGAACTGTACTTCCACCACAGACGCGGACGCCGTTGATCAGAACTGCATCGGTGCGTGGTTGAACGCTGGTGTCTGCTTCCGGGGTCCACCAGTCCACGCCGTCAGGCACCTCGGGGATCAGATCAGAACCGGCGTGCGGATCTCGCAGCACACCGTGCAGGCCGGCTAGATCAACGTCCGTCAAGCGCTCACATCGGTCGATGATGTCGGCAGCTTTGGAGTCGGTTGCCCGCGCCCGCGCCTTTTCCTCGTCGGTCATGGCGAGGATTCTCAGGGTGAGAATTTCGTCGATCTCCGTCGAATCGAAGAGAGATCCCTCGCTCTGCGGCGCAATCTCGGGAAAGTCGTACAAGATGATCGGGGACACCAGAACGGTGGGCGACGTACCAGGGTGAGAGGGGTCCACGGTCCCCGCAAGCACCGGATAACAGCGATTTTGCCGCAGCGACTCCGAGTGATCTGCGTCTTCGAACAACGACAGGAACCTCGAGCCTGTGCAGTTCACAATGACGTGAGTGCCGAGCATCGATTGCGCCGTGGCCGTGCCCTTGTCCCTTGCGTCGACGCTCGTGGCGTTCATGATCTTCACGGAAATCACCGTGCGTCCACCCCCGGTGGAGGCGCTCACTGCCAAGAAGCCATTCACCGGAAGCCGTGTCCGAACGATCCGTCCGACCACCCTGCCCCGAGAGTCCGACAGAGTCTCTCCGTCGACAACTCCCGCCGCACAGAAGGTTTCTTCAACGCCGGCCTCGAGCTCGTCCAGACCCCACGGACCCAACACGATCTCGGATTCGGTGGCTTCGTCCCACGAGATCGACTCGCGCTCGTCGACTACCAACCGATCGACCGGGATCCACGCCCCGCCGGCGCCGAGTCGTTCAACCGTCCGCGACTGGTGGTGCAGAAATCTCACAGTCGCAGTCACTTCGACGCCGTTCCGCTCGAATTCGCCGAGCAGGCATTGGGCGGACATCGACGGTTCCTCGCCGACTCCGACCTCGGCGGCGCCTGGCGGTCCGAGAACCCCGAACTGCCAACGGGATTGATTCTTCGCCGAGCCGGCCCGGTAAGGATAGAGGAGATATCCCTCGTACAGGACAGCGTCGGCCACGGCCCGGACGTCGTGATCCATCTCCGTTCGGGTCATCGCTGCACCTGGCTCGCCGTCAGCAACTGCCGCACGGCTGAATCGAGGTCCGTGAGGCCGTGAGCTGCCTTGAATCGCACGAGATCGGCAATCGTCTCATGGTCGAGGCGTACCCAACCAGAGGCCGGATAATGCGTGGCCATCAGCTGTTTCCACACGTCGACCGGCAATTCGTAGGCAGCAGATCTGTCCCACGGGATCTGCTGGACCGAGAAACCGCGCTGCCCGTCGGTGAATACGGTTCCGCTCAGTAGAACCACGATCGGAATCGTTCCGTCACCGAGTGCGTGCAGGTACTTCGACGCCGTCACCGAGAAGTCGTACGTACACGCCATGGGTAAGGCCGCGACCGTGGTTCCGGTGAATCCTTGAACGACCGTGGAACATTCCATCCACAGGAAGGTGCGCAGCGTACTCGACCAACGCTCCCGCGGACCGAAGAGATCGCGCAGACCTTCGCCTTCCGCGTCTGAGTACGGTCGGCGGTGCGGTTCGATTCGAACCTGCGCGCGCAGAGAAACCGCACGGACGGTCGCGCCGGTGGATTCCGACATCCTCAATCTCACCGTCAGATTCGGCGTAACCGCGTACGGTTCCACCTCCACGTCGTCGACCGAGAAGTCGAGAACAGTCATGCCGACCTGCTTCGCGCCTCGACGCGCCCGAAGAACTCGTCCACTGCGCGTGCGGCATCCTGGCCACCGTCGAATCCGCGCCACACGCTGCGCAACCGTCCCACCAGTTCGTAACAGGCGTCGATGGGAACAACAAAGCATCTTGGCGATTGTCCTGACGTGGGCACCGACACGATCAACGCCTCGACGTCGGCCCGCATCTGTGAGAGCCCCGGATTCTCCGCCAGCACAGTCTCGAACGAGTCGATGGGCAACTCGGATTCGGTAGCTCCGGCCGGCCCCGGGTAGAAGACTATGTACTTGTCGAGAAGTGAGTTTCGAAAGAAGAATGCCAGGCCGACGGGGATTTCCAGAGACTCCCACCGGCCAGGTCCGAGGTCGAAGTTCGGAAATTCGAGATACCGATCGGGAACCGCCTTGTATCGAAGGTCCGCGTCGACCGGCGCAAAAAGTAGATAGCAGGGACGGCACACGCACATCAGGCTCCGGACCTGTACGTCCACGACGTGTTGGTGTTCGTCGCCTATGCCCGCCGCACACATCTCACACCGCGGTCCGGTCGGAACGGCACGCGCCGAGGCGATTCGTGTGAGCACCTCTCCCACAGTGACTTTCATGACCGGGCTGCGTTCACGGCTAGGTCACCGATATCGCTGAATCGTCAGCAAGCGCGACCGAGAGCACCCCGTCGCGAATCAGCACCGGCACAGGCGCCAGGTGCTCGGAACCGGTACCCACCCGCGCTCCCGCTCCGTACACACTGAAATGGGCAGAGCACGTCGGACAGGTGAGGACGGCGGCGTCTCGGGCAGGTCGGCCCATCATGCGTTCGAGCACAGCCCCCGCCATCGAGTGCTCACACACTGGGCAATGGTCGCGATACGCGTACAGATCGTCACCGGAGCGACAGACCAACAGATCGGTGCCCGATACCCGGAACCCCGCGACCTCGCCCACGTCGACTTCGGCGAATTCGGGGACCTCCACCCAGTGCGCACCTCCCCCGCCTGCGTGTACGTGCGAGAACAAGGACTCGACCGAGATCACACCCGACTTCACTTCGTGCGGGTCGGGTGTTTCGACGTCTATTCCGGTGGTCTCGGGTGCCGCCGCCTGCACCGCATCCTGAACGGCGGTTTCGAGGGTGACCGAGGACGAAGGACAACTGTTACAGCTCCCGAGAAGCCGTAGTCGCACCACGCCGCCCGCCACCTCGATCAGTTCGACGTCGCCGCCATGCGAACCGAGGTACGGACGCACGCTGTCGAGCGCAGTACGGACGCGGGTCTCCACGTCGTGCGGGTGAAGTCCGTGCACCAGTAGCAGGCTGGACACCAGATCGTCGCGAACCATCGCATCCATCGTGGCCGGATCCGCCAGCGCGACGGTGCGTTCGAGTGCTGCGCCGTACAACTGCACGACCTCGCGCACCAGTTGCTCGGCGCGATCTTTGGCCACCGGGCCTGCACCGGCATTGGCCTGCAACAACGTCTCGATGCGCTCACCTGCTCCGCGCCAGTAGTCGGCCGATTGTTCCATCGATCACTCCCCGGTCACGGACTGCGTCGGCGAGTGCAACTTCTCCAGGGTCTTACCGCCGCCGAGGTACATGTGGACGCCGCACGGCAGGCAGGGATCGAAACTACGCACGGTCCGCATGATGTCGATGCCCTTGAAGTGATCTCGATCGTTCTCCTCGAAGATCGGCTGACCCTGCACGGCATCCTCGTACGGACCGGGGGTTCCGTAGCTGTCGCGCGGGCTCGCGTTCCACGGCGTCGGTGGGTACGGGTGATAGTTCGCGATCTTTCCGTCACGAATCACCATGTGATGTGAGAGAACTCCGCGGACGGCTTCGGTGAATCCGCAGCCGATACCCTCGTCCGGGACCTCGAACGACTCCCACGTCTTGGTGCGGCCGGCCCGGATCTCGACAAGCGCCTTCTCGGCGAAATGAAGGGCAGCAGCCGCTGCGTACGCCTGGAAATAGGTTCGCGCACGGTTCCTTTCGAGAGTGTTGCTGCCGTGTTCTGGAATGTTCCACTCCAGCGAGACCGGACCCTTCAACGCTGTTTTCGGAAGATTGATCTTCACACTGTGTCCGGTCGACTCGAGGTATCCGATGTCGACCAGGCCGGCAAGAGCGGTGCTCCACAGACGAGCCAATGCTCCCCCGCCGGTGTCCAGAGCGAGATTGTCTTTTCCGTCGAACCATCGCGGAGACATGACCCAGCTGTACTTGTCCTCGAGGTTCCGCTTCTGCGGGTGGGGGTTGGTGTGTTGATTCCACGGGTGCCTGCGATCGACCGGGTTACCCAGCGGATCGGTTTTGACGAACATCTCCTGATCACTCCAGTCCTCGTAATACGAGGAGCCCAGCATGATTCGGATACCGAGGTTGATGTCCACCAGATCTGTTGTGACCAGCTTGCCGTCGACAACCACACCGGGAGTGACAAACATCTTCCGGCCCCAGTCGGTCATGTCCTTGTACGAGAAATTGCAGTACTCGGGGTCTTGGAACGAACCCCAACAACCCAGCAGGGTCCGCCGCAGGCCTACCTTTTCGTAACCAGGCAGCGCCTCGTAGAAGAAGTCGAACAGGTCGTCGTGCATGGGCACGACCTTCTTCATGAATTCGACGTACCGCATCAGCCGCGACATGTAGTCCGTCATCAGTTCGATCGTCGCGACCGTGCCGACGCCACCGGGATAGAGCGTCGACGGGTGGACGTGCCTACCCTCCATCAGGCAGAACATTTCACGGGTCGAACGCGAGACTTGCAGCGCCTCCCGGTAGAACTCACCCGTGAACGGATTGAGGGTCCGCATGATGTCGGCGATCGTGCGATAGCCATGCTGATCCTCGTGCGGGCAGCGTGTGTTCTCCGCCTGCGCCAGCACACCGGGATTCGTTTCGGAGACCATCTTCTCGCAGTAGTCGACTGCGACCAGATTTTCTTGAAAGATGTTGTGGTCGAACATGTACTCGGCGGCCTCGCCGAGATTGACGATCCACTCGCCCAGATGCGGTGGCTTGACGCCGTACGCCATGTTCTGTGCGTAGCACGAGCACGTGGCGTGATTGTCACCGCAGATGCCGCAGATACGACTGGTGATGAAATGCGCGTCGCGCGGGTCCTTCCCCTTCATGAACAGGGAATACCCACGAAAAATCGACGACGTGCTGTGGCATTCCACCACTTCGCGATTGGCGAAGTCGATCTTGGTGTAGATGCCCAGACTGCCGACGATTCGGGTGATGGGGTCCCACGCCATCTCGACAAGACCGTCGCGGTCCGCAGTCGAGGTGGGTTCGGGAACGATGGCCGTCATTGCAGTGCCTCCCAGAGACGTTGCTCACGAACTGATTTGAATGTATCCGGTCGGTCACCACGTACGCGTTGCACCGGTGAGCAACTTCGACCCGCGCTCGCGCCAGTGCGGTTCCTTGTCCAACGTGTGACCGGTGATCCGGCGCAGACTGTGAATCACGGACCCGTACATTCCCACCGCATTGGTGGAGAGTTTGCCGCCGGGCGGTTCATCCATGAACGGCATGAACTTGTCGGGGAACCCCGGCATCGTGCACCCGATGCAGATCCCGCCGACGTTGGGACACCCGCCAACTCCGTTGATCCAACCGCGTTTGGGGACATTGCATTTCACGACCGGTCCCCAACACCCGAGTTTGACGATGCACTTCGGTGACCCGTACTCCGTCGCGAACTCGCCCTGTTCGTAGTATCCGCCACGGTCACAGCCCTCGTGAACGGTGGCACCGAAAAGCCACTGCGGGCGCAGGGATTCGTCCAAGGGAATCATCGGCGCCTGGTCAGTGGCCATGTAAAGAAGATAAGTCAGGGTCTCGGAGAGGTTGTCCGGCTGAATGGGACACCCGGGAACGCACACGATCGGGATGCCCGCCTTCGATTTCCAGGTCCACCCTAGATAGTCCGGCACGCCCATCGCACCCGTCGGATTGCCGGCCATCGCATGTATTCCGCCGTATGTCGCACACGTGCCGACTGCGACTACCGCAGTGGCTTTCGGTGCCAGCTTGTCGAGCCATTCGCTCGTGGTGACCGGTTGGCCGGTTTCGCGATTGTTCCCGAAACCACACCAGTACCCTTCGTCGTGAAGTTTCTCGTTCGGTATCGATCCTTCGACAACAAGAACAAAGGGTTCCAGTTCTCCCCGGTCGGCTTTCCAGAACCACTCCAGGAAATCGTCAGCGCCACCCTGCGGTCCGCATTCGAAGTCGATGAGCGGCCAATGAACCGCTACCTGAGGCAGGCCGGGCAACGCACCGAGCGCAATCTCCTCGATACTGGGTTGCGTGGCGGCAGTCAGCGCCACCGAATCACCGTCGCAACTGAGCCCGGCATTGATCCACAGCACGTGGATCAAGGTTTCTTCCGCTTTCGCCGCCGCGCTTCGGGAGGTCGCTGCGCTTTCGGAGGCAGGTTCCGCCGTGGTGCCAGCAGTCGATTTTTGTGTGTCCATGTCAGCAGCTTTCACGGGTGCACTTGCGCCTTGACTCTCAGCGCCGCGACTGGCCTGACACGCTATGGCCTCAAAACTCTGTGGCCTCGAATTGCCGCGGCACCGAAACGCTGACGCCACCGGAGTCGAACCTCGGCCCACTTGCGTGGCACCCACTCATTTCATTAACTACCCGAGCAGATCAGTTGTCAACGGCCACCGGAGAAATCGCCGAACGCCTACCGATCCACTCGTACCACTCGTCCATGCCCTCACCTGTCGTTGCAGACAAAACAACTACGCGCACAGCAGGATTGAGGATTTTCGCCTGTGCGACACAGGCATCGACGTCGAACTCGACGTATGGGAGCAAGTCGATCTTGTTGATCACAACCAGGTCCGCGACGGCAAAGATGTGCGGGTACTTTTTCGGCTTGTCATCCCCCTCCGGTGTCGAAATTAGGACAACCTTGCCTTCCTCGCCCAGGTCGAAGAGCGCGGGGCACACCAGGTTTCCGACGTTTTCGATCAGAAGCAGCGACTCGTCTGCGGGATCCAAGGCGCGCAGCGCGCGGTCGATCATCTCCGCATCGAGGTGACAGCCCGCCCCGGTGTTCACCTGGACCACCGACGCACCGGTCTCACGAATCCGTTCGGCATCGAGGCGGGTTTCCTGGTCACCTTCGATCACTGCGACAGGTCGTTGCCGTTCGAGTTCCCGGATCGTTCGCGCCAGCAACGTCGTCTTCCCCGCGCCGGGCGAACTCATGATGTTGAGCGCCGTGATTCCGCGCGCCCGCATCCCCTCACGATTGTGAAGTGCAATGCCGTCGTTCTTGGCAAGCACCTGCTGCTCGAGAATCACTGTGTGGTCGGGGTGGCTGTGCTCATGGTCATGCCCGTGACCGTGACCCTGTTCCTGCTCGTGTTGTCCGTCTGCGACTACCGACACCCGGGGTCCTGTGGTGTCCCCGCACCCACACGTCGCGCACATGCTCAGCTCACTTCCATCGACAGGATCCGCAACTCTCGGCCGGCAAGCACCTCGACATCAGCACTGCCGCATTCACACAGCAAGAACATGTCGGGCGGCGAGAACGTCACGCCGCAGCTTTTACATCGCGCGCTGGTTGCAATCTGATCGATGTGCAAGCTGGCACCTTCGGCGTGAGTACCCGCAGTGACGACGTCGAAGCAGAACAACAGGGAATGTGGAACCACCGCGCAGAGTTGCCCTACTTCCAGCCGCACGCTCGATACTCGTCGCTCGCCGGCACGCTCACACACGGCTTCGACCACACTCTGCGCAATAGACAGCTCGTGCACGGTGAAACCCACGATTCGTGATCCGGAAACCTCCCTTCCACGATAAGCACCAATGGTCGGCGTACGGAACCCGTACACGAAAACAGGCTGCGATCCGCAACTGATTGCGGATCGCAGCCTGTGACAGCGTTATTCGTGTGACGAACGGAAACCTGACGGTTACCCGGCCGCAGTTTGCGTCGTCGTCGTTGTCGTCGTCCCGGTCGCGGTCGCGGTCGGCGGCGCACTTGACTCGACTGAAGTCGACGGCGCCACGGTTGAAGTCACACTCGGCGACGCAGCCGGGGCAACGGATGTCGTCGTCGGAGCCGCGGGAACCGGTGCTGCAGATTCCGAACCAGCGGGTGCGGGTTGTACCGCTGCGGCCGTGGTTGTCGTGGTCTTGGCCGAGTCGGTAACCGAAGGTGAGGCAGCCAAGGCATCGATTGCATTCGCCATTTCTTCGGCGGTCGGCTTCGCCGACGAATCGACAGGCTTGCCGTCCTGAGCCTGCTTGGCCAGATAGGTCAGCCACGCGGCTGCGTACTCCGCTGATGTCAGGGGCTTTCCGTTTCCAACATCCGAATCACGCCAGTAGTCGAAGTGGTGGCCGACGTCCGGACCCAAGGTCAGGCCGTACGGGTCGTTCATGACTACGGGGATCGTGTTCTGGTTCGTGGCGATGAGCCCCACGATTTCCTTGAACAGCTTCTGCGGCAGGTACGCCAACGGCGACACTTCCTCAGTGGAAACCGAGTCCTTCGCGACTGGCTTGGTGGTGGCCTCGCTCGGCTTGTATGCCGGGTCGGACACCTTCAGCAAGACCTGGAGGAAGGTTTCGTCGCTCTGCATCCAGGTGGGATTGCTCGAGATGTCGTTGAACGCGTCGAACATCACGCGTCCCATCACCACCGCGATATCCATGCCGGTGGCCGGCGTCAGATTCTGCGCTTGCAACTGATCGACATTGAGCTGCCGACCGACGTTTGCCGCCATGATCAGAAGGGAAATGTTCTCGGGGGCTGCGCAGGTGAGGTCACCGTCAGAGCAGAAGGACGCAATTTTGCCGTTCAGGGCACCAAAATCTCCGCTGGTTCCTGGCAGTGCCCCGGATCCGGAAGCGGTGTTCTTTCCGTCCTGATACTTCTCGTTGAAACCGTCAGGGTTCGTGTAGGGGTTTTTCGCGCCGGGGAATGGTCCCTCACCCGCGAGTCGACCAGCGTCGGCGAAGATCACAACACCAACGACGTTGTCTGGATTGATGCCGGAGGTACTCGACTCCGAGCCGATGTCCATCGCGACGCGGCGCACGACGTCAGCGCCCTCGCTGTACCCGACAATCGAGAACTTCGTGTTCGGGCACGCGGCGCTGATCGCCTTCATGACAGCTCGCGTATTGTCCGCGCCCGTAGTCACGGCTTCTTCGTAACTGTCCATGTTGGCGGGGTACGCGATGTAGACGGAGGCGTACGAGCCGTCCTTGACCGAACCGGCGGGTGCCTTGAGCACCCCGTCTACCCAGTGGCTGCTGTAGTCGTCTGAGAGCGCTGCCGGCAGGAGTGTCTTTCCATCCGCACCGACGAGCATCTTCGTCGTGCCCTCGACCGGCGTGTCACCGCGACCGGCAACACCGATCCCGACCGTGTCGTGGCACTCGGTGACAGACGCGGTCAACTCGGTCTCGATCGTCTGTGATTGCGGAGAATCCACGGCAACTGCGACCGCCACCAACGCGGCCACGCCGAGCGCTGCAGGCGCTACTGCACCCGCCAGTATTCGATGTCGCGAAAAGAACCCACGAACCGGCATATCTTCTCCCCAATCAGCTTTTGGAAAAACGTACGACCGACCCCCGGGGCGTCACGCAACGTCATTCGAGTAGTCGTCCAGTACGAGATGAGCGTTACAGGAGGTAACGATTTTCCGGGGCGGCTCGCGTGGATTCTCATCTCGTTGCAGTCGCAAAACACTTGCATAACGCCAGCGTGGAGCTACTCCGATTCGAAGATAATGACCTGTCGGATTGCTTTTCCGTCGGCAAGTTCGTCCATGCCCGAATTGATGTCGGCCAATTCGATTCGCGAGGAGATCAGCTTCTCGACCGGTAGCTTCCCGTCGCGCCACAACTGCGCGTAGATCGGGATGTCGCGGGACGGGACCGCAGATCCCAGGTAGCTACCGATGATGGTCCGCGCTTCGGCGACCAGCCCGAGAGGTGAGATCGACGAGCGCGCGTCAGGCGCCGGCAACCCGACCGTGACGGTCGTGCCACCCGCTGCCGTCGCAGCCACCGCGGTCTCGAAGGCCCGAGCATTTCCCGCAGCCTCGACGACGATGTCTGCGCGAACGCCACTCTCGGACAGGCCGGACGGTGTGAAGACCTCGGTCGCGCCCAGTTCCAGGGCCTGGGCCAACTTCGACTCCAGTGCGTCGACGCCGATGACATTCTCGACCCCGAGTGCGCGCGCCGTCAGAATTGCGGCCATCCCGACTCCGCCCAATCCGACCACCATCACCGTGTCAGCCGGGCGAGGCCTGGCCGCGTTGAGCAGCGCTCCCCCGCCGGTCAACACCGCGCAGCCGAGTACGGCTGCAATTTCGGCCGGGATGTCGTCGTCGACGGGAACAACCGACTTGGCGTTGACCACAGCATGCGTCGCGAAACCCGAAACACCGAGATGATGTTTGACGTTCTCGCCGGAGCGCCGCAGTCGTTGCGCGCCACCGAGCAAACTGCCGTCGTTGTTGGCGGCGCTGCCCACCGCGCACGGCATCCGGCCGTCGGTGGCGCATCCCGCACAATCACCGCACCGCGGAAGAAATGTCATCACGACGCGGGCGCCAACCGACAGCGAATCGACTCCGTCGCCGAGTTCGACGATTCGACCAGCAGCCTCGTGTCCCAGCAACATCGGCACGGGACGCACGCGATTCCCGTCGACCACGGAGAGGTCGGAGTGACAAAGCCCGGCAGCTTCGATCTTGACGAGGATCTCGCCGGGGCCCGGGGATTCGAGATCAAGCTCCGAAATCGAAATCGGGGTCGACTCCGCAAAGGGACGCTCCCGGCCGATCTCTTCGAGCACTGCACCACGGATCTTCAACTGCACACCCCGATTTCGATTGTTCGAGCTACTTTCCCACGATCCCGCGTACCGACGCGGGGAGGTCACGAACCCGCTTGTACGGGCCGACGACGGCCGCTGCAAACGGCCTCGTCAAGAGCACCTGCGCCACCTCGAGCACCTCTTCGGAGGTGACTGCGTCGATGGTCGCGAGCGTCTGCGCAACACTGCGATGGTTGCCGTAATTCAATTCACTGCGACCGATACGGTTCATGCGTGAGCCTGAATCTTCCAGTGCCAGAACCAATCCGCCGCGCAGCGATCCCTTGGCGCGGGCGATCTCGGCATCGGTGATTCCGTCCCTCGCCACGTTCGCGAGCACCTCGCGGATCACCGTGGCGACCTCCCCGAGGTTCTCCGGCTGACAACCCGCGTACACGGAGAACGCTCCGGTGTCCGCGAAGGTGTCGACGCCGGAATAGACGGAGTACGCGAGCCCCCGCTTCTCCCGAATCTCTTGGAAGAGACGAGAACTCAGTCCGCCACCAACTGCGGCATTGAGAACCGACAGCGCCCAGCGATGGCCCTCGTGCCGGCCGAACGCACGAACCCCGAGCGCAAGGTGGACCTGCTCGCTGTCGCGATGGGTCAAGCTCAGTTCAGGCATCGTTCGCAAACGCAAAGTGCCTTCGCGCCGCGGCGCCGGCTTGACCCCACGCTCGAGATGCCCGGCAAATGCGCGGCGAGCGAGCGTCACAACCTGCTTG
Source organism: Rhodococcus sp. NPDC056506 (assembly GCF_042794945.1). Taxonomy (NCBI): domain Bacteria; kingdom Bacillati; phylum Actinomycetota; class Actinomycetes; order Mycobacteriales; family Nocardiaceae; genus Rhodococcus; species Rhodococcus sp. NPDC056506. Next base: position 22,734 of record NZ_JBHTSW010000048.1, on the reverse strand, counting down.
TGGTCGACGTTTCCCGCTACAGCCAGCACCATCCGCTGCGGCGTGTAACGCCGAACGTGGAAGGAATGCAACTGATTGCGCGACATCGACTCGATCGATTCGACGCTACCGATGATCGGACGGCCGACAGGATGGTCGCCGAACAACGCGGTCAGGAACGCGTCGCCGAGCAAGTCTTCCGGATCGTCGTCACGCATCGCGATCTCTTCGAGCACTACTTGCCGCTCGACGTCGACGTCCGCGGTTCTGCAACGCCCGCGCAGCACGACGTCGGCGACAAGGTCCACCGCCATCGGAAGGTCGTCGTCGATCACATGCGCGTAGAAACAGGTGTGTTCCTTCGACGTGAATGCATTGAGTTCGCCGCCCACACCATCCATGACCTGGGCGATGTCCAACGCTGTCCGTGACGGCGTCGACTTGAACAACAGGTGCTCGAGAAAATGCGCGGCACCGGCCACACTCGGCTGCTCGTCGCGGGAGCCGACTCCGACCCACACACCGACGGAGGCCGAACGCACACCGGGGATGAATTCGGTGACGACGCGCAGCCCGCCGGGAAGGACCGTGCGCTGCACTCCCGATTCAGGAGACTTCGCATCGATCGGCGATTTCAGCACAGCGCTGCGGCTGCGCGTGGTGTTGGGAGTGGTCTTTGACATGAAAAGGTTCAGCAGTCCTCGGTACAAGTGGTCAATCAGGTATCTACAGGCTCGTGTCTACAGACAGTACAGATGCGGCCCCGCACGGAAATCCGCGCGGGGCCGCATCAGAGTACGAAGTGAGATCTACTCGGAAGCAGCCTCGTCGGCGGCCGGAGCGGCAGCCTCGTCGTTGCCCTCTTCGACCGGGATCAGCGAGATCTTGCCGCGAGCATCGATGTCGGCGATCTCGACGCGGATCTTGGATCCGACGTTGACCACGTCTTCGACCTTGGCAATGCGCTTACCGCTGCCCAGCTTCGAGATGTGCACCAGTCCGTCGCGTCCCGGCAGGAGCGAAACGAAGGCACCGAAGGCGGTGGTCTTGACGACCGTGCCCAGGAACCGCTCGCCGACCTTGGGGAGCTGCGGGTTGGCAATGGCGTTGATCATGTCGATCGCGGCCTGTGCAGACGGTCCATCGGTGGCGCCGACGAACACGGTGCCGTCGTCTTCGATGGAGATGTTGGCACCGGTCTGCTCGGTGATGGAGTTGATCATCTTGCCCTTGGGGCCGATGACCTCGCCGATCTTGTCGACAGGGACCTTGATGGCCGTCACGCGGGGAGCGAACGGGCTCATCTCGTCCGGGGTGTCGATGGCCTCGGCCATGACCTCGAGGATCGTGGTCCGTGCGTCCTTCGCCTGCGACAATGCGCCGGCGAGGACCTGCGACGGGATGCCGTCGAGCTTCGTGTCCAGCTGCAGAGCCGTGACGAAGTCCTTGGTGCCTGCGACCTTGAAGTCCATGTCGCCGAAAGCATCTTCGGCGCCGAGGATGTCGGTCAGAGCCACGTAGCGGGTTTCACCGTCGACCTGGTCGGAAACCAGACCCATGGCGATACCGGCAACCGGAGCACGCAGCGGCACACCGGCGTTGAGCAGTGCGAGCGTGGAAGCACACACCGAGCCCATCGAGGTGGAGCCGTTGGAGCTCAGAGCCTCGGAGACCTGGCGAATCGCGTACGGGAACTCTTCGACGCTGGGCAGAACCGGCATGAGAGCGCGCTCGGCGAGTGCACCGTGACCGATTTCGCGACGCTTCGGCGAACCGACGCGGCCCGTCTCACCGGTGGAGTACGGCGGGAAGTTGTAATGGTGCATGTAGCGCTTGCTGGTCTCGGGACCGAGCGAGTCGACCTGCTGCGCCATCTTGACCATGTCGAGAGTGGTGACACCCAGGATCTGGGTCTCGCCGCGCTCGAACAGTGCGGAGCCGTGTGCGCGCGGGATGATCGCAACCTCGGCAGAGAGCGAACGAATGTCCGTGACGCCGCGGCCGTCGATGCGGAACTGATCGCGCAGGATGCGCTGGCGAACCAGCTTCTTGGTGAGCGAGCGGAACGCTGCTCCCAGTTCCTTTTCGCGGCCTTCGAAGTTCGGTGCAACCTGCTCGAGAACCTCGACCTTGACCTCGTCGGTCTTGTCGTCGCGTTCTTGCTTGCCGGCGATTGTCAGTGCGGCATTGAGCTTTTCGGATGCAGCGGCCTCGACGGCAGCAAAAACGTCGTCCTGGTACGCCGGGAAGACCGGGTAGTCACCCGTGGGCTTTGCAGCCTTGGATGCCAGTGCTGCCTGTGCAGCGCACAGGCGTGCGATGAACGGCTTGGCGGCCTCGAGGCCTTCGGCGACGATGGCCTCGGTCGGTGCCTGAGCGCCGTCGGCGATCTTCGCGATGACATTGTCGGTGGCCTCGGCCTCGACCATCATGATCGCGACGTCGGCGTTGTCACCGCTGCCGGACACGACGCGGCCGGCAACGACCATGTCGAAGACGGCGTTCTCGAGCTGATCGACCGTCGGGAATGCAACCCACTGGCCGGCCTTGTTGTCCTCGGAGACGATGAGTGCAACACGCACGCCACCGACAGGGCCGGAGAACGGTAGGCCCGCGATCTGGGTCGACGCGGAAGCGGCGTTGATAGCCACGACGTCGTACAGATCCTGCGGGTTGAGGCTCATGACCGTGACGACGACCTGGATCTCGTTACGGAGACCGTCGACGAACGACGGGCGCAGCGGCCGGTCGATGAGGCGGCAGGTCAGGATCGCGTCGGTGGAGGGGCGTCCCTCACGACGGAAGAACGAACCGGGGATGCGGCCCGCTGCGTACATGCGCTCTTCGACGTCCACCGTCAGGGGGAAGAAGTCGAAGTGCTCCTTGGGGTGCTTGCTGGCGCTCGTGGCGGACAGCAGCATGGTCTCGTCGTCCAGGTAAGCGACGACGGCGCCGGCGGCCTGCTGAGCAAGGCGTCCGGTCTCGAAACGGATGGTGCGGGTACCGAAAGACCCGTTGTCGATCACGGCGGTGGATTCGAACACGCCTTCGTCGACCTCTACTACGGAATTGTCTGTCATTCTTTTCTCTTCACTTCCCTCTCGTCTTCGCCGTACCCGCGCGGGCGTTTCCACCCTCCTGGTGGAAACTGCGCACCGAGGGACGTCCCCCTCTTGAATTGCAGACGCTCCTACTATGCGAGCGATTTCTGCCTCGGGACGTCACGACGTTCGGGCGGCCGTCGATCGAAGTCCGCCGGAGCTTTCGGGCACTTGCCCGGTCCGGAGAACCACTACCGACAACCGACACCACGTTCTCTGGTGCATACGGTGTGCTGACTTCGCTCTGCACAACTGCGCATAGGCAACTGTGCATGTGCGCCGACAGCGGAAACTGCCTTGCGGCAGCTAACGCCGAAAGCCAGCGAAGCCCAGTATATGCGTGGCTTCGCCGGCTGACGGAGTGTTCGGCAAACCGAAGCGTGCCGTGTTGCTTTCGATCAGCGTCGTAAGAAAAATCTAGCGACGCAGGCCGAGACGCTCGATGAGCGTGCGGTAGCGAGCGACGTCGGTCTTTGCCACGTACTTCAGCAGACGACGACGGCGACCGACCATCAAGAGCAGTCCACGACGCGAGTGGTGGTCATGCTTGTGGGTCTTGAGGTGCTCGGTGAGATCGGTGATGCGCTTGGTGAGCATTGCCACCTGAGCTTCGGGCGATCCCGTGTCGGTCTCGTGCAAGCCGTACTCGCCGAGAACGACCTTCTTTTCTTCCGTGGTCAATGCCACTTGATTCACTCCTGTAATGACGTTTGCGTGAAAGGAACTAGATCGGGCGCGGCCACCGCAAACCGCAGCACGCACCGAGAGAAGATCCTACCAGCAGTAATGCGGCGCATTCGCACGCCGGCAGCGAATGTGGCCGCCGCCACTAACGAGGGGCTCAACCCACGCTGCGCTCTGCATCCTCACTCAAGATTTCGCGTGCGCGTTCGACGTCCCGGTTCATCGCCGTGACGAGCGACTCGATCGAGTCGAACTTCTCCATCCCGCGAATCCGCGAAACCAGGTCGACCGCGACATGCTGCCCGTACAGGTCGGCTTCGGTGTCGAGTACGTATGCCTCGACGGTGCGGGTCCGGCCGGAGAACGTCGGATTGGTCCCTACAGAGACTGCGGCTTGGTATCGACGACCGGGAACGACGGTTCCGAGTTCCTCACCGGCGCCGAGCACCGTGAACCACGCTGCGTACACACCGTCGGCCGGAATGGCCGAAAACATCGGCGGTGCAACGTTCGCCGTCGGGAATCCCAACTCGCGTCCACGCTTGTCACCGTGCACGACTACACCTTCGACACGATGCGGACGGCCGAGAGCTTCGGTAGCCGCTTCCATGTCGCCAGCGTCGACGCACGAACGGATATAGGTGGACGAGAACGTCACCGCATGCTCGGCGAGCAGCTGGACGCCGTCGACGGCAAAGCCGAAGCGAGCGCCCATCTCACGCAGGAGATCAACATTTCCGAGCGCCTTCTTCCCGAAGGTGAAGTTGTCCCCCACCACCACCTCGGCGACATGCAGGCGTTCGACGAGAATTTCGTGGACGTAGCGCTCGGGCGTCAGCTTCATGAAATCAGCGGTGAACGGCATGACGCAGAAGACGTCGATGCCCAGATCCTGAGCCAATTCCGCACGCCGTTGCAGCGTCGTCAACTGGGCTGGATGACTACCCGGCCGCACAACCTCCATGGGATGCGGGTCGAACGTCATCAACACGCTCGGAACACCACGTTTGCGGGCAGCGGTAACCGCTCTCGCTATCAATTGGGCATGCCCACGATGCACACCGTCGAACACACCGATAGTGAGCACACAACGACCCCAATCGGCCGGAACTTCGTCGAGACCACGCCATCTCAGCACGATTGGCAGCCTACGGGTCCACTAGCGGCGGGTCACGTTCGGACCCGCCCAGCGAATCACCGCTGTGCTGCCGCTCACGTACGGAAGTTCCGGATTTCGTAGCCTAAGCTAAGCGTTGTGGCAGCTCACAAGACCGGAACCTCGGAAGCATCATCGGCGTCGGACAGCGACAACACTTCGGCGCACGACGCGGCAATCGACACGCTCGCGCTCTCGTCGGTGGCTCAGGATTACCTCAAGGTCATCTGGACGATCCAGGAGTGGTCCCACGAACGGGTTTCCACCAAGCTCCTGTCCGAGAAGATGAGCGTCTCGGCCTCGACCGTGTCAGAGGCCATCCGCAAACTCTCGGACCAGGGCCTGGTCGATCACGCCCGCTACGGTTCCATCGCCTTGACGGACAGCGGCCGCGCCGCTGCTGTGTCGATGGTCCGGCGCCACCGGTTGATCGAGACCTACTTGGTTCAGGAACTCGGCTACGGCTGGGACGAAGTCCACGACGAGGCCGAAGTCCTCGAACACGCCGTTTCCGATTTGATGATCTCCCGGATGGACGCCAAACTCGGCTTCCCCGAACGCGACCCACACGGTGATCCCATTCCCGCCACCGATGGTTCGGTACCGACTCCCCCGGCCCGCCAGCTCAGCGACTTCGCCAACGGCGAACGGGGCCGCGTTGCCCGGATCTCCGATTCCGATCCCGAAATGCTCCGGTACTTCGATTCCGTCGGCGTCAGTCTCGATGTCGAGATCACTGTCGAGGAGCGCCGCGATTTCGCCGGTACCGTGTCCGTGCGACTCGGCGACAGCCCGAACACCATCGACTTGGGAAGCCCAGTCGCTCAAGCAATTTGGCTTGTCTAACCGCTCAGAGCGGCAACCGGTATCGACGTTCCACAGGCCGGACGCCGTCTGCCCGGGTCCAGTCGGCGAGCCTCTCGTCGACGTACTCCCAACCTCGACGCTCGTACAGCGCGATCGCCGGCAGAGCATCGTCGACGACGTCGAGCACCAATCCCAACTGACTCTCGGCTGCAAAATCCGTCACAGCGTCGAGTAGCGCACCGCTCAGGCCCTTCCCGCGTACACGGGGATGAACGAATAGTCGCGACACAGCTGTCGATCCCGCGGTTACCGGCGCACCTCCGACCTCGCTGTCGACGGCGACATGACCGACAACACGGCCGTCACTCTCACCGACCCACGCCTTCACCAGTGTGGGCGAATTGAGCCAGCGGTGCGGGTTCAGCGGCCATGTGCTCGGATATCCGTCGCACTCGTGGACCCGCGCCAGCACATCGACGCAACCGTCGAGGTCGCCGTCGACACGCTCGCGAACGATCATCCGCGCAGCGTCGCCGGCCGCACGACCATCACCGAGCTGGCGCGTCGACCCTTCTCCTGCAGGAGCGCAATCGTGTGACCGGTGGGATCGATGGCCGCACAGATCCCCTTGATGCCGATCGGCTCGAGCCAGCGCCCCTGGCTGATCGCCTCGGCTTCTTCTGCGGTGATCTGCCGATGCGGAAAGGCCGTCTGCGCGGCCTGATCGATGTCGAGGCTCACACCCGGCTGCTGCGCCAGATCTTCGAGCGTGCGCGCATGTTCGAGAGTGAACGGCCCGACGCGGGTGCGGCGCAGTGCCGTCAAATGACCGCCGACGCCCAACTCACGACCGAGATCCCGTGCGAGCGAGCGGATGTACGTACCGGACGAGCACTCCACGTCGACATCCAGATCGACGAATCCACCCGGGACATCTCGCCGCGCCAGAACCTCGAAAGTCGACACCGTCACCGGGCGAGGCGCGAGCTCGACGGTTTCTCCGGCTCGTACCAGTGCGTGTGCGCGCTGACCGTCGACCTTGATAGCGCTCACGCTCGCCGGGATCTGCTTGATGTCTCCGGTCAGCGTGGCCACGATCGCCGCGATCTCCGCGTCCGTCACCTGCGAAGCGTCTGCGGAAGTCAGGACCTCCCCCTCGGCGTCGTCCGTGTCCGTCGATGCCCCGAGACGAATCGTCGCCGAATACGCCTTGGTGGTCAGCGCCAGGAGTCCGAGCAACTTGGTCGCACGCTCCACGCCGAGAACAAGGACGCCGGTCGCCATGGGATCCAGCGTCCCGGCGTGTCCCACCTTCCGGGTGTTCAACAACTTGCGGCACCGAGCGACCACGTCGTGGCTGGTGATACCCGCCTCTTTGTCGACGATCAGGATTCCGGCGCCGACAAGACCGGAGGAAGGCTTTTCACGAGCTGACACGTGTGCCGATTCTGCCAGTCGCGCTCACTGCACCGAAATTGCCGTCAGGATCAGCCCGTCCGACACCAACCACCTGCCGTCGAAAGAGGTGAGAGGCGGACCGGACGTCGCCTCACCGGGGACGAGCAGACGTGACGTGAAAGTTCCGGAAGTCTCCGAATCCGCCTCGAACGTGATGTGGGCGTCCTCGAACCCCAGCCAACGCCCGGTGAGCGGAAACCACGCTTTGTACGTGGCTTCCTTCGCGCAGAAGAGCACTCGATCCCAATGCACCGGACCGCCGGTCTCCTGGGCACCCAGCCACGTTCGTTCCGCCTCGATGCTGACCGCGGGCAAAACCCCGTCCGGCAGCGGGCCGTGCGGTTCGGCGTCTATCCCGAGTGAGCGGACCTGCATGGAGTACGCCAGGACAGCGCCGCGGTAACCGTCGCAATGGGCGAGGCTCCCGACCACTCCTTGCGGCCACAGCGGGGCACCACGCTCGCCGCGCATGACGGCAGCAGACGGAACACCGAGCTTGCCCATCGCCTGACGCGCAAGGTGCCGAGTAGTCACGAACTCGCGACGACGCTTCTCGACGGCGCGGCCGATCAACGCCTCCTCGCTGGGATGCGGTACCAGACCGGGCGGATCGACGAAGGCCTCGGCCGTCGCGACCCCACCGGGAAGAATCTGTTCGATCACGTAGCGATACCTCTCAGCGTCCGGCGCGCATGCGCTCGACTTCGGCTTCCTGCTCGGGCGTGACCTTGAAGTGGCCACCCCACTTGTTGAGCGTTCCCGGCGGGTACTCCGGCACGGGAAGAATCTGACGCAACAGCTTCTCCGGCAGACCGCGCCGACGCCATTCGCGCGGGTATCCGAGTGAGACTTCCTCGAAGCGGACGCCGTCGTAGTACGTGGTTCGGGGAATGTGCAGGTGTCCGTACACCGAGCACACCGCGTTGTACTTCACGTGCCAGTCGGCCGTCGCAGTGGTTCCGCACCACAATGCGAACTCCGGATACATGAGCACGTCCGTCGGCTGCCGGACCATCGGGAAATGGTTCACGAGAATGGTTCTTGTGCCTTCGGGGAGCGCGTCCAAGCGTGCCTGGGTGTATTCGATTCTCGCCCGGCACCACGCGTCGCGCGTTGCATACGGCTGCGGTGAGAGTAGGAACTCGTCGGTGGCGACGACGTTCTTGTCCCGCGCGATCTCGAGCCCGTGTTCCTTGTCCCGCGCACCTGCGGGCAGGAACGAGTAGTCGTAGAGAAGGAACATCGGGACAACCGTGACCGGCCCCTCGTCGCCCTCCCAGACCGGGAACGGGTCCTCGGGCGTGATGACGTCGAGTTCGCGGCACATGTTGACCAGGTATTCGTACCGCGGCGCTCCGTGAATCTGAACCGGATCCTTGGCGGTCGTCCACAGCTCGTGGTTGCCCGGAATCCAGATGACCTTTGCGAATCGGCTGCGAAGGAGCTTCAACGCCCACCGGATGTCGTCCGTCTTCTCCGAGACGTCACCGGCGAGGATGAGCCAGTCGTCAGGCGAATCCGGAAACAGTTCTTCCGTCATCGGCTTGTTGCCGTTGTGACCGACATGAATGTCGCTCACCGCCATCAACTTTGCTGCCACGATCCCTCTGCTTCCTCAGTTGAACTTCCGCGCCTCGCCGTCGCCGGACCTGTCACCGCCCACTTGCCGGAAAACGCTCGCCACGACACCGCGACCATCCGAAGTACTACGAACACGGTAAGCCCTGCCCAAATTCCGGCCAGACCCCAGTCGTAGGCGAGGGAGAGCCAGATCGCGGGCAGAAACCCGAGAACTGCGCAGAGCATGGTCGCGTTGCGCAGAAACACCACATCGCCGGCGCCGAGTAGAACACCGTCAAGTGCAAACACGATTCCCGCTACCGGCATGATCGCGACGAAGAACCACCACGCGATCGACATCTGACCGAGCACCTCGGCGTCAGAGGTGAAGAGTCCGGGGATCACGGAGTGGCCGGCGGCAAAGAAGATCGCGAGCACCACGGCAAATACCGTCGACCATGCGGTGATCCGCCAGGTCATCTTCTTCGCCGCGGCTGCGAATCCGCCGCCGAGCGCCGCTCCGATGAGCGTCTGAGCGGCGATGGCCAATGAATCGAGAAGGAGCGAAACCAGGTTCCACAGTTGGAGGACAACTTGGTGCGCACCCACGACGGCAGCACCGAACCTCGACGCCACCGCGGCCGCAGAGACGAAACACGCTTGGAATGCGAGGCTGCGCAGAATCAGGTCACGGCCCATCAGCATCTGCGCCCGCATGATCGCAAAATGCGGTCGGGCGGAGACCGGTTCACGAAAGAGCGCCCAGGCGAACAGGACACCCGAAACGCTCTGGCCAACCAGATTCGCGACAGCCGACCCTTCGAGCTCCATACGCGGAGCACCGAGCAAACCGTGCACGAGAATCGGGCACAAGACCGCCGAAATACCCAGGCCGACAAGGACGAACCGCAGCGGTCGCACCGTGTTCTGAACCCCGCGCATCCACCCGTTGCCGGCCAGGGCTACCAGGATCAGTGGTACACCCAATACTGCTATCCGAAGCCAACTTTCCGCAGCCGCGGCGATGTCGGGAGTCCCGGCCACCGCCGAAGTCAACGGGCCGGCGATCACCTGCACGATCACTACCAAGGCCAAGCCGATCGCGGCCGCCAGCCAGGTCGCCTGAACGCCCTCGCCCACCGCGTCGCGCTCGCGGCCCGCTCCGTGCAGCCGTGCCGCGCGCGCCGTCGTCCCGTACGACAAGAAGGTCAGCTGCGTACTCACCAACGACAGGATCAGACCACCGACCGCCAACCCGGCCAGCGGAAGCGCCCCGAGTCGGCCGACCACGGCGATGTCGAACAACAGATAGAGAGGTTCGGCCGCCAGCACCCCGAGCGCCGGAAAGGCGAGGGAAAAGATTCGTCGTCCAGTGACGTCGAAATCAGCTGCTGAAGATCCCGCCGAGGTGGCGTCGGATTCGCTCAATGCCGCGGATTCAGCCGAGTGCCGCGACGAGCGCGGCAACAATCTCGTCGCTGGACGTGGTCGAGGTATATCCGGCCGACAGCCGGTGCCCGCCGCCACCCAGACTTTCAGCGACAGCCGACACGTCGATCGCCGACTTTGCCCGCAACGAGATCGACCAGCTTCCGGAGACCGACTCCTTGAGTACCGCGGCAACTTCGGCTTCCGAAGTGGTTCGCACGATATCGACGACACTCTCGATCTCTTCGGAACGAAGATCACCGATGTCACTGCGTCGGATCACCGCGTACACCAGCCCACGGCCGTCTGCGGCTTCCGGAATCAGCACCGCGGACCCGAGTACCGAAGCCAGCATCGGCAACCACCCGAACGGATGGGTGTCCAGCAGCTTGCGCGCAATACCGTCGCCGTCGATGCCGGTTGCCAGCAAACGCGCCGCGAGCACGTGAGGAAGCGGACCTCCCCACCGGAAGGAACCGGTGTCGGTGACCAGTCCGGCATAGAGACAGTGCGCAAGATCGCGATCGATCGCGACTCCCCACGCATCGAAGAAGCGTGCGATGAGTGCCGTCGTCGACGCCGCGGTTTCGTCGACGACGTTGATCGTTCCGAATTCGGAATTGGAGCGATGGTGATCGAGGACGATCGTGCGATTCGCGCCGGCGAGTCGACTCGCCAACTCACCGAGCCGGCCCTCGCTCCCGACATCCACGGTCACCAGAACGTCGACGCTTTCCCGAACATCGGTGGGCGCCACGAGCAAGTGGACACCTGGGAAATCACCCATCGACTCGGGCAGCGCTGACGGCCGACTGAACGCGACCTGCACCGAAACGCCCCGACGCTCGAGAACGAGGCCGAGTGCAAGTCCGCTACCGATCGTGTCCGCATCCGGCTGCACATGGCAGAGAATTGTCACCGTGTGTGCTGCTTCGAGAACCTCGGCCACCTGAGCGAACTTCGCCTCGCAGGGGTCGACGTCCGAAAGTGCGGTGATCGTCATTCTCGGTGCGCGTCAGTCGGCTTCACGAACATCTGGCGACGCCTCGTCTTCGTCTGCAGCTGCTCGCGGCTCCTTGTACGGATCTGCATCTCCGGCGGGCTGAGCGTTCTCACGCGCCTTGGCGACCTCGTCGTCGGCGGCCTTGGCACGGGCCAGCAGTTCTTCCATATGACGCGCGGTGTCGGGAACAGTATCGGCGACAAACGTCAGAGTCGGTGTGAAGCGGACTCCGGTTCCGGCACCGACCTTCGAGCGCAGAACACCTTTGGCCTTCTCGAGACCTGCGGCTGCGGCTTCCACATCAGGCGCGGAATCGACCTTCTCGCCCATGACCGTGTAGTACACCGTCGCGTCGTGCAGATCGTTGGTGACCTTGGTGTCCGTGATGGTCACAAATGCGAGTCGCGGATCCTTGATCTCGTGATCGATCGCGGTTGCGACGATGGTTCCGATACGCTTTGCCAACTTGCGTGCCCGGGCTGGATCTACCATGACTGTCAGTCTCCTCTACCTGGCCACTCGAATCGAGGTGACTCGATCGATCAAAGTTCTGGTTAACAAGAATTATTACCGACACCAGTCTCGTCCATCGGCTACCCGGCAACCAAATCACCATACGCAGAGGTTCTCGACCACATTCACACCGCTGGCAGGGTCGTCGTCGATCTCCACGGCAACCGGGCGCATCGGGCGTGAGCATCGACACATCAGCCCCACCTGATCGCATCGAGGAGAGTCCTGTGACCGATATCGATTCCGTAGTCGAGAACGAGACCACCGTCCCACTTCTCCCGTGCGCGGACGTGTCGAGCTACGGCGAGGTCCTCGCCAAGGGCGCGCCTTGAATCACGCGCTTCCGGCCGGGTCAGAGTCGGTTCACCGTCGTCGATCCCTCGGGCAATAACATCATCTTCATTCAGCGTGACGAACCCGAAGACCTCGAGTACGGCGGATCGAAGTCGTTGAAAGGGTTGGCAAGGGCCGTCGACAACGCCCGCATTCTTCGGGAATTCAAGAACGACGATCGCACTGCCGCTCGGGTTTTGGACGTCGGACTACGTCGATTCCCCGGCGCCGACGCGGTGGATCTGGTGAAAGCGCTGACCACTCGCGCCGAGATCGCCATTGCGCTGGGCGAAATCGAGATTGCGCGAAAAATACGCGATGCGGTGGACGCCGTCACACTGGGTCCCGGAGACGCCGAATCCCTTGCCGACGAACTCGATTCGGTACGGCGCCTGGAAGCGTGGCTCACTGACACCGATCGGTGACGCTCAGTCTTCCGGGCCGAAGATACGCCTTCGCACTGCCAGCAACTGAATCTCCGGACGCTCGGCCACTGCCCGTTCACAATGATCGAGAACATCGTGCAGGTGATCGACGGACGAGCTGACCACACCGACGCCCACGAGCGCACGACGCAGGCGTCCCTGCTCCCCCGCCTCCGCTGCACTCACGCCGAATCGACGGAGTTCCGTCAGGATCGGCGACAGCATCGAACGCTTTTCCTTGAGTGAGTGGACATCCCCGAAAAGGATGTCGAACTCCAGTGCCCCTACAAACATTTTCCCCCTAGACAGAGCCGAATGGACTCTCCCGGACTTGAATGTTCAAGTCCGGGAGAGTCCATGTCAGCTAGTACTCACGTGCGTCCGCCCCAACGCCCGTGTCGACATAATCAGTCGCGCGGCTTCTCGCGAAGCTCGTAGCACTCGAGAACGTCACCGATCTTGATATCGGAATAGGTGACGGTCAAACCACATTCGTAGCCTTCGCGAACCTCGGTTGCGTCTTCCTTCTCCCGCTTGAGCGAGGAGATGGTGACCGTCTCGGCGACGACCTTGCTGTCGCGGATGAGACGTGCCTTGGCGTTGCGACGGATGCTGCCCGAAGTGACCAAGCAACCGGCAATGTTGCCGATCTTGGACGAACGGAACATGGCGCGGATCTCTGCCTTGCCCAGCTCGACCTCTTCGTACACCGGCTTGAGCAGACCCTTGAGCGCCTTCTCGACCTCGTCGATGGCCTGGTAGATCACCGAGTAGTAGCGAATGTCGACGCCCTCGCGGTTCGCCAGCTCCGTTGCCTTGCCTTCGGCGCGGACATTGAAGCCGATGATGATCGCGTTGGACGCAGCAGCCAGGTTGACGTTGGTCTCCGTGATGCCACCGACACCGCGGTCGATGACGCGCAACTGCACCTCGTCGTCGATCGGAATTGCGAGGAGAGCCTCTTCGAGGGCCTCCACAGTTCCCGAGTTGTCACCCTTGAGGATCAAGTTCAGCTGTGAATGTTCCTTCAGAGCTGCATCGAGATCGTCGAGGCTGATGCGCTTACGACTCTTCGCTGCAAGCGCGTTGCGCTTACGTGCGTTGCGACGGTCTGCGATCTGGCGAGCAATACGGTCCTCGTCGACCACGAGCAGGTTGTCGCCTGCACCGGGGACCGACGTGAAGCCGATGACCTGGACCGGACGTGAAGGCAGTGCCTCGTGGACGTCCTGACCATGCTCGTCCACCATGCGGCGGACGCGGCCGTAAGCATCTCCGGCAACGATCGAGTCGCCGACCCGCAGCGTTCCGCGCTGGATGAGCACGGTAGCGACGGGGCCGCGGCCACGGTCGAGGTGCGCCTCGATGGCAACACCCTGAGCGTCCATGTCCGGGTTGGCGCGCAGATCCAGGGAAGCGTCGGCCGTCAACAGCACTGCTTCGAGCAGTGCGTCGATGTTGAGGCCCTGCTTCGCCGAGATGTCGACGAACATGGTGTCTCCGCCGTATTCCTCGGCCACCAGTCCGTACTCGGTGAGCTGCTGCCGGATCTTGTCCGGGTTCGCGCCTTCCTTGTCGATCTTGTTCACCGCGACCACGATCGGCACGTCCGCCGCCTGGGCGTGGTTGATCGCTTCCACCGTCTGCGGCATGACGCCGTCGTCGGCTGCGACAACAAGGATCGCGAGGTCGGTGGCCTTGGCACCACGAGCACGCATGGCCGTGAAGGCCTCGTGACCCGGGGTGTCGATGAACGTCACGAGACGCTCGTTGCCCTCGAGCTCGGTCAGCACCTGGTAAGCACCGATGTGCTGCGTGATGCCGCCGGCTTCGCCCTCACGGACATTCGCCTTACGGATCACGTCGAGCAGACGGGTCTTACCGTGGTCGACGTGGCCCATGACGGTCACCACAGGCGGACGGGACTCGAGGTCCTCTTCTCCGCCGGCGTCCTCGCCGTAGGTGAGGTCGAAGCTGTCGAGCAGCTCGCGATCCTCGTCCTCCGGGCTGACGACCTGCACGACGTAGTTCATTTCGCCGCCGAGCAGCTCCAGCGTCTCGTCGTTGACCGACTGAGTTGCCGTGACCATCTCACCGAGGTTGAACAACGCCTGCACGAGTGCTGCGGGGTTCGCATCGATCTTGTCCGCGAAGTCCGACAGCGATGCGCCGCGAGCGAGACGGATGGTCTCACCGTTGCCGCGTGGCAGCCTGACACCGCCGACTGCGGGAGCCTGCATGCTTTCGTACTCGGCGCGCTTCGCCCGCTTCGACTTACGTCCACGGCGAACTGCTCCGCCGGGACGACCGAATGCACCTGCCGCTGCGCCGCGCTGACCGGGACGGCCACCGCCGCCGGGACGACCGCGGAATCCACCGGCCGGAGCTGCTCCACCGGGAGCACCTGCACCGGCACCGGCGCCGGGAGCGCCGCCACCGCGGTATCCACCGCCGCCGCCACCCGGACGACCACCGGGAGCGCCACCGGGACGACCCGGACGTCCGCCGCCACCGGGCGCGGGACGAGCGGAACGAGCAGGCATTGCACCCGGGTTCGGGCGAGGAGGCATGGAGCCGGGGCTGGGACGGGGTCCGCCCTGGCCTGCAGGCGGACGAGGTCCACCCTGGCCGGGAGCCGGACGGGGACCGCCCTGACCCGGAGCCGGACGAGGTCCACCCTGGCCGGGAGCCGGACGGGGACCGCCCTGACCCGGAGCCGGACGAGAACCGCCCTGGCCTGCACCCGGACGCGGTGCGCCGGGAGCCGGACGAGGAGCCGGACGCTCGGCGGGAGCCGAGGAGTACGGGTTGTTACCGACGCGAGGTGCCTTCGGTCCCGGACGCGGTCCGCCGGGCTTTGCGCCGGTGGACGGTGCGGCCGGAGCCGCGGGGGCTGCCGGTGCCGACGCTGCGGGAGCAGCCGGAGTCGGGCGTGCCGGCTGTGCTGGTTTCGGAGCGTTGAACGTCGGGGTGGGGACCGGCGCCGACGGTGCTGCCGGAGCAGCGGCTGCGGGAGCCGCGGGGGCTGCCGATGCCGGTGCTGCGGGAGCGGCCGGTGCGGGTGCGGCCGGCTTGGGGCCGGGACGCGGGGCGCCGGGCTTTGCAGCTGACGGCGACGGTGCAACGGGCTTTGCCGCGGGGCGGGCCGGAGCGGATGCGCCGGTCTCGGTCTTGGTTTCTGCTCCGCCGGCCGACGGGAATGACTCCCGCAGACGACGGGCGACGGGCGCCTCCACTGTGGATGACGCAGACTTCACGAACTCGCCTTGCTCTTTGAGCGTTGCGAGTAGTTCCTTGCTGGTGACACCGAGTTCTTTAGCCAACTCGTGCACGCGGGCCTTGCCTGCCACTGCTCTCCTCACTGATGAGGTCGAGCAGGAGGCATCCCACAGATATGGGTCCCGCACGACCTCGGGTTATCGCCGATGGACGTTCATCGTTGGTGCTTCACGGTGTGCTCATGAGTGCTTGTGCCTGTTCTTCTCGAGAGGTACTGCTTTTGTGTGAACTGCGTCGACCAGTTGGTCGACAGCGGACGTGTCCAGATTTCCGGACACTCGCAGTGCTCTGCTGAATGCTCGGCGCCGCTCTGCCAGGCTCAGACAACTCGGATCCAGGTGCAGCCATGCACCTCGACCGGGGAGTCTTCGCGATACGTCGGGGATCAGCGGGGAACCCTCCGGCCCCTGCTCACCAACCACGACCCTCAACAGATCGACAGCCGACCCTTGTTCCCTGCACCCCACACACGTTCTGACCGGCGAACCGGGTTTCACGCGCGCAGAATCCGAGGACTCACGTCGAACCATTGTCCACTCTACCGCCGAACCGTCTCGATCACTGCATTCCACCGTTATCCGTTGGACGTGGCGGGCCGCTCGGACGCATCTCCAGCGGGTGCCGCGTCGCTACGAATGTCGATACGCCAACCCGTCAACCGCGCAGCCAGGCGGGCATTTTGGCCCTCCTTTCCGATGGCCAGCGAGAGCTGGAAATCGGGCACGATGACGCGGGCCGCACGAGCTTCGGGATCGACGACAGTGACGGAGACCACTTTCGACGGGGAAAGTGCGTTGCCGACAAAGGTCGCCGGATCTTCGTCGAAGTCGATGATGTCGATCTTCTCCCCCGCGAGTTCACTCATGACGTTGCGGACGCGCTGACCCATCGGGCCGATGCACGCGCCCTTCGCGTTGAGTCCCTGCACGCGTGAGGCAACGGCGATCTTGGAACGGTGTCCCGCTTCACGCGCGACGTTGATGATCTCGACGCTGCCGTCCGCGATCTCCGGAACCTCGAGGGCGAACAATTTGCGTACCAGGTTCGGGTGGGTCCGCGACAGGGTGATCTGTGGGCCACGGGCGCCGCGAGCAACTCCGACGACGTAGCACTTGATGCGCTCACCGTGTTCGTAGTTCTCGCCGGGAACCTGTTCTGCCGGCGGCAGCAGCCCTTCTGCGCCGTTGGATTCGCTGCCGATGCGAACGACGACCATTCCACGAGAGTTCGCTCGCGTGTCACGCTGGATGACACCGCCGACGATCTCACCCTCATGGGTGGAGAACTCACCGAAACTGCGCTCGTGCTCGGCGTCGCGCAGGCGCTGCAGGATGACCTGGCGTGCGGTTGTCGCCGCGATCCGGCCGAATCCTTCAGGAGTGTCGTCCCACTCCTCGCCGATCATGTTGCCGTCTGCATCGGTGTCGTGCGCCATCACTCGCACGGAACCGGTCTTGATGTTGACGTCGATCCGAGCGTTCTGCTTGTGCCCCTCGGTGTGGCGATACGCCGTCAGCAGCGCGGTCTGGATCGTGGCGATCACAGTTTCGATCGAGACACCCTTTTCGGCTTCGATCGCTCGCAACGCTGCAATGTCGATATTCACTTGTCGAACCCTTCTTCGTTTTCTACGTCTTCTAATTCTGCTTCGTCGTCTTCAGCGCCGTCGACACCGACATCAGTCGCATCCGACGGGACTGCACGGCCCTCCGGGATGCCGCCCGCGAGTTCCAACTCCGCCTCACTGGGCTTGGAGAACTCCACCTGAACGACTGCCTTCTGCACGTCGGCCAGGGCAATCGCTCGCACGCTCAGTCCGCCGCGCCCACCGATGACAACCGCAACCGAATCCTCGTTCAACGTTCCGATACGGCCCACCACGGTCTCGCCGGCCAGATCGATGCGCGCTTTACGTCCCCGCGCTCGACGCCAGTGACGCTCGAGCGTCAGCGGACGATCGATTCCCGGCGAGGTCACCTCGAGGGTGTACGGCGTTTCACCGATTTCCTCGAGACTGTCGAAGAGTTCCGAAACGAGTCTGCTGACCTCTGCGGCGGCATCGAGTTCGATCCCGGCATCGCTGTCGACCATGATGCGCACCGCGCTGTGCTTGCCCGCATTGGTCACGACTACGTCTTCGACGTCGTAACCCTGGGCGTGCACGAGTTCGGAGATCAGCTCGATCACCCTCTCCCTGGATGGCACCGGCATCTCGCGAACTCCTCATTTCAGTTGTCGTCGATTGTCCGACTTGTGTCGACGGTCGACGTGGGCGGCTGCGAGCATGAAAAGACACCAGGTGCCACATGCTGCAAGCATCCAAGAGTACCGCTCATTGCGCGCCTCCGTGACCAGAGTGCCCGACGCACGTCACAGTTGAACACGACCCGCGGATTCGAACGATCGGCCGACCACCTGGCACGATGGACTGGTGCTGACGCCCATGACCACTACCCCACTCTCCCGGCGGAGTGCGATCAAGATGACGGGAACCGCAGCAGCGTTGGGCGCTGCAGCCTTCACCTTGTCCGCCTGCACCGACGACGGCACAGCGGAGGCGGCTGCAGAAGTCGACCAGCTGACGGCCCAGGCCGAGAGAGCTCGTTCGGACGCGGCCTCGGCAACCGCCGCGATCGCTCTTGCACCGGACAAGTCGGCCTCGCTGACGACGATCAGCGCCGAACGAACAGCGCATGCACTCGAACTCGACGCCGAGATCGCGCGGGCAGCGGGCGGCAGCGCTACGACCACTGCATCGCCGTCGACCTCGGCCGCGAACGCTCCTACGGGCGTCGACGCGCTGGGTACCTCGCTGGCCGATTCGGCGCGCAGTGCCGCAGACCTGGCGCGGACGATGTCCGGCTATCGCGCAGGCTTGCTCGGCTCGATCAGCGCGTCGTGTTCAACCCAGATTGCGGTGTTGCTTCCGTGATCACCTCGCACACCCGTCGATCCGAGAGCTCTGCCTTGCTGACCGCCATCGAATCCGAGAATGCCGCGATCTTCGCTTACGGAGTAGTCGCCGCGTTTTCGAACCCTGCCCGCGTCAACGAAGTTGCCACGCATACAGCTGCGCACCGCGCTCGACGCGATGCTCTGGTGGCACTCTCGACCGAAGCCGGCGAGACCCCGCCGACAGCCGCGGCGGCCTACGAGATTCCGTTCCCGGTGACCGATGCCGTTACCGCAGCACAACTGGCTGCGCAGATCGAAGCCGACACTGCCGTGACCTACCGGGCGTTTGTCGAACAGGTCGACACCGACCAACTCCGCACGTTCGGAATCGACGGCCTCACCGATGCGGCAATCCGCGGTGCCGGTTGGCGTTCCGCGCTGGGAACCGCTCCGGCCACCTCAGCGTTCCCAGGGGACCCGACTACGTAACTGCTGTGCGCCTTTATTAACGGCAGGCTCACGTGGTTGTCGCAACGAGCGATGCGTGAAACCTTTCCAACGGAGTATCCCATTGGAGGGTTTTACGGGGCCGTGAGTTGAGTAAAGCGGCAACCTCATCGAGCCTGTCGGGGCCGTGGACCGACAAGTCAGTACCCTTCGGGAAGTACTGACGGAGCAACCCGTTGGTGTTCTCGTTCGTTCCCCGTTGCCACGGGGAGTGCGGATCACAGAAATAGATCTGCACCCCCGTGGCGATGGTGATCTCCTGGTGCCGGGACATCTCCCGACCCTGATCCCAGGTCACCGAACGCATCAGCACCGCAGGTAGTTTTGCGATCTTCGCGATCATCGCCGCCGCGACCTTGTCCGCGGTATGACCGTAGGGAAGATGCAACAACATCACCAACCGACTACTGCGCTCCACCAACGTCCCGATCGACGACGCACCGTCCCTTCCGATGATCAGATCACCCTCCCAGTGCCCCGGAACACCCCGATCGGCCACAGCATCGGGCCGTTCGGAAATGTTGACCATCCCCGGAATCTGCGACCGACGCTCCGCCCCACGACGTTGACCTTGCCGCAGCGCCCGGCCCGTACGCAGATGCGCAGTCAACTCCCTGTTCAAGCCACCTTTTCCCTGAACGTACAGACTGCGATAAATCGTTTCGTGCGACACGTGCATCTCCGGGTCATCAGGGAATTCTTTCCTCAGTGTCGCCGAAATCTGTTCCGGGGAGAAGTCGCGATACAACAAATTCTGGACAGTGTCGCGCAGGCGAGAGTTGACTTCGAGTTTCGAGGGTTTCGGTCGCCGAGCATTCACCTGTGCATCCCGATCCGCCTGATACGGGAGGTACCTGCCGCGAAAGTACTTATGCCGTTGCAACTCCCGACTGATCGTCGACACCGCTCGGCGCAGAGCGTGCGCGATGGCCGTCAACGTCCACCCGTCCCGGGTGTAATCGGCGATGAACTCACGTTCGAGGATCGAGAGGTATCTTCCGGTCGGCGGTGGTGTCACCCGAGGGCGCACACCACCGCGTTCGCGTACCCAGTTCCAGCCGGTGCCCTCGCTGACCTCGACCGCCGCCGCTGCGGCCTTGACGGTCACACCACTACTGCGCAACGACCAGAACGTCATCCGAACCTCATGCGAATACGCTGGACGACCCACCATCAACACCATCACCCGTCGATAATCAGGCACGTTGCGACAACCGTCCGAATCCGCCAACCGCCGGCGGTTAATAAAGGCGCACAGCAGTGCTCAGGCCTTTCGATGCGAGGGCACGAACCACGCCGCGACCACCGCGACCAACACGAAGCAACCGCCGACGCGCAGAGCGGGTGTCAGTGCATCGCCGTAGCCCAGCGGAGTGAGCGCACCGCCGGCTGCAAGGAAGACCGCTGTGAGAACGGCGATTCCCAGAGCAACACCGATCTCACGAAGCGTGGAATTCGTCGAACTGGCCGTTCCGTGATCGGGTTCGTCCATGTCGACGAGCACAGCTGTCGAACTCGGCGCGAAGGTCAAGCCCATGCCGATGCCAGCCATCAGCAGCGCCGGAACCAGCGACCCGTACGTCACGTCGGGACCGATCAACGCGGCCAACCAGAACAGGGCTCCGGCCTGGAGCAACAGTCCGGTCAGCAGGAGCGAACGGAGCCCGACCTTCGGTGCCAGAAAACCGGCGAGAGGCGCGAAGATCATCGGCGCTGCCGTCCACGGAAGCGTTCGCAGGCCTGCTTGGAACGGGCTGTAGCCCATCACGATCTGGAGGTACTGCGACAGCAGGAACACCGCCCCGAAGATTCCGATCGAGAAGGTCAAGCCGATGACGTTGGCCATCGAGAAGCTGCGTGAGCGGAACAGACGTAGGGGCATCACCGGATGCGACGTCTTCATCTCGCGAAGAACGAACAGCGCCAAGGCAACTACGGAACCCACCAGCGACGCCACCACTCCGAAGGATCCCCAGCCCTCGTCGTTGCCGTGAACGATTCCCCATACCGCCAGAAACACGCCGAGCCCGGCGAGCGCGACACCGGGAAGATCGAGAGGCTGTGTGCGACCAGTGGATTCGCGCAGCGCGTACAACGCGAGAGGAACAGCGACGATCGCAACCGGCACGTTGATCCAGAAGATGCCCTGCCATGAGAACCCGTCGACTACTGCTCCACCGACAACTGGACCCATCGCGATTCCCAGTCCGGAGACTCCACCCCACACGCCGATTGCCATGGCGCGCTTGGCTTCCGGTACCGCTGCCACGAGGAGAGTGAGCGAGAGCGGCATGATCGCGGCAGCGCCGGCGCCCTGAAAAGCTCGGGCCGCGATCAGCAGGCTCGGTGTCGTAGACAACGCAGAAGCAATCGACGCCGCCGTGAACAGCCCGATCCCGAACACGAACATCTTGCGGCGCCCCCACCGATCGCCGAGCGTCGTCGCCGAAAGCATCAGCGTCGCAAAGCAGAGCGTGTACGCGTTCATGAACCACTGAAGTTGCCCGACGGACGCGTTCAGTTCCTTCTCGATCACCGGCAGCGCGCTCGTCATCACGAGGTTGTCGAGGGTGGCCATGAACATAGGCAGAGAAGCAGCAACCATCGCTATCGCGATCGGAACCTTACGTCCTCCACTGCTTTCCGACCCGGATGCGGCGTCCGATCCGGACTTCGTCAAAACGGTCATCGTGATTCCTCGAGTGAAGGTGCCTTAAGGCATCGAATGATTACTTAAGTCGAAACTAAGCTATCCGGTGATAACGTGTCAACATGTCGATCGGTGCAGCTGAACCACGTACCCGCAGGATGAGCGCACCGGAACGTCGCGCGCTCGTCCTTGCCGCGGCAACGCGAGCATTCGCAAAGGGCGGATACTCCGGAACCAGTACGGACGCCGTCGCCAAGGAAGCCGGTGTTTCGCAGCCCTACGTCGTGCGCATGTTCGGAACCAAGGCAGATCTGTTCCACGCGGTGTTCACGCGCGCGCTCGACGAAATCGTGCGCACCTTCAACGACAAATTGGATACGGTCACGATCGATCCGAGCAATCCGCAATTCTGGGCCGAGCTCGGATCCGCCTACGGCGAACTGGTTCTCGACCGAGATCTACTGCTTGTCATGTTGCACGGCTTCGCCACCAGCACCGATGATGTCGCCGCCGTGTCCCGGAACGCCATGTCCGGCATCTACACCTTGCTGCGCGAGCGCACCGGCTGCACGCCCGAGCAAGCGCGTTTGTTCATCGCGAACGGGATGCTGATCAACAATCTGCTCGCAATGATGGCGCCCGAACACGCCGAAGAAGATCCGGCCCTCGGCGAGCTCTGGGGCAGCGTCTTCAGCGACTCGACTGCGATCACGCTCACCGGCGACGAATCCCCGAGCGAAACCGACACCATTTCCTGACCGGTCACTGGGAAAAACTACACACATGTGACTGAGGACACCCTACAGTCGATCCGACATGTCTCCGGGAAACCCAGACGAAAAGGACCGACGTTGGATCTCGCACAACGCCTCGACGCGCTCGAACAGATCGAGGAAATCAAGAAGCTCAAGCACGGCTACTGGCGAGCTTGTGACGCCAAGGATCCAGTTCAGTTC
>NZ_JBHTSW010000047.1:0-46598 GCF_042794945.1 Rhodococcus sp. NPDC056506 | reverse complement strand
CTCTTTGAGGAGCTCTTCGAGTTCCTCGACCGAGCGACGCTCGAGAAGCATGTCCCAGTGGGTACGGGGAGGCTTGACCTTCTTGGCTTCGGGAGCAGTTCCCTCCATGAGGCTGCCTTCGAGGCCGTTACGGCACAACCAGGTACCGGGGATCTCGGCTTCGTCCGCGAACGGGATGTCGAAGATCTCGCCGTTCTCGCACTTGTACTTGGCCATACGACGGGGCGCGAGGTCATGGTCACGGTCGGTCTCGTAGCTCACAGCTCCGAGTCGGCTACCTCGAAGTACGCGATCTGCCATGGTGGTGTCCTCTCTTCGTTCGTCACCGCTGGTGGGCGCCCTGACTTGGGGAGTAGACGCTCACACTCATCTACAACGCCACGAGCACCCGATTGGTTCCCGTGTGGCGAGAAGACGCAACCTCTCCATCTTACCGGGTACCGTGCGCGTTCATCGAAGGCGTCCGAATCTCGAGTACAGTGTCGACTCATGGCTGAGAGCACACGCGTCGGATCACCGCAGACTGCGCGTTCCGGAAACCTGTGCGTGTGGTGCGGCCGCGAGGTCGCGATGACGGGAGTGGGTCGTCGTCGCCGGTACTGCAGCCAGTCTTGTCGCCAGCGCGCCTACGAACAACGCAGTGCCGTCAAAGGCACCTCCATCCCGGCTGACGCCGTCATCTTGACCGCCGTCGAGGCTGTCGAACTGGTGGATCGGATGTTCGAGGTCCGCTGCGCCGCCGAAGATGTGGCGACTGCTGTTGCCGAGGGCGCCGAAAGTTCGGAACTCACGCAGTTGTGTGAACGGTTGACCGAACTTGCCCGCGAAGCCGAACGTTTCCGGTGAAGCAGGTGTGGGCAACCGGTTTCTAGCCTTGCGTTGAGCACCGCATCACTGCGGTGCGCCTGACGCCTGACGACGACAAATTCTGATCCTGAGTTCGGACCTTCGGGGAGGTTCGGACTTCGAAGCGACCCTTCGTCGAGGTCGATGACCTTCGGCTGCGCTCTCGCAGGATCGCCACATGGTTTCCACTCGATATCGAGGCGGTGCGATGTTTCTCTTCAATCCCCGAACCACAGTTCCCAGCGCTGATCGTGGCAACGCCGATCGTGGCACCGCTGATCGCGGTAACGCTGTGTGGGGGTGGTCGTGATGGATACCGACAAGAGGATCGATCCGCTGACCGGATCACGGAGTCTGCCGGCCGGGGCATTTCCTCTCTCGGCCGTCCAGCGCAGCATGTGGTTCGCGCAGCAACTTCACCCGACGGTCCCGTACTTCATCGCGCAGTACATCGAATTCCACGGCGACCTGGACATGCAGCTGCTCAGCCGCGCTGCGGTGGAGGCTGCCCACGAGTTCGAATCGCCATTTCTGCGGTTGATGTACCCGGACGGGGAACCGTGCCAGATCGTGGACTTCACGATCGATCCGGGCATCGATTACTTCGACTTCCGTGAGCGCGAGAATCCGAGGCTCGCGGCGTCGGAGTGGATGGACAACGACTACGCGACGACGCTCGACTTGACGCGCGATCGCCTTGTCGAAATGACAATCCTCCAAACTGGTGATCGAGATTACCTGTGGTACACCAGGATTCACCACGTTGCACTCGACGGATACAGCGGAATGACGATCGTCAATCGGATCGCGGCGATCTACACCGCCGCCGTCGAGGGTCGAGAGCCTGCGGTGAACAAGGCGCTCGACGTCACGACACTGTCCGAACTCGACCAGAAGTACCGTGAATCAAGCCGATTCGACGCCGACCGCGAATACTGGGCCCAGCGCGTGTCCGGCGTCGAACACGGTTCTACGTTGGCCACGCGGGAGGGACCGCCGACTGCGCACAGTGAACTCGTCAGTGCCGCGATGTCGGCGAACAGTCTTGCCGCGTTGGACGAGTGGAATACACGTTCCGGTGCCACTGCGGCGGCGGTGCTGATTTCGGCACTGGCGTGCTACTTGTCCCGCAACACCGGCCACGACGACGTTCTGATTAACCTGCCGGTCTCGGCGAGGACCACGGCGCCGCTGCAACGGTCGGGCGGCATGCTGGTCAACGTCGCGCCGCTTCACATCCACGTCGACGCCGGCGAAAGCGTCGACGATCTGGTCGGGCGGGTTCAACTCGAACTTCTCGGCGCGCTTCGTCATCAGCGGTGCAGTCTCGAGGACATCCGGCGTGATGCAGGCCTGGCGGTCGGCGACGCGCGTCTGTCCGGTCCGATGATGAATGTGATGCTTTTCCGGCAGGAGATCACGCTGGGATCACTGACCGGCGAGTTCCACATTGTCACGTCGGGGCCGGTCGAAGATCTCCTGGTCAACGTGTACCAGAGCGGCGATCCGGCCCAGACGTTGATCGATTTTCGTGGCAACCCCAATCGCTACGGTCACGACGAACTGGCTGATCACCACCGAGCCTTCACCGAGTTGGTCGCTGAACTGACAGCAGCGCCCGCCGGTACGCCGATGAACCGGATTCATCCGGCAAGTGCCGAGGCTGGAGCACGCAGTGCACAGCGGAGGGAACACGAGCGGTTCTGGGCGAGATACCTGGGGGACGCCGACGAGGGCTCGACACTGGGTCTCGAGACACTGGATCTCGGGCGAATCGACGCCGAATCGGAGCCGACCGGTACGAATCGACTGAGCGTCCCGCTCGATCCCGCGGTCGCCGAACTCGCACGCTCGGAAGGTGTCTCGCTCTTTGCCGTTGTCCATGCGGCATTTGCTGCGTTGCTGTCGAGATCGACCGAGCGCCGGGACGTGTTGATCGGGACGAGGACCGAGCTGGGGACCTTGCCCCTACGCTGCGAGGTCGATCCGGCAGCACCGTTCGATGAATTCGTGAGTTCTCTTGCGCAAGAACACGATACGTTGCTGGTTCGATCGGCGACAGGTGTCCCCGAGCTGCCCGCGCTGCATGTCCGTCTCAACGACGGATCGCGGGAGACGACGATAGCCGGCCTCGACGTGGCGATCGAGGTCCACGCGGACGCCAATGCCCTCGAGGTGGCGTACTCCGCACAGCACTACGCCGTATCCACGGTCCGAGGCTTCCTCTCGCGACTGGTGTGGGTTCTCTCCGGCGCAGCCGCAGCCCCGCAAACGCCGATCGGAGACCTCGATCTCCTCGACGAGTTCGAGCGTGAGTCCCTGGTACCGGCACGGGGAGAGGTTGCGTCCGACCCGCTGACCCTCCCCGACATCCTCCGCCGAGCCGCAGCTGTGAACCCCGATGCCCCAGCGCTCGTGTTCGGCGATCGTGAGGTGAGCTACCGGGAACTCGACGCCGAGTCGAACGAGCTCGCCCGCGAATTGATCGCCCGCGGGGTTGGCCCCGGCACCTACGTCGCCCTGGCATTGTCGAGGTCGATCGAATCCGTGACCGCGACGTGGGCGGTAGCCAAGGCCGGCGGAGCTTTCCTCCCGATAGATCCGCACTACCCCGAGGACCGTATTCGGCACATGCTCACCGATTCGGGAGCTGTTGTCGGAATCAGCGTGGGGGAGCACCACGGCGGGCTCGCCGACTCGGTGGATTGGCTTCTTCTCGACGAATTGAACGCCGACTGCTCGGATGCACTGGTTGACGATGCCGAACGTCGTTCACGCGTGCACTACGACGATCCGGCGTACCTGATCTACACCTCCGGCTCGACCGGTGTTCCCAAAGGCGTGGTGGTCAGTCACCGCGGGCTGAGCAGCTTCGCCGACGAGGAGCGAGACCGGTTCGGAGTCGAACCGGGAGACCGCACACTGCATTTCTCTTCGCCGAGCTTCGACGCTTCGGTCCTCGAACTTCTCCTTGCCTTCGGCGGCGCAGCAACGATGGTGATCGCGCCACCGACGGTGTACGGCGGCGACGAACTGGCCCAGGTGATGCGCGCCGGCCGGGTTACACATGCCTTCGTCACCCCGGCCGCGCTCGCAACCGTCGATCCCGCCGGCCTGCCGGATCTTCGGGTGGTCGTGACCGGCGGCGACGCCTGCTCGCCCGCACTGGTTGATCAGTGGTCGCACGGGCGCTCGATGTTCAACGCGTACGGACCGACCGAAACCACCGTCGTAGCCACCCTGACCGGACCGCTGAGCAGCGATGTTCCCGTCACCATCGGAAAGCCGATGCGCGGCGCCTCGGCCGTCCTCTTGGACTCACGGCTTCAACCGGTGCCCAGCGGTGTCGCCGGCGAGCTCTACGTGAGCGGTATCGGTCTGGCGCGCGGGTACCACGCGCGTGCCACGATCACGGCCGAACGATTTGTTGCCGACCCCAACGGTGTTGCGGGAGAACGTATGTACCGCACCGGAGACCTCGCGAGGTGGAACGGCGCCGGTGAACTCGAGTACCTCGGCCGCAGCGACTTCCAGATCAAGATCCGCGGTTTCCGCGTCGAACTCGGTGAGATCGACGACGTACTGCGCCGCCATCCGAGCGTCGCCCAGGCCGTCGCCGCCGGAGTTGCGGGCCCGAGCGGGGAAACACTGTTGGCGGCGTACGTCACGGCGGCTGCGGGTACACACATCGACAACTCCGAGTTGATCGCCCACGCCGGATCCTCGTTGGCAGCTCACATGGTTCCGTCGCGGATCGTCGTACTCGATTCCATTCCCTTGACTCCGGCCGGAAAGATCGACAGGAAGGCGTTGCCGGACATCGATTCGGCGGGCGGCTCGGCCGAATACCGTGCACCCGAGACCTCGACCGAGAAGCGGATTTCGGCGGTGTTCTGCGATCTGCTCGGCATCACCCGGGCGGGAGCGGACGACAGCTTCTTCGACCTCGGCGGTGACTCGCTGATCGCTACTCGCGTCGTGTCCCGGGTCAACGGAGCGCTCGGGACGACGCTGAGCGTTCTCGACCTCTTCGAGGCACCGACAGTCTCCGCTCTGGCTGCACGCGCCGACCTGGCGGACTCGCGGAATACGCGCGCGCCTGCACTGACGCGTATCGATCGCCCCGATCGGATACCGGTATCTCTGGCGCAGCAACGAATGTGGCTGACCAATCAACTCGATCCGAACTCACCGGCGTACAACATCCCGATCGCGGTGAGAATGACCGGCGCTCTCGACGTCGATGCCCTGTTCACCGCCCTGCGGGACGTGATCGTCCGGCATGAGGTCTTGCGGACCGTTTTCCCCGAGAGCGCTCGCGGTCCGGTACAGCACGTTCTCGGTGTGGACGAGATGTTCGATCACCTCGAGGTGGAAACCGTTCCTGCCGCAGCGGCTTCCGTACGGGCGAGCGAACTGGCGCGAACGGGATTCGACGTCAGCGTATCGGTGCCGATCCGCGCGACTCTGCTCGAAGTGAACGAACTCGAACACACCTTGGTCCTCGTCGTGCACCACATCGCCGCAGACGGCCTGTCGATGGCCCCGCTGGCCCGTGACGTGATGGTCGCGTACGCCTCGAGGGCGAGCGGACGTGTACCGGCGTGGCTGCCACTGGAAGTGCAGTACGGCGATTTCAGCGAATGGCAACGCGGAGCGCTCGGCGAAGCGTCCGACCCGGATTCGATACTCGCCGAGCAGTTGCGGTTCTGGTCGCACACGCTCACCGAACGCGGCGAGCTTGCGGAACTGCCGATGGATCATCCGCGGCCGGCCGGTGTCTCGCTGCGCGGTCACGATCTCGATTTCCGCATCGACTCCGCGACGTACCGCCGGGTCGGCGAGATCGCGGCGCGCAGCGATGTCAGCGTCTTCATGGTGATCCACGCCGCGCTGGCCGTCCTGCTCAGCCGAGAATGTGGAGCGAACGACATCACGATCGGCACCCCGGTGGCCGGGCGTAGCGAGCGAGCCCTCGACGACGTCGTCGGAATGTTCGTCAACACGGTGGTGCTGAGGACGGTTCTCGACGGGGGACTCACCTTCGGCGAAGTTCTCACCCGTGTGCGCGACGTCGACGTGGCGGCCTTGCAGCACACCGAAGTGCCGTACGACGTACTCGTCGAGTCCCTCGCAGACAACCAGGCGCCGCTGTTCCAGGTAATGCTGGTGATGCAGGGCGCCGCTCCCACCGAAGTCACCTTGCCCGAACTCGACGTCACTGTTGACGAACTCTCCACGGGTGCAGCAAAGTTCGACCTTCAGGTCATTCTCACCGACCGCGGCGACCATCTCGACGGCCAGTTGAACTACGCCAGCCAACTGTTCGACTCGGACACCATGTCGGGCCTCGCCGATCGCTTCACGATGCTCCTCGACGCGGTAGCTGCCGACCCGGAATCCGTCGTCGGCGACGTCGACCTCACAGCCCCGGGCGAGGCGGAACTGGTCCTCGAGCGTTGGAATGCCACCGAACACGCCGTACCGATCACCACCCTGGCCGACCTGGCGGCGGAGCAGGCAGCCCGGACACCCGAGCGGGCCGCGCTGATCTTCGGTGAGCGGACGCTGACGTATGCGGAGTTCGACGCGAGGGTGAGCGAACTTGCCAGAACCCTCATCGGCCGCGGCGTCGGCCCGGACATGCGCGTCGCGGTGTCGATTCGCCGGTCGGCCGAACTGCTGATCGCCGTCCACGCCGTGATCCGTGCCGGTGCGGCATATGTCCCGGTGGACCCCGATCATCCTGCCGAGCGCATTGCCTACGTCTTCGACATCGCGGAACCGATCTGCGTGCTGAGCCGACCCCAGGACCGTGGCGCCCTTCCCGCAGAGGTGCCGATCGTCGACGTCGATGTGGATCATCCGGTGTCCACGACGGCGCCGATCACGGACGCTGATCGGGTCGGACCCCTCCGTCCGGACAATGCTGCATACGTGATCTTCACGTCGGGATCGACCGGTCGACCGAAAGGTGTTGCCGTATCGCACCGTTCGATCGTCAATCGCCTTCTGTGGATGCAGGACGCGTATCCACTTCACGCGTCGGACGTGGTGCTGCACAAGACTCCGGTGACATTCGACGTTTCGGTGTGGGAACTCTTCTGGCCCCTGCAGACCGGCGCGCAGTTGGTGATCGTGGAACCGGAGGGGCACCGTGATCCTGGATACCTGTCGGCGTTGATCGCCGAAAAGGGAGTCACGACGGCGCACTTCGTACCGTCGATGCTCGCGGAATTCGTCGCCGTCGCGTCTCCCGAGCAGTGCGCGAGCTTGCGCCAGGTGTTCTGCAGTGGTGAAGCTCTTGCGCCCACCACAGCGGAGGCGTTCACTCGTCTGAGTCCTGCAGGGTTGTTCAATCTGTACGGACCCACGGAAGCGGCCGTCGACGTGAGCGCCGCCGAATTCACCCCAGACATGACCGTCACCGTTCCCATCGGTGCGCCCGTGTGGAACACCCAGCTCTATGTCCTCGACGGAAGGCTGCACCCCGTCCCGGTCGGCGTGCACGGCGAGTTGTATCTGGCGGGAGTGCAACTGGCGCGCGGATACCTCGGGCGTAGTGACCTCACCGCCGACAGATTCGTTGCAGATCCGTACGGCCCGTCTGGCACCCGGATGTACCGAACCGGCGACGTCGTCCGATGGCGCGCCGACGGGCTACTCGACTACGTCGGCCGACGCGATTTCCAGGTGAAGATCCGCGGCCAGCGCATCGAACTCGCCGAGGTCGAAGCAGCGCTGCTAAGGCTCACCGGTGTCGCGCAAGCTGCTGCTCTCGTCCATCACGACAACGTGGTCGGTGACAGTCTCGTCGGCTACGTCATCGCCGAAGCCGGGAATTCGATCGACACGGACAGCCTGCGCACCGAGTTGAGAGGCCTCCTCCCGGCCTACATGGTTCCGGCAGTGGTCATCGACCTCGATGTTTTCCCACTCGGCTCGACCGGCAAGCTCGATCGGAAGGCCTTGCCCGCGCCCAGCTTCGACAGCTCGCAGACGTATCTGGCGCCGCGAACGCCGGTCGAAGCCCAGTTGGCGTCGATCTTCGAGGAGCTTCTGGAATCCGGTGCCGTCGGTGTGCACGACAATTTCTTCGAGATCGGCGGGAACAGTCTCGTCGCTGCCCGTGCCGTGGCGCGAGTGAACGATTCGCTCTCGCTGAACTTGTCGATCAGAGAGTTGTTCGACGCGCCGACCGTTGCTCAGTTGGCGGTCGAGTGCGCCACGGCGCGAGGGGGACCGGCCGTCCTTCCGCTCGAGGCGTTGCCGAGGCCACAGTCGATTCCGCTGTCGCTGGCGCAGAAGCGCATGTGGTTCGTCAATCAATTCGACGTCACCTCCGCGGCATACAACGTCGCCATAGCGATCAGGCTCAGAGGCCGGGTGGACATTGCCGCGTTGGAGAGCGCGATCACCGACGTACTTGCCCGACACGAATCGCTGCGCACGCTGTTTCCCATGATCGAGGGAGTGCCGGCGCAGGTGATCGTGGAACCCGGTGAAGCGTTGGGCACGATGCCGGTTGTCGGCGCAGACGCCGAAGCGGTACTCACGGAGATCGAGCGCGTCACCGCGACGGGCTTCGACGTGACGCAGGCCCCGCCGATCAGGGCCGAACTGATCGAGGTCGACGAAGAAGATCACGTCCTGGCTGTGGTCGTCCATCACATCTGCGCCGACGGATTCTCGATGGCACCGTTGGCGTTCGACGTGATGAGCGCGTACTCGGCAAGGCATCGAGGGGAGACCCCGGACTGGGCTCCTCTCCCGGTCCAGTACGCGGACTTCGCGATCTGGCAGGAACGGGCGCTCGGTCGGATCGACGAACCGGACAGTACGCTCGCCGGTCAGCTCGAGTACTGGACACGTCAGCTGGCAAGTGTGCCCGAGCTTCTCGCGCTTCCTGCAGATCGTCCGCGGCCGCGTGTGCAGGATCTCTCGGGCGGCGTCGTACGGTTCGACATCGATGCCGGCATCCACCGTCGTCTGAGCGAAACCGCGATCGAACATCGAAGCAGTATGTTCATGGCGATTCACGCCGCCTACGCAGCGCTTTTGGCCAGATTGTCCGGCATGGAAGACATAACAATCGGCTCACCGATCGCCGGGCGCGGTAATGCCCTGCTCGATCCGATGGTCGGCATGTTCGTCGGTACATTGGTCCTGCGCGCCGACGTGGACCCCTCGGCCTCCTTCACCGATCTCCTGGCCAGGGTTCGCAGCACCGACCTCGACGCCTTCGCTCACGCAGACGTCCCCTTCGAGCGCGTCGTCGATGCGCTCGCTCCGGAGCGGTCGACGTCGCATTCACCGCTGTTCCAGGTGATGCTCGAGTTCAAGAACACCACTCGACCAGTTGTTCGTCTGACAGATCTCGACGTCGAAGTCCTCGAACTCGAATCCGCCGTCTCGAATTTCGATCTGCAGCTCACTCTGGCCGAAACTTTCGACGAGGACGGTCAGCCGGCGGGCATCGAGGCCGGGTTCACCTACGCGAGAGCGCTGTTCGACGAGGCGACCGTCGACGGTTTTGCTCGGTATCTGATTCGGATTCTGGATGCCGTGACGGAATCGCCGCACACACCGGTCGGAGACATCGATCTCGTCAGCGATCTCGACACGATCCGCACCCTCGCACCGGAACTTCCCGAGCAGGTTCACTTCTCGACGTTGCTCGAGCGGAGGTACATTGGCGAACCGCAGAGAACCGCGCTGGTTTTCGGCGACCGACATCTGACGTACTCCGAACTCGACCGCCGCGCCAACCGGCTCGCGAGACTGTTGATCAGCCGCGGGGCCGGCCCGGAATCCGTTGTCGCTCTGGCATTGCCGCGCTCCCTGGAATCCGTGGTGGCGATCTGGGCGGTTGCTCGGACCGGCGCCGCGTTCGTACCCGTCGACCCGGCGTATCCCGTCGATCGTGTGCACCACATGATCAACGACTCGGGATCGGGCGTCGTTCTCACCACCGCCGAGCATGCCGGTGTCGTCCCGAACGAGGCGGACGCGATTCTGCTCGATCAGGCCGAGATCCTCGCGACCCTCGAACAGACCGGTGATCACCGGATAGAGGCTTCGGAACTGCTGGGAACCGCGTCTGTCGACAATCCGGCCTATGTCATCTACACCTCCGGTTCTACCGGCGTCCCCAAAGGCGTCATGGTCACTCACCGTGGGCTTTCGGCGCTCGCCGAGCAGGAGCGCAGTCGCTTCGGAGTCGAGTCGACCTCCCGCACGCTGCATTTCAGCTCACCGAGTTTCGACGCCTCGATTCTCGAGCTACTCATGGCGGTCGGTGCCGGGGCCACGATGATCATCGCTCCACCGAGCATCATCGGCGGAACCGAACTGACGAGCCTGATCGCCGATCAACACGTCACTCACGCCTTCATCACCCCAGCCGCTCTTGCCACGGTCGATCCGAGTGGACTGGACGAGTTGGTCTGCATCGGAACCGGCGGCGACGTCTGCCCGCCCGATCTCGTCGCTGCCTGGGTCAGTGATCACCGGATCATGATCAATGCCTACGGACCGACCGAATCGACGGTCGTAGCCAGCATCACCGAGCCGATGTCACCGACCGATCGGGTGACCATCGGACGGCCGTCGACAGGCATCACCGCATGGGTACTTGACAATCGCCTACACCGCGTCCCGGTCGGAGTGACGGGGGAGTTGTACGTCAGCGGCGACGGACTCGCCCGCGGCTACCGCAACCGCGCGGGCACCACCGCCGAACGGTTCGTACCCAATCCCACGGGCGGTGCCGGTACGCGGATGTACCGCACCGGCGACCTCGCCCGGTGGAACAAGAACGGAGAACTCGAGTACCAGGGCCGTGGCGATTTCCAGGTCAAGATTCGTGGATTCCGCATCGAACTCGGCGAGATCGAGGCAGTTCTGGCTCGCTATCCCGGCGTTGCACATTCCGTGGTGACGACGCTCGAACGTGAGGGAGGCGCCGCACGGATCGTCGGATACGTAGTGCCTGCCAGCGACGCTCAGACTGTGGATCCCGAGGCTGTCATCGCGTTCGCGGGTTCGGCTCTTGCCCCGTACATGGTTCCCGCAGTGGTGGTCGTGCTCGACGAACTTCCGATGACAGCCAACGGAAAGCTCGATCGTCGAGCATTGCCGATTCCCGACTTCCGGGTAACCCAGGCACGCTCGCGGGCTGCCGAATCCGATACCGAGCGCACGCTGGCCGCCCTGTTCGTCGACGTCCTCGGTGTCGAATCGGTGGGCGTCGACGACTCGTTCTTCTCGATGGGCGGCGATTCGATCATGTCGATTCAGCTGGTCGCCCGCGCCCGCGACGCGGGACTCGTGTTCACCCCGCGTGACGTCTTCGAGGTGAAATCGGTCGCCGGTCTTGCGGTATTGCTGGCGTCGACCAAGGACGACGAACCCGAGGTGCTCGAGGAACTTCCCGGAGGCGGCGTGGGCCACGTGCCCTTGTTGCCGGTGGCTCAGTGGTGGCTCGACCGGCTCGGCTCCGATCTCCAGGGGCTCGATTCGTTCTCCCAGGCGACACTTCTCAATGCGCCGCACGGGCTTCGCAGTGTGGAGCAGTTGACCGCGGCTCTTCAAGTTGTTCTCGATCGTCACGACATCCTTCGCGCGCGCCTCGAACTCGACGGCGAGCGCAGGCTCGTCGTCGACGAGCCTGGATCTGTTGCAGCCGAGGACATCTGCCAGGTACTCGAGGTGGAGGCCGAGCCGGGCACCGCAGCGTTCGACGCGGCGATCGTCGACGCCCTGGGCGGTGCACGCCGAGAACTGGACCCCAGCCGGGGTGTAATGGTCCGTGTCGTCTGGCTGGCCGGCGTGCGCAACACCGGCCGGTTGCTCCTGGTGATCCACCATCTCGCAGTCGACGGTGTCTCCTGGCGCGTCCTCGTACCGGAACTTGCGTCGGCTTTCCACCGCATCGATGCAGGCGAGGAACCGGAGCCTTCGTACTCGGGAACGTCGGTTCGTCGTTGGTCGTACGCGCTCCGTGACATCGCGCCCGATCGAAGAGTCGAATTGCCCAGGTGGCGTTCGATACTCGAAGGTGCCGACCCGCTGATCGGAACCCGGCCGCTGGACCCGCGGCTCGACACGTTCGATTCGGTCGGCCGAGTTGTCGCCGACGTACCCGTCGAACTGTCCGAAACAGTCCTGACCACGCTTCCGGCGCTGTTCGGTGGATCCGTCAACGACGGTCTCGTTGCTGCTCTCGCGCTGGCACTGACGCAGTGGAGGCAGGCACAGGGCATACGAACCGACAACGTGCTCGTCTCGATGGAGGGCCACGGACGCGAAGCTCACGTGGTCCCCGGAGCGGATGTGCTGCACACCGTCGGCTGGTTCACGAGCGTCTTCCCGATGCGGATCGACCTCGCCGACATCGACATCGCGAACGTGATGAGCAGCGGCCCCGACGCCGCGGTGGTGCTCAAGCGCGTCAAGGAAGAGCTACTGGGTGTTCCGGACAGCGGTATCGGGTACGGAGTTCTGCGTTACCTCGACGAGGTAGGCCGAGCGGTACTCGAAGACCTCCGCCAACCGCAGATCTCGTTCAACTATCTGGGGCGTTTTTCCGGCACCGAAGCCGGAGAGTCGCTGGGGGACTGGGCACTGGCCCGTGACGTCGATCTGGAAGCGGCAGCTCAGTCCGACATGCCCGTGGGTTCGGTACTGGACGTCAATGTCGTCACCACCGAAATCTCGGGTGCACCGCACATCGGCGCCACTATCGCCTATCCCACCGCCGTGCTGGCGGACGGTGATGCGCGCGCCATCGCAGAACTCTGGGTACAGGCATTGCGTGCTCTGGCCACATACGCCGAGCAGAGCGAACACGGTGGACTCACACCGTCGGACATCGACCTGGTCGACCTGGACCAGGAGTCCATCGATCGCCTCGAGCTCGAGTTCCCGACGCTGACCGACATCTGGTCCCTCTCGCCGCTGCAATCCGGACTGCTGTTCCATGCCCGCTACGCAGAACACACCGTGGACGCGTACACCGTCCAACTCACACTCGAACTCGACGGCGTCGACGCGTCCCGGTTGCACCGTGCCGCACAGGCGCTGCTCGACAGACACGAGAACCTACGCGCTGCGTTCACGACCGACACCGGTGGGAGATCGGTGCAGGTGATCAGCGCCGCCGTGGATGTGCCGTGGACCGAGATCGATATTTCCCCGTTGGCTCCCACCGAACAGGCGACCGAGATACGCGAACTCCTCCATGCGGATCGTGTGCGCGGCTTCGACATGGACACACCGCCCCTCCTGCGGTTCCTGCTTCTGCGTACTGGTGACGACGCATACCGGTTGATCCTGACCAACCACCACATCCTCCTCGACGGATGGTCGATGCCGCTGCTGGTCCGCGATCTACTCACCCTCTACGCCACGGACAGTGATCACAGCGCCATCCCGCGCGCGCATCCGTACCGTGACTATCTGAGCTGGATCAGCAGTCGTGACGAGAGCAAGTCGATCGAGGCCTGGGACGAAGCGCTTCGCGGACTCGACGATCCGACACTGCTCACCGGAACCCACGCAGTCGACGAGGACGGTGCAACCTCACGCTCGACCACCACCGCGCTCGGAGAACGTGAGACGGAACTCCTGCGCGGATTCGTCCGCTCCCGCGGTCTGACGACAGCATCCTTGATCCAGGTGGCCTGGGGAATCGTGCTCGCCGAACTCCTCGGCCGCGACGACGTCGTCTTCGGCGGAACGGTCTCCGGACGCCCACCCCAGGTTCCGGGCGTCGAGTCGATGGTGGGCCTGTTCATCAACACCGTCCCCGTGCGAGTTCGCCTCGACCCGCGAGAGTCTCTGGCAGCACTGTGTGTTCGTGTCCAAACCGAGCAGGCGCGGCTGTCCGATCACCACCACGTGGGTCTTTCTCACATCACATCGGCAGTAGGGGGCGCTGCATCATTCGACACCCTGACTGTCTTCGAGTCGTATCCCGTCGACCGCGGTGGACTCTCGTCCGGCACGGACATCGCCGGAATGCACGTCCTCGACGTCCACGATGCCGAGGACGCGGCGCACTATCCGCTCGCGATCGTCGCTTCCGCAGCAGACGGACGCTTGCGGCTCAAGTTCGAGTATTTCCCGGGAGTCCTCGGCGATCACGACATCGACGCGATCGCGGACCGGCTGCTGCGCACCCTCGAACTGATCACCGCGCAACCGGATCTTCCGCTGGCAAAATTGCGTCTGATGCCGGATTCCGAAGTGCAGCAACTGGTTCCCGCGCGAGGAAAGCAAGGGCGCTCGGTCAGGACACTCGATCGCATCTTCGAGGACACGGCGAGCAGATTCCCCGAACGAATCGCACTGTCCTGTGGTGAGAGAAAGATGACCTACCGAGAACTGGACGAAGCCTCGAATCAGTGGGCACGCGTGCTGATCTCCGAAGGCGCCGGCCCGGACTCACGGGTGGCGATCTGTGTGGAACGTTCCTTCGAATCCGTGGCAGCCGTCTGGGCGATCACCAAGACCGGCGCCGCCTTCGTGCCGATCGATCCGCGCTACCCGAGTGACCGGATCTCGTTCATGCTCGAGGACTCGGCATCCTCGCTCGGATTGACCACTGCAGCCCACCGACCCGGCGAAGTTGGTGCGACGCAGTGGCTCGAACTCGACGACCCGACGAGCATCGCTCGGCTCTCCGGAGTGTCCACGGCGCCGCTACGCGAAGACGAGCGCCGAGGAACCCCGCGGTTGGAGAACACCGCCTACCTCATCTACACCTCGGGCTCGACCGGCCGACCCAAGGGTGTTGTCGTCACCCATACCGGCCTCGAGAACTTCGCCGACGAACAGCGCCATCGCTACGGTCTCACGGAGAATTCGCGCGCACTGCACTTCGCCTCACCGAGCTTCGATGCGTCCGTTCTCGAATATCTGCTCGCCTTTGCGGTCGGCGGCGAATTGGTGGTAGCTCCGACCACCGTCTACGGAGGAACCGAACTTGCCGACGTTCTGCGGGACGGACACGTCACCCATGCGTTCATCACGCCCGCGGCCCTGACATCGGTGGATCCCGAGGGAATCGACGAACTGACCACCATCACGGTCGGCGGCGAGGCCCCCTCGGCAGACCTGGTGCGCACCTGGGCGCCGGGAAGATCGTTCGTCAACGTCTACGGTCCCACCGAAACCACCATCTCCTGCAATCTCAGTGACCCCATTCCGGCCGGCGACAAGGTCTATCTCGGGCCGCCGAACCGAGGATTCAGTGAGGTTGTCCTCGATCGCAGACTCCAACCGGTGTCTGTCGGTGTTCCCGGGGAGCTGTATGTGGCGGGAGTCGGACTCGCGCGTGGCTATCACGGGCGCTCACCATTGACGAGCGAACGGTTTGTCGCCAACCCGTACGGCGAGCCGGGGGAGCGGATGTACCGCACCGGCGACGTCGTGCGCTGGCGCAGTGATCGCACCATCGAGTACCTCGGACGCAGCGACTTCCAGGTCAAGATCCGCGGTTTCCGCATCGAACTCGGCGAGGTCGACACTGCATTGGGTCAGCTGCCGGGCGTCGAGTACGCGGTCACGCTGGCGGTGCGCGGACCGTCGGACGAGCAGGCTCTGGCGGCGTACGTCGTCTGCGACGACGAACACCCCGTGACCGCCGAGGACATCCGGGCAGCGGCTCGAGACGTGCTGCCGGCACACATGGTGCCCGCGAGCGTCGTCGTGCTCGACGAACTGCCACTCACCGGCGTCGGCAAGGTCGATCGGGCTGCTCTCCCGAAGCCTCGCTTCGACACCGATGCCGAAATGTTCACGGCAGCGACCACCGAGTTGGAACGACTGGTGGCGGGCGTCTTCGAGGACGTGCTCGGAGTGACCCCCATCGGCATCGACACCCACTTCTTCGACGTCGGCGGAAACTCACTGACCGCGACGCGCGTCATCGCCCGCGTCAACGCGCTACTCGGCACCGACATCGGCGTACGAGGATTGTTCGAGTCTCCGACAGTTCGGCAACTCTCGCGTCTGGCCGAGAGTGTCGGCCGCGGCGAAAACCCCCGACCACCGTTGACTCGACGGTCTCGTCCGGACCCACTGCCCGTGTCGCTGGCGCAGAAGCGGATGTGGTTCCTCAACCAGTTCGACGTGACGTCACCGGCCTACAACGTTCCCCTGGCCGTGCGCCTCGACGGCGATCTGGACTTCGCCGCATTGCAGGAGGCCGTAGCGGACGTACTGGGCCGCCACGAGAGCTTGCGGACGAAGTTCCCTTCGATCGACGGACAACCGGTACAGCAGGTTGTCTCCGCCGAGGCGGTCATGCCGATCCTGGAACCGGAGATCGTCGCTGCTGCACAAGTTTCCGATCGAATTCTCGAATTGGCCTCGGAAGGGTTCGACGCCTCGGCCGACGTCCCGATCCGCTGCGCAGTCCTGCGCGTGGACGGGGACACACGCAGACACGTGCTCGTGATCGTCGTCCACCACATCGTCGCCGACGGGTTCTCGATGAACCCCCTGGCCGTGGACGTGGCAGCGGCATATGCGGCCCGCAGCGCCGGCAGCGCGCCGAGCTGGTCGGAACTGGCCGTGCAGTACGGCGACTTCGCGTTGTGGCAGCACGAGGTACTCGGCTCCGAAGAAGATCCGGACTCCGCCCTGACCCGTCAGCTCGACTACTGGAAAGACCGTCTCGCGGGACTTGGTGAACCGATCGCGCTGCCGACGTCGTTCCCGCGTCCGGCGAAGCCCTCCATGGCGGGCTCGGTGCACCGGTTCGCTGTCTCACCGCAGATCCATAGAGCGCTGACCGACCTGGCACGCGAGCACGGCAGCACCATGTTCATGGTCATGCATGCAGCGCTGGCGGTGCTTGCAGCGCGTCTGGCCGGAACCGAGGACATCGCCATCGGTACACCCGTCGCCGGCCGCGGAGAGGCCGAACTCGATCACCTGGTCGGAATGTTCGTCAACACACTTGTGCTGCGAACGCAGATCACGCCCGACGCATCGTTCGAGGACGTACTCGCCCAGGTCCGTGAAGGTGATCTCGGTGCGTTCCAACACGCTGACCTGCCCTTCGAAAGGTTGGTCGACGCACTCGACCCGGAACGCTCGACGTCACACACTCCGTTGTTCCAGATACTCATCGAATTCCGCAACAACGCACTACCGCAACTCGAACTGCCGGGGCTGTCGGTCTCGGGAGTCGAGTTCGACCTTCCTGTCGCCAAGTTCGATCTCCAACTCGCGGTCACCGAAAGGTACGGTGCGGACGGAGATTCGGATGGTATCGACGCCGAATTCGTCTACGCCACAGACCTGTTCGACGGTGATTTGATCGAATCGTTCTCACACCGGCTGATCACCCTCCTCGCGGCGGTCTCCCGAGACCCGTCGACTCCTACCGGCGACATCGACGTCGTCGGCGCCGACGAGCGTCGACAGATGCTGACCGAGTGGAACACTCACGCCGAACCGGCTCCAGCGGACAACATCGCGGACCGCTTCTTCGAGGCTGTTGCAGCGCATCCGTCGTCGACCGCGGTCAACGACAGCGACGGCGCAATGACGTACGCCGAACTGGACGGGCGCGCGAACCGCCTGGCGCGGCTTCTGATCAGTCGC
Source organism: Rhodococcus sp. NPDC056506 (assembly GCF_042794945.1). Taxonomy (NCBI): domain Bacteria; kingdom Bacillati; phylum Actinomycetota; class Actinomycetes; order Mycobacteriales; family Nocardiaceae; genus Rhodococcus; species Rhodococcus sp. NPDC056506. The sequence continues at coordinate 29,135 of NZ_JBHTSW010000047.1, read as the reverse complement.
GGTATCGGTCCGGAATCCGTGGTGGCCGTTGCGATGCCCAGAACGACCGACCTCGTGCTCGCCCTTGTCGCCGTCATCAAGACCGGCGCGGCATACCTGCCGGTCGACATCACCTATCCGGCGGAGCGGATGCGATTCCTCTTCGACGACGCGCGGCCGGTGTGCCTGGTCACGACCGGAGACTTCCGCAACGATCTGCCGTCGGAGATCATCGAATCCGGCATCGACATCGTCGAACTCGGATCGTCGGAGATCGCCGTACGCCTCGATCACTCCGCGCCACATCGCATCACCGACGCGGACCGGACGACACCACTTCTGCCCGACGCTGTCGCGTACGTCATCTATACCTCCGGATCCACAGGGCGCCCCAAAGGTGTCCAGGTCAGCCATCGAAACGTCCTGACTCTGATGGACAACACGTCCCCGACGTTCGGGTTCGACGACTCGGACGTGTGGACGATGTTCCACTCGTACGCATTCGACTTCTCCGTCTGGGAACTGTGGGGTCCGCTGCTGCACGGTGGCCGGTTGGTCGTCGTCGACTACTACACGACCAGATCGCCCGACATGTTCCACGAACTGCTCCGCCGCGAGCGAGTGACGGTGCTGAACCAAACACCCACAGCCTTCTACCAACTCGCCGAAGCCGACCGCGCGTACACACCCAGCGGCGCGGACCCCGACCTTGCCCTGCGTTACGTCGTCTTCGGTGGTGAAGCTCTCGATCTCGGCCAATTGCGCAAGTGGTACGACCGGCGCGCCGACACGGCGCCGACGCTGGTCAACATGTACGGGATCACCGAGACGACAGTGCACGTCAGTCGAATCGCGCTCGACCGCAACGACAGCGAGCACGCGTCGGCGAGCATCATCGGGCGAGCGGTACCAGGATTGTCCGTCTACGTACTCGATCGGCGACTGAACCTGGTACCACCAGGTGTTGTCGGCGAAATGTACGTCGCCGGTGATCAGGTGACTCGGGGATACCTCGGGAAACCCGCATTGACTTCGGTACGGTTCCTTCCCGATCCATTCGGTAGTTCGGGGGATCGAATGTATCGGAGCGGGGACCTGGCGAGGTGGAACGACGCGGGGCAGTTGGAGTACGTGGGCCGCAGTGATTTCCAGGTGAAGGTGCGCGGTTTCCGCATCGAACTCGGAGAGATCGAAGCCTCGATGCTCCGCTGCCCCGGCGTCGCGGCCTCCGTGGCGCTCGTGCGTACCGACGGCGCCTCACCCCGGATCGTCGGGTACGTGGTCGCCGAGACAGGCAGTGCCGTCGATTCCGCAACGGTGACCGACTTCGTCTCCGCCGAACTCGCGGAGTACATGGTGCCCACCGCGATCGTCGTCCTCGAATCACTTCCGCTGACCGTCAACGGAAAGCTCGACCGACGCGGCCTCCCGGCACCGGACTTCGCCGTCGTGGGAACAACGGAGGCGACGCGGGCACCGGCCACCGCTACCGAGGCGGTCCTCGCGGACCTGTTCGCGGAAGTGCTGGGGCGGGGCAGTATCGGAGTGGACGATTCCTTCTTCGGTCTCGGCGGCGATTCGATCATGTCGATCCAACTCGTCTCACGGGCGAAGTCCGCAGGCCTCATCTTCACTCCGAGGGACGTCTTCGAAGCGAAGACGGTTGCCGGCCTGACGAAGGTCCTCCTCGTCGAATCAGCGGAAGCTGCACCGGTTCTCGCGGAGCTACCCGGCGGGGGAGTCGGCACCCTACCGCTCACTCCGATCATGGAGTGGCTGGTCGAACGCAGTCGCGGAGACCTGAGCACGATCCGCAGTTACAGCCAGAGTGCGCTCATCGCACTGCCCGCGGATGTCTCCGGCCCCGCGCTGGAGCGCGCACTGCAAACGATCCTCGATCGTCACGACGTACTGCGGGCGCGTCTGGACACCGCGACTCACCAACTCGAGATCCGCGAACCCGGCACCGTCGCCGCCTCCGACGTCCTGCGCCGAACCCCCATCGTGTCCACCAGCGGCGAAGAATTCGTGGCTGCCGCGGAAGCCGCGATGCAGGACGCATCCAGCCGTCTCGATCCGGAGCATGGAAAGATGATCAGCGCACTCTGGTTGGATCCCGTCAGCGCGAACGGCAACCAGGCCGAGGCCGGCCGGTTGCTCCTGGTCCTTCACCACCTCGCAGTCGACGGTGTGTCCTGGCGAATGCTCGTCCCCGGCCTGGTCACCGCTTACGCCTCGGCGTTCGACGGCGAAACGCCGATGCTTCCGCCCGGCGGAACGTCGATACGCCGTTGGGCGACAGCCCTCGCCGAGACCGCCGCGAATCGACGTGACGAGATCGAATTGTGGTCGAGAATGCGGGCCGACGAGCCACCGCTCGGAACACGCGGACTCGACCCCGCCGTGGACATCGGTTCCACTGTCGACCGCGTCAGCGTCGACGTTCCGACCTCGGTGACCGAGAACATCATCTCGACGGTGCCTCGACATTTCGGGGGCTCGGTCAACGACGGGTTGCTCGCAGCTCTCGCGATTGCCGTCACCGCCTGGCGTCGATCGCGCGGACAGCGCAGCGGCGAAGTGCTTCTCAACCTCGAAGGACACGGCCGCGAGGAGAACGCCGCACCGGGTGCCGACCTCTCGCGCACGGTCGGCTGGTTCACCACCTTGTTCCCCGTGCGGATCGACCTGACGGGACTCAACGTCGTCGATGCGCTGTCCGGTGGAACAACCGCGGCCTCGGCCGTGAAGCTCGTCAAGGAAACGCTGCTCGACATTCCGGACAACGGAATCGGTTTCGGCATGCTCAAGTACCTCGATCGAAACGAAGACCTGCGGGAGCTGCCCACACCGCAGATCTCGTTCAACTACCTCGGACGTTTTGCCGGCTCGGATCCCGAGCACGGCGAAGTGCCGTGGCTGCCGATCTCCGAAGTGACCCTCGACGAAGCGCACAGCGGAGAGCTTGCTGCCGCGTCGGTACTCGACGTCAACGCCGTCACCACCGACACCGCACACGGTCCCATTCTGCGGGCTACCTGGTCCTTCCCCCGCGGCATCCTCAGTGAGGCTGAAGTCACCGAACTGGCGGAGCTCTGGGCCACTGCACTCGGCGCGCTGAGTTCGTACGTCGACGGACACTCCGAGCGTGAGCTCACGCCCACCGATCTCGATCTCGTCACCGCGGACCAGCAGAGCATCGAACAACTCGAGCACAGATTCCCCGACCTGACCGACATCTGGTCACTGTCACCTCTGCAATCGGGCATGCTCTTCCACGCCCAGTTCGACGAAACGGAAATCGATCCGTACATGGTGCAACTGACCCTCGAGCTCGGGGGCCGAGTCGAGGCGCCGCGACTGCGCCGCGCCGCGCAGGCCTTGGTCGATCGTCATCCGAGCCTGCGCGCGGGATTTGTCTCCGCGCCGGGAGGTCGGGCGCTGCAAGTGATCCGGTCCGGAGTCGAGATCAGCTGGACCGAAATCGACCTGTCCGGGGCCGAGGACAGCGAACTCGCGTTCGCTCAGCTGCTCGAGAGTGATCGCGCTGAGCGTTTCGACATGGAAACAGCCCCACTGATCCGGTTCATGCTCGTGCGAAACGGACCTGACGCGGCACGCTTCGTCGTGACGAACCATCACATCCTGCTCGACGGCTGGTCCACTCCGCTGTTGCTTCGAGACCTGCTCACTCTCTACGCAACTGACGGCGACCCCGAGATTCTGCCCAGAGTTCAGTCGTATCGCGACTACCTCACCTGGATCTCGAAGCAGGAACCCGAAATTTCGCTGCGGGCGTGGCAGGAAGCGCTACGAGGCGTCGACACATCCACCCAACTCTCGCAGGCAGGCACCGCCGCCGAAACCGTGGCGAGTGACATTCACTCGTACTCACTGCCGACCGAACGAGCCGAGACTCTTCGGGCATTCGCGCGAACCCGCGGTCTGACCATGGCGACCCTGGTCCAAGTGGCCTGGGGAATCGTGCTCGCCGAACTCCTCGGCCGCGACGACGTCGTCTTCGGCGGAACCGTCTCAGGACGCCCACCCCAGGTGTCAGGCGTGGAATCGATAGTCGGCCTGTTCATCAACACCGTCCCGGTGCGAGTCCGCCTCGACGCCCGAGAAACCCTCGCGGAACTGGCCATTCGCGTCCAATCCGAGCAGGCGGCACTGCTCGACCACCACCACATCGGCCTGTCGGACATCGCGGGAGCAGTCGGCGCCGCCGGATCCTTCGACACACTGACGGTGTTCGAGTCGTATCCCGTCGACGAGGCAGCCCTGACCGCCGAAACCGACATCGCGGGTATGCACGTTCTCGGCATCGACGGACGCGACTCGGCGCACTACCCGATCGCCGTGGTCGCGTCGGAAAGTCACACGCTCAACTTGAAGATGGAGTACCTGCCCACGCACTTCTCGGCGCGCGAAGTCGCGAAGATCACCGAGCGCGTCGGCATCGTCCTCGAACATCTGGCCTCAGCACCGGATCAACCGCTCGCTCGCCTGCAGGTACTCACGGAGTTCGAAAGCCGCGATCTTGCGCCGGTCTTCGGATCCCCGGGTCGCTCCGCTCGAACGCTTCCGGAAATACTCGCCGACGTTTCCGCCACATATCCCGACCGCATCGCGCTCTCGTCCGGCAATCGCTCCATGACCTACGCCGAACTCGACCGACGCTCGAACCAGATGGCCAGAGCCATGATCCGCCGCGGCGCCGGACCCGAAACGTCGGTTGCCATCGGCATCGAACGGTCCATCGAATCGGTTCTCGCGGTCTGGGCGGTCGCCAAGACCGGCGCAGCTTTTGTCCCCGTCGACCCCACCTATCCGGCCGACCGAATCGAACACATGCTCAGCGATTCCGAAGTGCTGTTCGGGTTGACCGTCGTCGACGCCATCGAGACATTGCCACCGATCGTGTCCTGGTTGGTGCTCGGAGAAGAAGCCTTCGACGACGACGTCGCCACCAGTTGCACACTGCCGATCGCCCAGGACGAACGGCTCGCACCGGTGGCCATGGACAACGCCGCCTACGTGGTCTACACCTCGGGATCCACCGGACGACCCAAGGGAGTGGTCGTCACCCACACCGGACTCGACAGCTTCGCACTCGATCAGCAACGCCGATTCCACGCCGATCACCACTCTCGGACCCTGCACTTCGCCACCCCGAGCTTCGATGGAGCCATCTTCGAGTACCTGCAGGCATTCGGTGTCGGAGCAACCATGGTGATCGTCCCGACCGACATCTACGGCGGAGCCGAACTCGCAAGTCTGATCCGCCGCGAACACGTCACTCATGCGTTTGTCACCACAGCAGCACTCGCCACCGTCGACCCGGCCGGCCTGGACGAATTCCGGCACGTCGTCGTCGGGGGAGAGGCACTGCCACCGCACCTCGTCGGTCTGTGGGCTCCCGGACGCGAATTCGTCAACGCCTACGGCCCGACCGAGACAACCGTCATGGCAGACATCAGCGAACCCATGACGGTGGGCGCACCCATCACTATCGGTGGCCCGATCCGCGGTGTGCACGAGATGATCCTCGATTCGCGCCTGCAACCGGTACCCGTCGGAGCTCCCGGTGAGCTGTACATCGCCGGCATCGGCCTGGCTCGCGGGTACCACCGGCGTCCCGGCCTGACCAGTGAGCGATTTGTCGCCGACCCCTTCGGCAAGCCGGGTGACCGGATGTACCGCACCGGGGACATCGCCTCCTGGCGAAGCGATCACACCATCGAATACGTCGGGCGCAGCGACTTCCAGGTCAAGATTCGCGGATTCCGTATCGAACTCGGCGAGGTGGACGCCCAGATCACCGCAATGGCGACTGTCACGAACTGCGTGACACTCGGCGTCGACGGACCGGCCGGAGCAACAGTGCTCGCGTCCTACCTCACCGTCGAGGAAGGATCGACGCTGACAGGTACCGAGATCACCGCGCATCTCGCCGGCCGCGTTCCGTCGCACATGGTTCCGGCCAGCATCATGATCGTCGACGAGCTTCCGCGCACCGCGGTCGGCAAGCTCGACCGAAAAGCGTTGCCGACCCCGGAGTTCACCGGAACCGCCGTGGAATTCCGGGCCCCCGGTACCAGCCTCGAACGCCGGATAGCCGACGCTTTCATCGATGTACTCGGCGTCGAGCGAGTAGGGATGGACGACAACTTCTTCGAACTCGGCGGCAACTCGCTGATCGCCACTCGCGTCGTCTCGCGGCTAAACTCCGCTCTCGACATCGACGTCGGGGTACGCGTGCTGTTCGAAGCGCCCACGACCGCCCAGCTCGCCGAGCGGCTTTCCAGCGCCGTCACTGCCGTCGGCACCGTGCCGCTCACGCCCATGGAGCGCGTCGGCAACGTCCCGCTGTCATTGGCGCAGAAGCGCATGTGGTTCCTCAACCAATTCGACACACGATCGGCCGCCTACAACATCCCACTGGCAGTGCGACTTACCGGTGATCTCGACGTCGCCGCCATGCAACAGGCGATCGCCGACGTCGTCGAGCGCCACGAAACACTGCGGACCGTGTTCCCCGCCGTCGGCGGCGATCCGATTCAGAAAGTCCTCACCGCCGACGAGGCAATACCTCCGATCCGTGAAATGACGTTGGGGGAGCACGAACTCACAGAGCGCATGCAACGGCTCGCCACCACCGGCTTCGACGTGTCGGTCGACCTACCGCTGCGCGTGGCACTCTTCCGACTCGACACCGACGAACCCGTTCACATTCTGTTTGTCGTCGTCCACCACATCTGCGCCGACGGTTCGTCGATGGCGCCGCTCGCACGCGACGTCATGGCGGCCTATCTGGCGCGTACGGCCGGAACCGAGCCCACGTGGGCACCACTCGAAGTGCAGTACGCGGACTTCACGTTGTGGCAGCATCAGGTCCTCGGATCGGAAGACGATCCGGAATCTGTCATCAGCCGCCAATTGCGCTACTGGAGTGAGCAACTCGCCGGACTCGACGATGTCATCGCTCTGCCCACCGACCACCCGCGGCCCGTGCAACAGACCTTCCACGGTGACCGATTCACCTTCGACATCGACGCGAACACTCACCGCGCGCTCGCGGACCTGTCCAGGTCCCACGGCGTCACGATGTTCATGGCACTGCACGGCGCACTGGCCGTGCTGATGTCAAAACTGTCCGGCGCAGACGAGGTCACCATCGGCACTCCGATCGCCGGCCGCGGTCAGGCAGCGCTCGACCACCTCGTCGGAATGTTCGTCAACACGCTGGTCCTGCGAACCAGCGTCGATCCCGACATCACGTTTGCCGAACTGGTGGAACACATCCGCGAAATCGATCTGGCCGCCTTCCAGAACTCGGATCTACCTTTCGAGCGGCTCGTCGACGTGATCAACCCGACCAGATCCACGTCGTACTCGCCGCTGTTCCAAGTAGCCCTCGAACTTCAGAACAACGAACCCGCGCACTTCCACCTGCCCGGCCTCGACATCGACGGGCTGACCGTGGAAACCAAATTCGCGAAGGAAGACCTCGAGCTGATCGTCGACGAGAAGTTCGACGAGACCGGCGCCCCTACCGGGATGTCCGCCGCCTTCGACTTCGCGACAGATCTCTTCGAACCCGGCACCATTCGGCGGTTTGCCGACCGATTTCGCCTGATCCTGGGCGCTGTCGGGCGTGAACCGGCAACACGTATCGCCGACATCGGTATCCTCGCCGCCGACGAAACAGCCGCTCTGGTGCCGGCATCCGGTGCAGCCGCGACTCGAGCGCGGGTGTGGCCGGAGATCCTCGCCGAAGCAGTCGCCTCGAACCCGGATGCCCCAGCCCTCTCGAGTCGCGAGAGGTCGATGACCTACCGCGAACTCGACGAGGAATCGACGAAGCTGGCGAGAGCGCTGTGCCGGCGCGGTGTCGGACCCGAAGATTTTGTGGCCTTGGGTCTGCCGCGGTCCGCCGCGGAGATCGTCGCCATCTGGGCGGTCACGAAGACCGGGGCAGCATTCTTGCCCGTCGACCCGAACTATCCCGACGACCGCATCAACCACATGCTCGACGATTCGCGGGCCGTACTCGGCATCACCGACGACGCTCACCGAAGTCAACTTCCCGACACGGTCGAGTGGATGGTCCTCGATGAAGCGGAGACCGTCGACGAGATCGAGCGCCAGAACGTCGCCGCGATCACCGATCGCGACCGCACGATCCCCCTGCATCACGGGCATCCCGCGTACCTGATCTACACCTCGGGTTCGACCGGAAAGCCGAAGGGCGTCATCGTCACCCACCTCGGGTTGTCCAACCTCAACGCCGAAGAACACAAGAGATTCAACGTCCAGCCGTACTCGCGGATCTCGCACCTGGCATCACCGAGCTTCGACGCCTCAGTCTTCGAACTCATGATGGCGTTCGGCAGTGGCGCCTGCCTGGTCGTCATCCCACCCACCGTCTTCGGCGGATCCGAGTTGGCCGAAATCTTCGCCGATGAACACGTCTCACACGCGTTCATCACACCGACCGCGCTCAGCTCCATCGAAAGCTCCGCGCTGCCAGAACTCCGCGTGCTCGCCGTCGGCGGCGAAGCCTGCCCACCCGAACTCGTGGACATCTGGGGCCGAGACCGTCGCATGTTCAACGGATACGGACCCACCGAATCCACCATCCAGGCCAGCGTCAGTGAACCCATGCGGCCGGGCAAGGACATCAACATCGGCCGTCCGGCCATCGGCTTCGCCGGCCTGGTCCTCGACGGGCACCTCAAGCCCGTGCCCGTGGGAGTCATCGGGGAGCTGTACGTGACCGGCCCCGGACTCGCCCGCGGATACCACAATCGTCCCGACCTCACCGCCGACCGATTTGTCGCCGATCCGTTCGGCGAACCAGGCCAGCGGATGTACCGCACGGGCGACCTGGTGCGCTGGCGCTCCGACAGCACCCTCGAATACCTGGGCCGCAGCGACTTCCAGATCAAGGTCCGCGGATTCCGCATCGAGCTCGGCGAAATCGACTCCGTCCTGATGGCACACCCCTCCGTCTACTTCGCCGCGACACTCGGGCACGAAGCGCCGTCGGGGGAGACGATGATCGCCTCCTACATCCAGCCCGTGGATGGACAGACCGTCGACGACTGGGAGCTCCGACGCCACCTGTCTTCTCGCCTACCTGCGCACATGGTTCCCGGCGTGATCGTTGTCGTCGACCGTATTCCGGTGACACCGGTCGGCAAGCTGGACCGCAAAGCACTGCCGACGCCGAGCTTCGAGCGTCGTACGGTCCCGTACGCACCGCCTACCAACGGCACCGAACGAACGGTCGTCGACATCTTCGAGACCGTGCTCGGTCACGAACACATCGGCGTGGACGACGACTTCTTCGAACTGGGAGGAACGTCAATCGTGGCCACCCGGATCACCATCGAACTCGAGAAACGCCTCGGGATGCGAGTGCCGTTGCAGGCACTGTTCCTGGATCCGACGCCTGGCGGTGTCGCCCGTGCGGCCGACGGAATGGACGCACACTCGCCGGATGATTCGTCGGATCTGCTCGCTCCGATGATCACGCTGCGCGCCGGATCCGATCGTGCACCACTGTTCTTCGTCCACCCGGGTATCGGATTGTCCTGGGGCTACGCGGAATTCGTCAAGCACCTCGAGCTGGATCAACCCGTATACGGTCTTCAGCTACCGTCACTGAGCGGCGGGCCCAGCTTCGACTCGCTGACCGAACTCGCCGACGACTACGCGAATCGCATTGCAGCGGTGGCATCGACCGGCCCGATCCATCTGGCCGGCTGGTCGCTCGGCGGCGTCATCGCACACGCCGTGGCGCACAATCTCACTCGGAGCGGACGTGACGTGACGCTGTCGATCCTCGACAGCTATCCGTCGTCGGATTCCGATCAGCCCGCTGAACTCTCGGTCTCCGAACTACTGGCGGGGCTCGCGATGCCTGCGGGATCCAAGACAGTCGAGACTTTCGAAGAAGCGGCGAAATTGCTGGAGCGGACCCTGGGTGCCGGGATCGGAATCGAAGCGGAGCATCTGGAGCGGATCAGTCGCGGCTACTCCCACTCCGTCGAATTGACGAATCAGCACCAACCGCCGGTTCACTCCGGAGACATCGAGTTCTTCGTAGCCGGAAGATCTACCGCAAACGGACACGATGTGGCCGAATGGCGCCGCTTCGTTTCGGGTGACATCCGCGTCGTCGAAGTCGACTGTGAACACAACCAGATGATCGAACCGGGGCCTGCGGCAACCATAGCTGTACGATTGCGAGAAGTTATCGCTCAGTGGGGTGTCTGAACCAGGTTCGACATGGGTATGAGTGAAACACACAGGGTGATGGATCCCGCGTGGGTCCGGACGAGGGGAAAACGTTGAAACTGCGAACCAAACGCGTGTTTACCGGATCGATGCTGACTGCCGCGGCACTGACCGCCACACTGCTCTCCGGGTGGACTGCACAGGCAGATCCCGCGTATCCCGCACCTGACCCGGACCCGTTCTATTCGCAAGCAGCAGCCGAGGGGAGTGCCGGCACGCCGATCTCCGTACGGCGAGCCCCAGACCTGATGACCTTTCCTGGCGTCGCGATCTGGCAGGTCAGCTATCGGTCCACGAACTCCGAGAACAAGCCGATTGCCGCGGTCAGCACTATCCTGGTCCCGCCGAATCAAACGCAAGACGGCCCCCTGCTCTCCTATCAGCACATCGTCAACGCACTCGGAACGGGTTGTGCGCCATCGCGAGCGCTCTACGCATCGGATCCCAACATCGTCATCCGTGAAGCACCCATCCTCAACGTCGCTCTGCAGCGCGGATGGACTATCGCGCTTCCCGACCATCTCGGACCCAACAGCGCATACGGCGCCGCAAGACTGGGCGGACAGATCACGCTCGACGGCATACGCGCCGTCCAGAAAGTCCCCGAATTGCGTAGCGGCGCCAGCCCAGTCGGCATCGCTGGATACTCCGGTGGCGGTATGGCGACCGCGTGGGCAGCTGCCCTGGCGCCGACCTACGCACCCGAGGTCAACCTCGTAGGTGTTGCCGAAGGCGGCGTTCCGATGAATCTGTCCAAGATGGCCAATGGACTCGGGCAAGATCCGCACCCGGCATTCGGTCTCGCGTTCGCCGCAGCGATGGGCCTCGAGCGGGAGTATCCCGACCTCTTGCCGCTCGGTAACCAACTCAACGACCTCGGTCGGTCGATGCGGTCCGAACTCACCAATGCCTGCACCAACGACATCCTGAGAGTCGGCGCCGGGCGCAGTGCTTCCCAGGTGTCGACGTCGACTTCCCTGTTGTCCAGTCCTGAAGTGCGAAAGGTGATGGACGACAACAGCGTCGAACTCTATCCAGGAGTACCGACCGCCCCGGTGTTCGAATGGCACACGCCCGACGACGTGCTGATTCCCATCGATTCGGTGGTCAATACCATTTCGAGGTACTGCGCCGCAGGAGCAACGATTCAATCCCAACTGTTCCCCAGCCCGGACCACCTCACCACCGCTGTCCTCGGTCTGCCCACCGCTTTCGAGTATCTACAGGACAGATTCGACGGAATGCCCGCGCCACGGTCGTGCTGAAGATCTCCGGCGTGATGTATCGAGCAGGCGCGGCGCGTGGCCAACTCCGTGTGCCCGTGGCATCGTTGAGTGCATGAGCGACACGGATGACACCGGCGCGTCCGGCAATGGCGATTACAGTCTCGATCCCGACGACCAGCTTCAACCCGAAGACACTCTGATCGATCGAGGCGTCGACGACATTCTCGACGAGGGAATCTCACCACCGGAACGACCACTGGGACTTGATGCCCACGGGTTGACCGGCAGCGAGGAATCCGCGGGGGAGACCCTCGACGAGCGCCTGGCCGAGGAAGAACCCGATCCGTACGCGTCGCTGGGTGATCCGCTGAAGGATCCCGCCGATGCCGACGAATTCGAACGGGAAGAAGAATTCCCGAACGGTGACGAAGTGGGTAACCGCCGCGTCGGGCGTCTCGTTGCCGAAGACGAGGGCCGATACGAAGACGAGGAAAGCGAACTCATCGCCGGAGACGTCGGAATCGACGGCGGCGCAGCGTCGGCAGAGGAAGCCGCGATGCATCTGATCGACGACTCAGAGGACTGAACGACCGCCGACCTGTTGTGGCTGCTGATCCGTGAGAACGATGGAATGAACGTGATTTCCGCCCATCCTCTTACTTTCGTACATCGCTGAATCGGCTAGGCGGTGTAGATCGTGCAGGCCGCTTTCTGCTGCCTGCACGTCCGGCCAGCCGCCGTTGTGTACGGCTATGCCGATGCTCGTCGTCGAGAGTGGTTCGCCCGTAGGGGAGTTCATGACGGGGTGAATCCGCGCGAGCAAGTCGCCGACATAGGGCAACGGCATCATCTGAACGACGACGAACTCGTCACCGCCGATACGAGCGATCGCTGCGTCCGATCTGGCCCAGTCGTGGAGTCGATACGCGGTCCGCAGGATGACGCGGTCACCCACGTCGTGACCGTAGGTGTCGTTGAAGTGTTTGAAATTGTCGATGTCGATCACCACAACCAGCAAAGACTGATCGAGGCTGGATTTCGCCTGTAGGAGTTCGGAAGTCCGCCGCGCCAATCCACGCCGATTCAACAGATCCGTCAATGGATCGAGTTCGGAGCTTTGTGCGTCGTTGCTCAGGAGCGCCAGCGCAATCTGTGTGACGACCGGTATGACAGTGATGACAGGGATGGCAAAGGCGATGCGTCCCAGTACGTCTGAGGCTGACGAAGGCGCATCCGTGAAAACCCCGATGCTGGCGACAACGATAATCGCCCCGGACCACAGGAGGTGCCACAGTTGCGCTCGAAGGTTGTGAAAGAAGGCTACATACGAGCCGACGAGCCCGAAGACGAGACATCCGAGCAATCGCTGATCCGGATTCGCCTCGGCTAGCACGATCACCGCAACAGCGAAGTCCCCGACAACGACTAAGAAATACGACCTATCACGGGTGGTCGCAATGACAGGCAGAGCAATTCCACCGATCATCACAAGCACTGCGACGACGACGTCCAACGGAAATCCGATGGTCTGTACCGAGTGGGTGCCCAGTCGCTTCAGCAGAATCGTGACACCCAGGAGGAAAACCAATACGCCGATGCCTATCCGAGTCGGCATCAGAATTCCGTTGTCGCGCAAGAATCGCGTGAATCGGTCAAACTGGTCTGGCACTGCGAGCCACCGGTGCACGACCTTGGGTGTGTCGCTCATCGCGGCCACTGACCATGAGAAGCGGCCGGTCGAATACAACACATGCGGCGATAGTAGTCCGTGGCAATGACAATGGAACTGCACTCGCGTCCAGCCTGTCGCCCTAAATACGTCACAGTGACGAATTAAGGGCGGGTGGCTGGAAGTGGGCGAGCCGCATTCATCAACATCAATCCACATCAGAGCGCTTATTGGACGATCTTGCTTCGTGAGCAACTAGGCCACTCGGCGCGGCCGCAGTCGCCGGCAAGGCCAGATGGCGATCGCCGGCAACTCGGCCGGCGACAGTCGAGTCGCAATGATCAGATCAAGTCAGCCCAAGGCAGACTGTGATCTCGGACGGAAATGTGTGAACAGACGGCAGATGAAACCGACAGATCGACATGAGTGGGCGACGTCGAAGACGAATGCAAGAAACGGCACATAGGCCGAATATCGCCAGGTCGACAATTTGCCGATAATCTACATTATGTCAAGTAGTGGATATTCGAACGTCCCCCGTCAGCTCGTCCGCTAGCTTTACCCACATGGATTCTGTGGCGCTTGTCCTCGGCTCACCGCGTGGTCGTCGGTTCTGCGCGAACGTCGGGTACGCGAGCCACGCCGCCGCACGCTCCGGTAGACATTGGCCTCAATCGACCGAACATGCGCTCGAAGTACTCGACGCTGTTGACGTCCGAGCAATCACCGAAATGTCGGAACTCGAGATTCTGCACTGTCTCGCGTATGCCGTGGATTGTGCACGCTATTGGGAGCCGCCCGACGAGGAAGACTTGATCTTCGTGCGCCCCGCGGTCATTGCGGCATTACACCCGATCGCCCGGACCCTTCTCGGCTCGCCACACTCTGCCTGGTGGACCGAGCCGATTGACCTCCTGAACCAGCATCTGGTTGAGAAGCGAAATCCCATCTACGGCTGGTCGGACTTACCCTTGCGGATTTACCGTACGGAAGACGGCCTTGAACAGTGGCGCGCTGAGGCGCTCGATACCGAACGTCAGTTTCTGGAGTATCAGAACGCAGATCCGGACCGTCATATCGGAGGCGAATGGTGGTCCACCCCATTTGCCAACGGCACAACTGAAACGACCAGGGCTCGCGACGGTATCGGAGCCCTCGGAGTGTTTCTCGAAGAAGACAGCTCGTCGAACGAGGCTCGGGTGCAGCCTGTAAGGATCCATGGCACGCCCCGCATCTATGAAATCGCCGGTCCATCGGACTGGGCGAAACTGGTCGACACCTATCCCCTGGCAGTGCCCGCTTCACGTCGCTCCGTGTGGTACGACACGACCGGTGAATTCCGCAACTGGTTCATCCCGGATTGGGTCTCGGTGGCCGACGACTACGACGCCGTCCACCTGACGATGATGGCGTACCTGACCACTCCAGGCATCGCGATACCGCTGTCGGCCAACTCTGGTGCCACCGTGCTCGCCGGGTGGAATCCCGACACCACCTTCTGGCTACGTAGCAACAACATCACCCTCGACGACGACCCGACAGGCTGACGTTCGGCGACACCGAATTCAGTAAGTGCGACCGCACGGCCAGCCACCGTGCGGTGTCCTCGATCCCCTGTTCCAGGGTGAATGTCGGAACCCACCCGAGTAGTCGCAACGCACGGTCGTTCGACGCATAAGCGCCGGCAGTGTCACCGGTGCGTCGGTCGGCAACGACCACGTCGATATCTTCACCGAGCACATTCTCGAACGTGCGAACCAGCTCCCACACAGTGGTCCCCCGCCCACTGCCCAGATTGACGACAGTCATTCCCGATGAATCGGCGGTGATCCGGTCGAACCGTTGCAGTGCTCGAACATGAGCATCTGCAAGGTCCCAGACATGAACGTAATCACGCACTCCGGACCCGTCGCGCGTCGGCCAATCCGTCCCGGTCACTTTGAAAGGTGTTCCTGTCGAATATGATTCGAAGAGCTTTCCGAGTGCGTGCGTCGGGCGTGCCGATGGTGTTCCGCTTCGCAGTTCCGGATCTGCTCCGACCGGATTGAAGTATCGGAGGGATATCGCCGACAAATCTGTTGCTGCCACGATGTCGTCGAGCATGGTTTCGAACTGAGCTTTGCTGTGCGCGTAGGGACTCTGCGGTTCGATCGGCGAGGATTCGTCGACACACCCGCCCTCGCCCGGCGCGTACACCGCGGCAGAGGAACTGAATACGAAGCGCCCACACCCGTTCCGAAGGACACTCGAAACCAGCGCCAGTGATTTGGAGACGTTGTTCTCGTAGTACCGCGCCGGGCTACTGACGGAATCTCCGACCACGATCAGAGCAGCACAATGAACTGTGGCACCGATATCGGGATGGTCGGTGAATATCTTGTCGAGTAGTTTCTCGTCCGCAATGTCGCCACAGTAGAACGGGAATCGATGGGCGAATTCGGCACGGCCTGTCAGCAGGTTGTCGAGGATCACGACATCGATCCCGGCGTCGACGCACTTCGACGCCACGGTGCTTCCGATGAATCCCGCTCCACCGGTGATCAGGACTTTCATGCTGCTCCCCCGGCATCTTCGACAGCAGTCCTCGCACGACGGACGAAGTGAGACACGCGTGCGCGCGCCAAGGCCCATCCCCGTAGGTCCCGCCCGTCCCGGATCGAGAGCCGATCACGGTCGAGAAAGAGCGGCACCATGACCAGGTCGCGGTAGAGCGAGTGCAGACGTGGGCGATCGGCCAACCACAACGTCCATTGCCACCACCAACGCGCGGAGGTGGTGCTCACTCCGGTGCTCACGCCGAAGATCGATTCCACGGCGGCCCAGTGGACGTTCACCGCCCGACGGACATCGCGTGGCAACTGGCGCCGAGATAGCGTCACAGCAAGTGCCGGTTCGGAAGCGAGCAGGTACCCCACGTCGAAAACGCTGTTCATCGACAAATCGGCTCGAATCAAGGCCCGATCAGCCAGCCGCGCGTGAGCGATGACGTGCAGTGTCACGTCGGCAATCGCAAGCCGGGATCCTTTCGCCTCTGCGCTGATTCCTCGGACCGCGGCCTCTCGGGTCAGTGCGTGACGGGCGAACCGCGGAAGCAAGTGCGAATGGATTTCGACGGAGCCATGACGGTCGTCGCGAAGTAGTGCCGGCTCCTGATGATCGTCGTGATCGATGGCGTCGGAGTCCACTTCGTCCGGGCGGACCATTCGATAGCCGAAATCGAGGATCGCTTCGTTGGCCGGAACGGCGTGTGCAGGGTCGACGACCAAGAGGTCGATGTCCGTCATCCGTCGTGCTGCCGGGTTCGGCCAGACACTTCGCTCGAGAAGGGCGGCACCCTTCAGCGCAACCGTCGGAAATCCGTTGCTGTGTAACAACTCTTGCAGTTCCACTCGCTGTGCGTCGAGGTCCGAGATCCGAATGGTGTTTCGGTGATGGACAAGGCTCAGCGTCAATTCCGGACTCGATGCGGTGGCCGAGGATTCCGACAGCATTTCCGCGAAGCTCGCAGTCAGGACCGATGCGAAGCCGGCCTCGACTGCTCGGGAGGCGAGCAGCGGCAACACCTTGTGCCTGGCAGCGGCGTCGATGACTCTGGGCCAATCCTGCTGTGAACACAAGCGGATGACATCGGCCCCACACTCGGGTTCCAACATGGAAATCAGATACCGGGTGTCACGCATGACGCCACCAGTTCCTCCACAGTGTCCGCGCCGGTGTCGCCGTGGTGCCGAATCAGTCTGTAGCACGGGGCATTCGAGAGTAGGGCAGCGATGTTTCTCAGGGTCAGTCCGTGATTGTCGGACCACAACGCGGATTGCTCGGCCAGCGACTGTATCGCCTGGGGTGCGGGCATCGGAGCGAGTCGAGTCGGACCCTCGTCCCACCCAGCGAGGATCAGCACCAGGTCGATTCCGCGAACCGCCGAGTCGCCGTTCGGTTCAGCCGGCAAGGTTGACGGGTCCAATGCCCACACCGGCGGGGCGTACGGAAGATACAGCGAATCGTGCGCTTTGATCTCCGGGAGGACGTCGAACGTACCGGCTTTGAGGTGAACCCGCCGCGGTAGGCCCACAGCGTCGGTACCACGAATGAAGACGCCTTCGTCAGCACGCAATTGTGCACCCCGCAGGGCAAGGGCGAGCGCCAAGGTGGTCTTGCCCGCCCCGGAATGCCCGGCGATCGCCACTCTCACACCGTCGCAGTCGACCAGAGCGGCGTGCAAGCGTGTCCACTGTTGGGCCTGTGCGGCTGTCATGACATCCCGGTGCACCGTCCGATACACGCTCTCCGCGAGAAGTAGACCGTCCAGACCGACCAGCATTTCATTGCCCCCACCGATGGAAGATTCGATGGTGACGTCCCAGCGACCGAATGTCGCTCGATTCCGCTGAATCCGAACGTCGACGTTGTTGTCCGCAGGCCAGGGGCTGGCAATCCGATGCTCGACGACGCCGACCTCTGGTATGCCGAAACCGCGCACAATCGCGTCAACCCACAGATAGTGCGCCCGGAATTGCAGTACGTCGTTC
Organism: Rhodococcus sp. NPDC056506; assembly: GCF_042794945.1. Classification (NCBI taxonomy): domain Bacteria; kingdom Bacillati; phylum Actinomycetota; class Actinomycetes; order Mycobacteriales; family Nocardiaceae; genus Rhodococcus; species Rhodococcus sp. NPDC056506. The sequence continues at coordinate 11,424 of NZ_JBHTSW010000047.1, read as the reverse complement.
CCGATCACGGAATTCTCACACCAGCAGACGCGAGGTGCTCAGCTGTCCGTACGTCTCGGTGACTACCGACTCCGCGTCGTGGCCAGGGATCTCGAGCACCTCTGCCACAGCCTGGACGATCTCGCTGACGGTCCGGCCGTCACACAGTTCCCACACCAACGTCGCGACCGGGTTGAGGTGATGGGCAACCTCGCTGGAACTGTCGTACAGCACAACCCCGTCGGTGAGATCGTTGCTCTCCACCGTCTGAGAGCGTTGCGGTCTCACATCTTCGAGTAGTTCGGTCAAGATATCTCCTTGATTCAGCGAATCCGATTTTCGTTTTGGTGGTGGTCTCACAGCGCGAAGCGTCGTGAGTATTCGGATTCGATTGCACCCGAACGAATCAGACTGCGTGTGGAGGCGATTCCGGGTGCCACCGTCAGGCACGTGAGCGCTCCCCCGGCACTCGCATCCACCAGGTAGTCGCCCAGAGTTCGGTAGTGACCCGCCCATTTTCCGAATGCTTCGGGATCTGACTCCGGATCCGCAATCTCGTCGAGAATTCGCTCGAAGGCGCGCGAATGGACGAGAACGGCGTGGACACCACGGTTCTCGGGGCTGGTGCGCAAGAGTGCCGAACCGTCGAGCAGAGCTCCGTCCCTCGATTTCGGGTCGTGTCCTAGTTGGACGACATCCCAATCGCGGTGATCGAGCTCTTCGCGGGCATGGTCCAGGATCGAGGTAGCCGCATCGAGCAAACTCACGTCGTCAGCAGCGATGAGGACCGAATCCCAGCCCTTCTCGGTCGCCCGAGAGACCGCGCGACGCCACGAGACGGCAAAGGCCGCTTCCTGATTCATCACGTCCTCGAAAGCTGAGACCCTCTCCACCGCGGCTACGCCCGGCAGGCGAATGAATCTATGCCAGGACGCCTTCCATCTGTCGATGTCGAGGTCGAGATTCACGACGACAACGCCGAGTTCCGAGTTCGAATCCTCGATATCCGAGTCATGTTCTCCCACTGACCGGGCGGGCGACAGGGGACGATCGAGCACAACGTCGACTGCGCCCCGCTCGAGCAGATACGCCGCCAGTGAAAAGTCGGAGGGTACGGGTCCGTCGATGTTGCGAGAAAGTTCGTCACGCAAAGTTCGGTACGCCGCCGCTCGAACGATCAGTGCTGCCCCGGCCAAGGTGTCGCCGTGTGCGTGGATAACGGCCGTATCGGCCTCAGCGGGGAGGTCGTCGGTTATGTTCCGCAGTTTGTACGCAAGGGCGGGTTCGATCACGCGAGCCTCGTCAAGGAAAACCACCGACTTCCAGCCCAGCAGAATTGCCTTGTCGATTCCGGCGAGCAACGCGGACGCCGTCCTCCACACTTCCGGACCGTCCTCTCGAGACGGAATGGCACGGTGAACGGTCAGTTCGATGGACTCGGCCTCCGCCAAGCACGAACGCCACGGAGCGACTCGGCTGTCATCGCTGAGAACGATCACCCCACCGAAGGCCAGTTCCGGTCGCTGGACGCTCAGTTCGGCACGGCGGCGAATCTCAGGATACGAATCACCGAGGTACCTGGAGAACTGACGATGGAGTGAGTCGAGGTCCCAACCGACTTCACTCCAACCGAGCAGGTAATTGTGAACGCGATCTTCCCAATTTATTCGATACGGGACACCCGCCGGGCGTTCGAATCGATGGTGCCAACCGAATGCCGGAAGGCAGACGACTTTGCCGCCGTTGATTCGGAACTTCTCGTGGATGTACCCCTCTTCACCTCCGAATCCGGTGAAATGCGAGTTCAATCCGGGCCACGCCTCACGCCTGCAGGCAAATGAGCCGAGGCCCTGCATGACAATTTCGAAAGGCACGTCGGGGTGTTGCTTCGCGCGCGGATCAACACCCCAGGAGCCGAACATTCCGTTGCGCCATTGTGGGTCCATGTGGGTGGCCGCGATATGCGAGGAATCCTGGGAGAGCATCGGTCCCTGAATCAGATCGTCGGTTTCCGGATTCGCATCGAAATAGGCCAACAACGCCGACAACGATCCCGGTGCCAGGATCACATGGGAGTCGAGGACCAGGACATACTTCCCGGTTGCCTTGCGGAACAGGACATCCCGCACTGCGGTGGATCGAACGTCGGTGAACGGAATGTAGCGGAATCGATCGATGTAACCGGCAAACGATTCGAGCATCGGTGCCGGCAACCCTTCGGGGTTGTTGTCCAACAAGACGAATTCGACTCTGTCCAGAATTTCGCGATGATGGACCAGGATCGAATGAATCGTGAAGTACGCCCCGTCGAAATCGTCGTAGGTCGCGATTGCGATAGTCAGATCAGCCGGTTCTCCGTGCGGCGGCGTCTCCCTCACCTGGACTGGGCCCGCGCTCTGAAGCTTCTTCAGAGCGCGGTGTAGCGCGACGTCGAACTCTGTCATCGTCGTGTGCTCACTCGGAACCAATTTCGTTGTGTCGGTTACGTGGGTTCTGTGGGATTCGTCGGCAGAGTCGGGACGGTCGGAAGGGTCGGCTCGGTGCGAGTGGTCGGCACCGTTGGCACAGTCGGGACGGTCGGCTCTGTCGGCTCAGTCGGCCCAGTGGGCCCAGTGGGCTTTGCGGTCGTCGTTCCACCCGAACCTGAAGAGCTACCAGTTGATCCCGAACTCCCGGTACTACCAGAACTACCCGAGGACCCCGAACTTCCCGACGATCCTGAACTTCCCGACGATCCGGGGTTGCCCGGCTCGTTTCCGCCCGGCTGGTTCCCTCCCGGAGTATTGCCTCCGGGTTGGTTCCCGCCCGGTTGTTCACCGCCTGGTTGATTCGGATTCTGCTGGCCACGACTAGGCGCTCCGGAAAGATTCGGCGTGTCACCGGCTGCGAAGGCCGGCGCCGCACCACCGAGGCTGATCGACGTCACGACCGGCACAGTTACCGCCGAGGCCGCTAGAACTGTCTTGACGAACTTGCGCCGATCAACCGGAACATTCTGAAAAGCGTCGCCGCCCATAGCGTTTCTCCCATGCGTCCGAGACGAGGTCGTCCTCACCCGATGTCGGGGCAAACGCTAGCATCCAACTGGCAACTTTACAGACTGAACGCGCCGGAATTTGGGCTTTTTGCGAATTTGAGACCGGATCGTGCCGACAATTCGGGCCGAAGTACGGCGAACTCCTCCTGTTCAGGGGACACGTTTGTCGTGGTCGACAACCGTCAACCGACCGGCATCTCCCACGGCGCCACCGGAAGCGTGTTTCCGGTCTCGAGATAGGACTTCAGGTTCGACAGCACCGCCGACCATCCGCCCGCTACCTCCATGCGAGCCGATTCGTCCGCCAAATCGGTGTGCTTGACGGTCAGGCGCACGATCGCGCCGAAGGCTTCGATGTCAAAACTCACCCGCGAGATGTCGACGCCTGGTTCACCGTTCGGATCGGCCCAGGTGGTAACCAACCTCGACGGCGGGTTGCTCTCGACCACGGTGCCGACTACATCCGCGATGTTCGAGCCGTCGATCCGGCGATGCTCCCACGTCGATCCCGGCTGCCAATCGGAGACGTTGCTGTGTCCCCAATACTCTGCAGTGGCCTGTGCATCCGTGAGTGCTTTCCAGACGTTCTCGGCTGTGCTGGCGATGTAGGTGACATACACAAAGCTGGGCTTGTCGGTCATGGCTTCCTCCGCGAGTTTTTTGACGGTACTGAGCGCGTTCAGGCGCGGCACCTCGAACTTGTTGATCCATCGCTCTCGAATTTCTTCGAGCGCAACGGGATTGAGATAATGAAGCTTGGATCTCCCCTGCCGAACCGTGCTGATCAGATTTGCATCCTCGAGCGCTGTGAGGTGTTGCGTGACAGCTTGTCGACTCATGTCCAGGCTGTCGCACAGGTCGCCGAGCGACTGACCGTTGGCTATGAACAAGCGATCCAGAAGAAGCCTCCGTGTCGGATCGGCAAGAGCTTTGAACACTGCATTCATCCGGTCGTCCACAACTTCACAATATGCAAGCACTTACTTGCATGTCAATGGTTGGGCGTGCCGGGTTTCGAAAGTGGGGATCGATGAGGTGTGATGTCACTAGGTGAATGTGATCTGAATCCCGGATCGCAGCAGACGAGAGGTTGGGCACATGGACTGGGCAGCAATTGGAGTAGGTGTCGGGTACGCGTCGGTGGCCCTGTCGATACTGGTTTTCGTCGGCGGGTGCATCGCACTGTTCATCTTGTCGGTCCGCCAGTAGCCGACACCTCGACAAAGTGGTGATCACCCCCGGTTCGGCGAAGCCGATCGCATCGGGAGTGATCACCTCCGAGGCCGCTTGATCGATTCGGACCCTGCTGCGTTCGACGGCCTGCTCGCAGAGAAGCTCGGCCGCGGTGGGACTACCGTAGGACTGTCGCCTAGAACTCGAGGAGTACGGAATGAGCATCCAGTCGGTTGAACCGCACCGCCACCGCGTAGTGGTGATCGGTTCCGGCTTCGGAGGATTGTTCGGCACTCAGGCTCTCAAAAAAGCCGATGCCGACATCACGATGATCGCGCGTACAACCCACCATCTGTTTCAGCCGCTCCTCTATCAGGTTGCCACCGGCATCCTCTCGGTCGGGGACATCGCTCCCGCTACGAGGCTCGTGCTGCGTAAGCAGAAGAACGCCCAGGTACTGCTCGGTGAAGTCGAGACGATCGATCTCGAGAACCGGACTGTGACCTCGCGCCTGCTCGAACGCGTCACGGTAACGCCATTCGACAGTCTGATCGTGGCAGCAGGTGCCGGTCAGTCGTACTTCGGTAACGATCAGTTCGCAGAGTTCGCCCCGGGCATGAAAACAATCGACGATGCCCTCGAACTGCGTGGACGTATCCTCGGCGCGTTCGAACAAGCTGAGCTGTCGGACGATCCTGCCGAGCGCGCGCGCTTGCTGACCTTCGTCGTGGTCGGCGCCGGCCCCACCGGCGTGGAGTTGGCCGGACAGATCGCCGAGCTTTCCCGCCGAACGCTCGACGGCGCTTTCCGCAAGATCGATCCGCGTGAGGCACGTGTTGTGCTCCTGGACGGCGCTCCTGCAGTCCTGCCCGTGTACGGCGGCAAGCTCAGCCGTAAGGCAGCCGAGACCCTCGAGAAGCTCGGCGTAGAGATCCAGCTCGACGCGATGGTCACCGACGTCGACAACGACGGTCTGATCATCAAGGAGAAGGACGGCACGCTTCGCCGTATCGAGTCGCAGTGCAAGGTGTGGTCTGCCGGAGTTCAGGCGAGCCCTCTCGGCAAGCAGCTCGCAGAGCAGAGCGGCGGAGAAACCGACCGCGCCGGCCGCGTGATGGTCAATCCCGACCTGTCGCTTCCCGGACACCCTAATGTCTTCGTCATCGGCGACATGATGTCGCTCGACAAGCTTCCCGGTTTGGCTCAGGTCGCCATGCAGGGCGGCAAGTACGCGGCCAAGCAGATCAAGGCGGAACTGAATGGTCAGTCCCCCTCGGCGCGAGTTCCGTTCAAGTACTTCGACAAGGGCAGCATGGCAACGATCTCGCGCTTCAGCGCGGTAGCCAAGGTGGGCAAGCTCGAGATCAGTGGCTTCATCGGATGGGTTGCCTGGCTGGCAATTCACCTTCTGTACTTGGTCGGGTTCCGTTCGCGCGCCTCGACGCTCTTGTCATGGGCTGTGACGTTCTTCGGGCGTGGCCGTGCTCAGATGGCGTCCACCGAGCAGCAGGTCTTCGCGCGAAACGCGATGGGCGAATTGGAGAAGAAGAACAAGGAAGCGACCGAGTCCGGCAGTGCTTCCAACGGCGAGTCGAAGAAGACGGCAGGCAAGCAACAGAAGGCTGCCGGCTGATCAGTACCTGAGTGAACGGCGAAGGGTGGCAGTGGAGTTCAACTCCACTGCCACCCTTTCCCGTGTTCTCAGTTTCCGATCTTCGCCACCTCGGTGATGTTCGCGAGGCGAACCTGTCCCTTGGAGACGAGTCTGTCGTTCTCGTCGGTGATGCGAACCTCCCAGAGCTGCTGAGTGCGTCCACGATGAATCGGGGTGGCTTCTGCGGTGAGTGTGCCTTCCCTCGTTGCACGCAGGAAGTCGGTGTTGTTGTTGACGCCGACCACGTGACCTCGCTCGCCCAGCCACACGGTGCCACCGACGCTGGCGAGAGACTCCACCACCGAGCAGTACACGCCTCCGTGCTGAATCCCCGCGGGCTGGTGCAGCGTGGGCTTGACCGTCCATTGCGCCCGCACACGATCTGGGCTCAGTTCGGTGTATTCGAGGCCGATGGTGGCGTCGAAGCCCGTTCCGAGCCGTTTCATCATCTCTGCGGTCTCAGCAGTGTCGACCATGCCATCTCCATCTGTGATTCTCCGGCGCCGGTGTGGCTGCCACTCCCTACTTGATTACACGAGAGGTAACTCGAGCTTGGAATCAGGTCTGGAAAAAGAACCGGCGGGTTTCACATCAATCGATGTGAAACCCGCCGTGGGAAGGACCGGGAGTCTCTGCAGCCCTCAGGACTCCGGCGCGGTCCGGCAGTTTCGTCACTCTCGCGGTGTGTAACTCTCCGCGAGGTGTTCCACAATCATAGGCAAGGCTGACCTAATTTAGCAAGCCCTTCGTCGAACTGGTTCCAGCGAGGGCGCAGCGAGACCTTGCGGCGCGCGCGAACCGGCAACCCGGCTGCGACAAAGGCGTCGAGCAGGCCCTGTCCACGGCGCTGCGCTACCGATTCGCCTTCACCGGCCAGGATGGGGACATAAGCAGCTGCACCCAGGATCGACTCCCCCACCAGTCCCCAGAATCTGAACTGGTCGACGGGCGCACATCTGGCCACGGCGTCGTAGATGGCGCGCAGCGACGTCAGGCAACGGTGCGCAGTCCAGATGAGGAGCGCCTCTTCACACGGCATGTCGACGACGCCGTCACTTCCGCACTCTCGCCCGTTGGGTGCCACACGAAGCGTTTCGTCGACTACGCCTGCCCAATCGATTCCGCCGTCGCTGTCCATGTGGATGAACAGGTTCTCGAGCCCCGGGTCCCAGGCGGACCCCTCGGAGACGATGGATGCGGCAACTCTGCCGACCACGGCATGAATGAGCGACGTCGCAACCTGTATCGCGGCAGCTTCAGCACTGTCGAGATCTTGAAGTGACCGGGCGAACATCTGTTGCACCCGATCCCCACACAAGCCTTCACTGAGCTGCCACCAGCGCCGTTTGCCTTCGCCCGCCATGGCGGCAACCGCATAGACACGCGGATAGTCAGGGTTGAGTGCTCGTAGGCGAACGCTGGTGCGGCTCAATGCGTTCGACCGGAGTTCGAATTCACGAACATCCGCATGCTGGGTGGTCAAGGTGATTGTCACCGTGCATTCCAATCGGCCGAAGTTGTCTTGTGGTTCTTAATGTAGGTTAGCCTCACCATAATTCAAGAGGAAAGAACTGTGACGCTGGGCACCGCATATTCACAGGAACTTGCCCCGCGGGGAGCACACCCACATAGGGTTCCGTAACCTAAGATGCGAATTCCCTGCGCACAAAGACCAGGAGCTCGAACCGCCAGTGACGATGATCAAACCTCTCGGGAACGGACATCCCCGAGGACCCAGCGAGACGTACGGACGGCGCATAGTGCCGCGCGGCCCGGCTCCTGTCCGAATGCGTGTTCTAGCTGGCATTTTCGACGCGGGGGTGTTCCTGCTTCCGTTGCTCGTCGGCTGGTACATCGTTCAGTCGCTCCGAGACGAGAACGGTGGCGGCGAAGCCGACCGCGCCGTATTCGGTGGGACGGCAATAGCCATTGCCGTCGGTCTCCTTGTGTGGAACCTCGGATTCCGCGAAGGTGCCACGGGCCGGACCTCGGGAAAGGGATGGGTAGGCCTGGTCACGCGAGACGCGAAGACAAAGCAGCCCATCGGTGTTCGCCGGGCTCTGCGCAGGCCGTTCGATCGAACCGGTATCGAGGTGGTGCGTGAAAGCACGGCGCGCGAAGAAGGGTTCGAGGAACTCGCGCGCGACAACAGCGTCGGGGCAACTCGTCGACGCCGGCTGATCGGTCTCGCGGTGCTCACGGTTCTTCTCGCGCTCGTCATGCTCGCGAGCATCGCGGTGGGCGCTCGGCCGCTGACGTTTGCCGAGATCTTCCACGCCATCTTCAGTTCGGACGGCACCCAGACGGACATCATCGTGCGAACGTTGCGTGCGCCTCGGACCATCCTGGGTCTTGTTGTCGGCATCGCACTCGGTATCGCCGGCGCCCTGATTCAAGGACACACGCGTAACCCGTTGGCAGATGCCGGTCTGCTCGGCCTCAACGCCGGCGCGGCGTTCTTCGTAGTCATGGCGATCTATCTCTTCGGCTTCACCGCACCGAGTCAGTATCTCTGGTTCGCGTTTGCAGGATCGTTCGTCGCCAGCATCGTCGTCTTCGGCTTGTCCTCCATTGGAAACGGCGGCGCAAGTCCTCTGAGTTTGGCTCTGGCGGGCGCAGCCGTCGCGTTCTTCCTGCAAGCCATGACCAATGCCGTGATCATCCTCGACCAGACCAGCCTGGACGCCTACCGTTTCTGGGTAGTCGGGTCGGTGTCCGGTCGCGGGTTCGACGTTCTCTGGCAGGTCCTCCCCTTCCTGATACTCGGCTTGGTCATCGCCCTGGCAAGTACGCCTGGTCTCAACGTCCTGAGCCTGGGTGAGGACGTCGCAAAAGCATTGGGAACGAACATCGCGTTCAGTCGCACACTCGGCATCATCGCGATCACCCTGCTGACCGGCGCCGCGACTGCAGCGTGTGGACCTATCGCGTTCATCGGATTGGTGGTCCCCCACGTGGCCCGAGCCATCACCGGACCCGACTACCGATGGCTGGTCCCGTACGCGGGCTTGCTCGGTGCGGTCATGCTGATCACCGCGGACATCATCGGTCGCGTGGTCGTGCGCCCCGGCGAGTTGCAGGTCGGAATCATCCTGGCCCTCTTCGGCGCTCCGTTCTTCATCGCTCTCGTACGCCGCAGGAAGTTGGCAAGTCTGTGACGCTCAAGCAAGAACTCCGGGTACTGCCCCGGACCGTCCCCTCCCGTAAGTCGATTCGTATCGGTGGATTCTCGCTCGTCTACCGTCCACTCGCGGTGTCGGTGAGCATTGCACTCGCGGTCGCACTCTTCCTTCTGCTCTGCATCAACATCGGACGCGGCGACTATCCGATCTCGATCCCCGATGTCATTTCCGTCCTGCTCGGCAATGGAAGCAAGACACAGAACCTGATCGTCTTCGACCTCCGACTTCCTCGCTCGCTCACCGCACTCTTCATCGGTATGGCACTCGGCATTGCCGGTGCGGTCACCCAGACGATCGCTCGCAACGCCCTCGCCAGCCCCGACATCCTCGGAATCACGGCCGGATCGAGTGCTGCCGCAGTTGCTCTCATCGTGCTCGGCGGTGGCGGGTCGTTCGTGGGACTGCTTGCCACACTGGGGATTCCGCTGGCGGCACTCTGTGGCGGACTGCTGACAGCAGTGGTGATTTACGCCTTGGCATGGCGTAAAGGCGTAGAGGGGTTCCGCCTCATCCTGATCGGCATCGGCATAAACGCCATGCTCGTGGCAGCGACGGGATGGCTCCTCATCTCGGCGGACATCAACGATGCTTCCCGAGCACAGGTGTGGCTCAACGGTTCGCTCAACGGTGCCACCTGGAATCAGATGTGGCCGGTAGCCATCGCTGTCGCGGTGGTCGGCGGCTACGCGGTGATCGCCTCGTTCACCATGGGAGCGTTGCGGTTGGGCGACGACAACGCCACCTCACTCGGTGTTCGCTTGCAATCGTCGCAGGCCAAACTGTTGCTCTCCGCCGTGGCGCTGGCCGCCATCGCAACCGCCGCAGCAGGTCCGGTCGGCTTTGTCGCCCTGGCTGCGCCTCAGGTCGCCATGCGTCTGGTGCGCTCTGCCGGCCCGCCCATCGTGGCTTCTGCGCTGACCGGTGCTGTACTGGTGGTCGGCAGCGACGTCATCGCTCGAACAATTCTGCCTGTGGAACTCCCCGTCGGAATCGTGACTTCCGCACTGGGTGGTCCGTTCTTGCTCTACCTGTTGGTTCGTAACAATCGGAAGGTCACAGCATGACCACCATCGCCCAGTCCACCGATGCTCCTTCGCGTCTCGTCGCGCAGAATCTGACGCTCGGGTACGGGGATCGCATCATCGTCGACGGACTCGATCTCGAGATCCCCACCGGCGTGATTACGACGGTCATCGGACCCAACGGATGCGGCAAGTCGACACTTCTCCGCGCGCTGGGCCGTCTACTCAAGCCCAAGGGCGGATCGGTCATCCTCGACGGCAAAGCGATCAGTTCGATGAAGACCAAGGAAGTCGCGCGGGTCCTCGGCATGCTCCCCCAGACGCCGGTAGCGCCTGAAGGGCTCACCGTCGCCGATCTGGTCTCACGTGGACGCCACCCGCATCAGTCGTGGATTCGGCAGTGGTCTGCGGACGACGAGGGCGAGGTCGCCGAAGCACTCGAGCTGACCGGAGTCTCGGACCTTGCGGATCGGCCGGTCGATCAATTGTCCGGCGGCCAACGTCAGCGGGCCTGGATCTCGATGGCTCTCGCCCAGGGAACCGACATCCTGCTCCTCGACGAGCCCACCACGTACCTCGACCTTGCGCACTCGATGGAAGTCCTCGACCTGGTGGATCAACTCCACGAGGAAATGGGGCGCACCGTGGTGATGGTTCTGCACGACCTCAATCTCGCAGTCCGGTACAGCGATCATCTGATCGTGATGCGCGACGGCGCCGTCGTCGCTTCGGGCGTCCCCAAGGACATCATTTCCGCGGAACTTCTGCTCGAGGTCTTCGGTCTCGAAGCTGCAGTCATCGACGATCCGGTCTCGGATCGGCCCCTGATCGTCCCGATCGGCACCCGACACGTCTTCGGCGCTGTCGGCGGGCCGGCCAAGCCCGCCTGAAGATCGCGAATCAGCGACCCAGAATCGTCCGAACGAGTTTGAATCCCTGACCGATCGACACGGTCGGCAGATACGCCCGCCCGACCGCGTTGCCGATGCTCGGTAGCGCGGCCGGATCGGCAAAAGTCATGTGCATCGGCACGTACCGGGGTTGGAACTTCGATTTGAAGGCCAGCAGCGATCGGAAGCCGTACACCGGTTCCAGTGTGCGACCGAGTAGATCGAGGACGCTGTCCATCATCGCCGAGAAGGTCGTGGCCGCAGGTTCGGCTGCGTCCGTAGTGGAGTCGGCGGCGATTGTTGCCAACGGTGCACCGGACAGACTGAGGAACTCGACACCCTCCTCCTCCAATTTCAGTGCGGCAGAAGCGATGAGGAACTCCATCGCGGGCCGGAACCCTTCGGAGCGTCGCCTCATGAAGTCGAGGGTCCAGCCGACGACCTGGCCGTCACGGTGCACCGGCAGCCACGACGTGACACCGTGCAC